>NZ_CP096658.1:0-305697 GCF_023238445.1 Halorussus gelatinilyticus | reverse complement strand
CGTCGCCAGCCTCGTCCAGCGCGTCGTAGAGCCACGCCTCGGTACTGCCGGACTGGAACGCCGCGCCGAGGCCGGTGACGACGAAGACGGCCACAACCGCGAGCGTCGAGCGCGCGACGAGCCACGACGAGATGCCGACCGCGAACAGCGTCTGGCTCGCGATGAGGCTCCGCCTGCGGCCGAGTCGGTCGCCGACGTAGCCGGTCGGGACCTCGCCCAGAACCGTGACCGCGGCCATCGCCGACCCGCCGAGCGCGAGGTCGGTGAAGGTCACGCCCCGGTTCACGAGGAAGACGTTCAGAAACGGCGCGATGAAACCGATGGCGCTGACACAGCGGTAGGCGTAGTAAGTCAGCACCGCGCGCCGGAGGTCGTTCATCGGGACCACCGCCGGAGGGAGCGACTACGGAAGCGCGCGGTCGGCCGTCGGTTCGGGAGGTGATACCGTCGATTCTGAGAACGATACTGTCGAGTCGAGTTCGGGATAGCGTGTCGGAACATCTGGCGTGACGAGGGAAACAGTCGCGACGCTGACCGTCGCGCGTAGCCGGTACTCGACCGGCGGGCGGGTCCGCCGTCCGCGGACCCACCACTGCGCGAGGTGCGTCGTCGGGGCTACGGTCGGAGCGTCACGCCGCGTTCGACATGTCGGCGACTTCAGCCGAGCGTGACAAAAATCTGTCGCTCGTGTGCGGTGCTGTCTCACGGTTTGGGGACGGAGAATATTGCTAAAGAAAACCTACAGGCGTGTTTAACATCACCAGACGATTACTACAGCGACCGGCGGCCGTCGTCGCGTCCGCGACGCGCCCGGCGAGTTACGACCGGCGGGAGTCGCCGACCGTCGGGTCGCGCGGCGGCGGTGCGTTCTCCTCCTCGCCCGGCGGCGTCCCCAGCCCCGGCGGTTCCGGCGCGGGGTGTTCGAGCCAGCCTTTCTGGCCGTGAATCGCCTTGTACGCTCGGCGGAGCAACTGCTGGGACGGACTCCGGTCCACGCGCGGCGCGACCCGCCCGTCCCGAATCGCCGCCGTGAGGCTCTCGGGCGTGAGTTCGTCGGCCTCGACCGCGGTGTAGGCCCGCCCGACCTCGACCGGGTAGTGGGCGTCGCTCCCGCCGACCAGCGGCAGGTCGCGGACCTCGGCCAACTGCTCGACCCACTCGGCGGGGTCGGTCCCCTTGCCGTTGACCTCCACGGCGTCGAAGTCGGCGTCGGCCTCCCGGACCGTGCTGTTGCGGAACGGGTGGGCGATGATGGCCGCACAGCCCCGGTCGTGGGCGAGTTCGACGGTCTCCGCGGGCGTGAGTTCGCCCTCGGGGGTCTGGGCCGGCGGGTCCGGCCCGACCACGAGCGCGTGGCCCCGCGAGGTCGTCACCTCGATGCCGGGCAGGACCGCGAACGACTCGCCGCCGGCGTCGAACTCCCGATAGTAGTCGTGGTTGGTCGTGACCACCGCGTCGAGACCGCGGTACGCGGCGGTCCGCGCCAGCAGGCGTGCGCCCACCGGGTCGTACGCGCGACCGAGACTCGGGACGCCGTGGAAGAATCGCGTGTGGGTGTGTAGATCGACGTTGAACATAGCGGAAGGAAGGGAGAGAGCCGGTTATCCGTTTGGGCAGATGGACCGCCCCGCCGACCGCGATTCCGCGCCGGGTCGCGGAATCGCGGCCAAGCGCGGTCTCGGGGAAGTTACGCGCCGCGCAGCACCAGCCACGCGGCGAACACCGCGACGCCGCCGAGGCCGGTACTCGCCACGGCGCGCGCCCGGAGGCGGTCGAGCAGGTCGTGGGCGTCGTCCGTTATCTGGGCGACTTCGTACACCTCGCCGCCGAGTTCACAGCGCGGCAGGAAGTCCATGGCGACGTGGAGGAACACGCCCGCCGCGAACCCGAAGACGACGGCGTTCACGGGGTCGCTGGAGGGGAGTTTCAGGAGCGCGGCCGGAATCGCGGTCAGGCCGACGCCCGCCGCGGGGAACAGCAGAACCGACACCGGCTTGTTCGCACGCCGGAGGCGGTCGGCCGCGGCGTAGCCCGCCGGACCCTTGTGCGAGACGATGGCCAGTCCGAGCAGGAGCCCGAGGTTGGGCATGTTGCCGTAGACGAGACCGATGATGGCTCCCGCGGCGAGCGAGTGGGCGGTCAGCTCTGCGGCGGTGTGGTCGAATGGCAGGTCCATGTGGGTCGCCCGGTGGCCGAGCGTGTGCGCCGAGAAGCCAACGAGGACGCCCAGCGCGAGGCCGAACCCGCCGAACTTCGGGTGGTGGTCGATGGCGCTCGGCACGACGAACACCGCCGCGCTGGTTATCATCGCGCCGCTGGCGAGTCCGTACCCCCACACCAACCGCCCGGCGTCGGTCGTCGCGCCGGTCCGGCCGCCCAACAGCGCCGCGCCCGCCATCGCGGCGAACGCGACCCACGCGATGCCCGCGACTTTCGGGGCGTTCGCCCAGAGCGCGAACGGCGTGAGTGCGACGAGTACGACCGGACCTGCGAGACCGAGACGAGAGACGCGCATGTTGTTAACCCCATCCCGTGAATTAATAAGCCCTCCGATTGGCGGAGGTCGGAGTCGCGTCGGTCGGTCGGTCGCGCCGCCCGGTCGCTCGCCTCGGCGACTCGGTTCGATTCCGTCGCGGCGTACTTGCCGTTCGAGCGCGTCGTCGAGACCATGCGTGACGTTCCCGCCCTGTCGCTGACGTGGCGCGAGGGGCTGTTCGCCCACTGGCCGGTCGAACCGTCCCGCGTCCGGCCGCTGGTCCCCGACGCGTTCGAGGTGGACACCCGCGAGGGGACAGCGTGGGTGTCGGCGCTCCCCTCGCTGGTCGCGGCCGCGAGGCTCCGGTTTCTCCCCGAGCGCGCCGGACTCACCTTCCCGCAGGTCAACCTCCGGACGTACGTCCGCCACGAGGGACGACCCGGCGTCTACTTCCTGAGCCTCGACGCGACGACCGAACTCGGCGTCCGACTCGCGCGGGCGGTCTGGGCCCTGCCGTACCACCGCGCCGAAATCGACTTCCAGCGGTCGGGCGAGCGACGCCGGTTCGACAGCCAGCGCCTCCACACCGACACCGCGCCCGCCAGATTCGCCGCGGAGTACCGGCCGACGGGCAAGCCGACCCACCCCGACCCCGACTCGCTGTCATCGTTCCTCGCCGAGCGCTATCGGCTCTATCTGGTCCGCAACGGCGGCCGCGGGACCGACAGCGAGGGCACGGACACCGGGTCGGTCTGGTGCGCCCGCGTCGAACACGACCCGTGGCGACTCGCCCCGGCGGAGGCGTCGGTCCACGCCGACTCCCTGCTGGAGTCGGTCGGCCTGCCCGCGCCCGCCGAGGACCCGGTGGTCCGGTACGCGCCAGTCGCCGAGTTCACGGTTCGGACGCCGTTCCGGGTCTGAGTCACACGTCGTACGTTCCGGTGTAACCGCCCGCCGAGATTCGGACCTCGCCGACGCTGAAGTTCGCGGCGTCGAGTCCGCGGTCGGTCGGCCGCACGCGCTCCGTCAGGTCGAACTTCGTCCGCGAGGGGACGTAGGTGAGATACGCCGTCTCGTCGTAGGGCATCGTCGCCATCTCCGTGAACGAGACGTAACCGCCGTCTACCGTGACCGCCGCGCCTTTCGGGAGCGTCTCGCCCTCGCGGGGCGAGATAGCGATTACTCGAATCTCGGAGTCGCTCGCCGCGACCGTCTCGACGGACACGTCGTATCGCGGGCCGGTGTCCAGCGGGAGGGCGCTACACCCCGCCACGGTCGAGATGGCGACCAGCGCGAGCGCGAGCAGGAGTCTCTTCATCGGTGACATCTCCTCCCGGTCGAGACAAAACTGTTGGCGCTTCGCCCGCGACCGCAATCAGCGATTTACCGCTCGCCGCCGTTCTCCCTGCCGTGACGACGATACCCGAGGAGTTCCGCGACCTGTTCGAGAAGGAGACGTTCGCTCACGTCGCCACGCTACTGCCCGACCACACGCCCCACTCCGTCCCGGTGTGGATAGATTACGACGCCGAGGACAACCACCTGCTGGTCAACACCGTCCGCGGGTCGCGCAAGGAGCAGAACGTCGAGGAGAGCGCCCACGTCGCCGTCTCGATGACCGACCCCGACGACCCCTACCGCTTTCTCGCGGTCCGCGGCGAGGTGGTCGAGATTACCGAGGAGGGCGCGGTCGAACACGTCAACGCGCTCGCCCGGCGGTACCTCGGCGAACCGGAGTACCCCCGACTCGGCGAGGAGGACGCCCCGCGAGTAATCGTCCGGATTCGACCCAACAGCGTCACGACGGGGGGCGACCCGACGTAACGGCGCGCTCCCCGAGCCGAGACTGAAAGGCGTCTTTCAGTCTCTCGAAGGTTTAACTCGGCCGGTCGCGGACTCGGCGTATGGACGGACTCACGCGACGCTCGCTCCTCGTGGCGGTCGGCGTCGGTCTCGCGTCCGCCGGGTGTCTCTCGGACGCCGGCGGACCCGCGGCCGGCGGTGGAACGACGACCAGCGGTAGGCCGACCGACGCGACGCCGACCGACGCCACGACGACGCGGGCGACCGAGAAGACGACTCGCGGAACCGACGGCGCGACGACCGATTCGGCGGCCGACGCGACGACCGGCGACTGGATAGCCCAAGCCTCGAACAGTCCCGACCCGAGCCACGAGGTCACCGTTGAGAGCGACTTCTCCGGGTCCCGGAGGCTCCGGGTCACGGTCGTCCGGAAAGCGACCGGCGAGACCGTCTTCGAGACGACCGACGAGTTCTCCCGCGGCGAGCACACCCTCTACAATCTGAAAGCGGCCGACCCCGAGGGCGTCGAGGAGTTCCGAGTCTGTGCGGAACTGCTCTCGGCGGGCACGAGTACGGTCGGGAACGCGACCGCGACCGTCGGCGGAGCGACCGCCGCGACCACGACCGATTCGCCCCGCCGCGACTGCGTGACCCTCGCCACCAACGAGTGCTACGGGAGCGCCCACGTCCGCCTCTCGGAGGACGGGTCGATGAACATCATCTACGCCATCTGTTGAGCGATGTCGGTGCAACCTCGCTTCGGGCCCGTCGCCGCCGCGCGCAGGACGGTTTCGCGGGTCGGCTCGGTCCGGGTCGCCGTCGCCGGAGTCGTCCTGCTGGCGCTCGCGGCCCGACTGTTCGCGCTCGGGTCGCGGGTCGCCCATCAGGACGAGGCCCGCGTCGCGTACTGGGCGTATCGCTACGCCGAGTCGGGCGTCTACTGGTACCGGCCCGTGGTCCACGGTCCCTTCCTGACCATCGTGAACGGCAACGTCTTCGCGCTGTTGGGAGCCTCGGACTTCACGATGCGACTGGTGCCCGCGCTGGTCGGCGGTCTGCTCCCGCTCGGGGCGCTGCTGTTCCGCCAGCGCCTCCGGGACTCCGAGACGGTCGCGCTCGCGCTCCTGCTCGCGGCGAACCCGTTGCTACTCTACTTCTCACGATTCTACCGCAACGACCTCCTGCTGGCCGGGTTCATGCTCGTCGCGGTCGGCTTCTTCGTCCGGGCGTACGACCACCGTCGCCCGGCGTACCTCTACGCCGGGACCGCGGCGTTCGCACTCGCGGTCACGACCAAGGAGAACGCGTTGGTCTACCCGGTCTGCTGGTTCGGGGCCGCGGCCCTGCTCTGGGACCGGCGACTCCTCCGCGAGAGCGACGAGACGAGCGCGCTCTCGGCCGCGGCGGACCGCGTGCGCCGCGTCGCCCGCGGCGTCTGGCGCTGGCGAATCCCGTTCGCAGTCGCGGTCTTCGAGTTCTTCGCCGTCGTCGTGTTCTTCTACGCGCCGCGGGGAGCAGGGGCGAACGCCTCGCCGACGCTCGGGGGGACCCTCCGGGACCCGACCCTGCTCCCCGCGCTCGTCGGCGAGGCGACCCTCGGGTCGTGGCACGAATTCACCGGCAAGTGGGTCGGCGGCAACGACCACTCGTACCTCTGGACCGCGAAGTCGCTCTGGCCCGCGCTGGCCGAGGGCGGCGCGGTCGTGCTGGCGTTTGCCGCGCTCGGGTTCCTCGTAGACAGGTACTCCGGCGAGTCGCCCCGAGACGTGGTGGGGTTCGCGTTCTTCTGGGGCGCGTCGAGTCTGGCGGGGTACCCCGTCATCGTGGACAACCCCTTCCCGTGGGAGGTCGTCCACGTCGTCGTCCCGCTGGCGATTCCCGCGGCGGTCGGCCTCGCGCTGGTCGCGCGCCTCGGCGCGGCCAGCATCGCGGACGGCGACGGAATCTCGGCGGCCGCGGCCGCGGTCGTCCTCGTCCTCGTCGTCGCGCAGGTCGGCGGGACGGCGGTCGCCACGTCGTATCTCCACCCCCAGAGCGACGACAACGAGTTGGTCCAGTACGCCCAGTCGGGGAGCGAGATGAAACCGCTCCTCGGCGACCTCCGGCGAATATCGAACGTCAACGACGGCATCGACGTGCTGTACTACGGCGCGACCTTCTACGCCGCCGACGAGAGGTCCCTCCGCACGCCGCCGGGCACCGGCGGGTGGTTCGACCGCCTGCCCCTCGCGTGGTATCTGGAGGCCGCCGGTGCGACGACCGACAGCACGACCCGGCCCGGAATCGTCGGCGCGGACCCGCCGCCGGTCGTGGTCGCGCTCGGGAACGTCGAGACCTGCGACGAACCGTACGCCAACGCCAGCGACATCGACCACCACCTGCGCGACTACGAGCGCCACGAGGTCCACCGTTTCCTCCACGACAGCGGGTGTCACAAGAGCAGTCTCGTCGTCTTCGTGGCCGAGAACGCCAGCGAGCGGGCGGTCGCGCTGGACCAGAATAGCTGACGTTTCCTACGCCGTCGACTTCCTGAACTCCTTCAGGCCGACGACGCCGCCGTCGAACGCCTCGGGGTCGGCCTCCGTAGCGACCCAGTGGAAGAGGTCCGCGGCGTCCTCGGGGTCCCGACCCTGCCCGCCGGTGAGGTCGGTGGCGACAGCGCCGGGTTCCACGACGCCGACCGACTGGTCGATTTCGGCCGCGAACTGCCGGACGACCGCCTCGGCCGCGGCCTTCGAGACCGCGTAGGAGCCGTACCCCGACTTCGCCTCGCGGGCGACCGTGCCGGAGGGGACCAGCACGCGCGCGTCGTCGGCGAGGTGGGGCAGGGCCTCCTTGACCGCGGCGAAGACGCCGCGAGCGTTGGTCCGGAACGAGTCGTCGAACGCGGAGTAGGCGTCGTCGGCCAGCGGCGACTCGCCGGGACTGCCGTGAAAGACGCCCGCGCAGGCGACCACCACGTCGATGCCGCCGTCGCTCCCGCGGGCGGCGGTCTCCATCAGTCGCTCCACGTCGAACTCGTCGCGCACGTCGGCGCGCATCGCCTCGATTGCTCCCGCGGCGTCCGATTCTTCCACGTCGGCGACCAACTCGTCGAGGTCGTCTTTCTCTCGCGCGCACCCGACGACGCGAGCGCCCTCGGCGGCGAACCGTCGCGCGACCGCCGCACCGATGCCTCGACTCGCGCCCGTCACGACCGCAGTCTGTCCGTCCATACCGCCACAGAGGGACTCCGACGCCAAACCGGTTTCTGCATCGTCGGACTCCGGCACAGTTACGTCGCCGGAGTCTGCACGGTCGAGCGTGTTCAGAGCCGGTCACTACGGCGTCTCGCTCGCGCTCTACGCCCCGGTCGGCGGACTGCTCGTCGCCGACGGCCACCCTACCGCGGCCGTGGCGGGCGGCGCGATACTCTGCTGGTTCGCCATGCTCCCCGACGTGGACCACCGGCTACCGGGCGTCTCCCACCGCGGACCCACGCACACGCTGGCGTTCGCCGCGCTGGTCGGTGGCACGGTGTGGGCCGCCGCGAGTGCGGGCGCGTCAGCGGCCGGACTCGGGAGCGTCGCGGTCGGCCCGGTCGGATTCCCGGCGTTCGCTGGGAGCATGTTCGCATTCGCGGTCCTCGCCCATCTGGTCGGCGACCTGCTGACGCCGATGGGCGTGGCGCTGCTGTGGCCCCTCTCGGGCCACCGCTACTCGCTGTCGGTGACGCCGGCCGATAGCACCGCGTGGAACTACGGCCTGTTCGCGCTCGGCGTGTTCGCCAGCGCCGCGGCGGCGTATCTCGGCCTCGCGGCGACGAGCGCGAGCGGATTCCCGTAGCTTCCGGCGGGACGATTCCGCAGCGAGTTTGCGGGGCCTCAACCCTTTTCAGCGTCGGCGGCCTGCTACCGGTGTGACTCGGGACTCCGACGACGCGCCCCGCGACGGTTCGCCCGAGCGTTCGTCGCTCGCCGACGACGAACTCCTCGCGCCCTTCCGCGAGACGGAAGACCCCGTACTGACCACCGAGGAGGTCGGCGGGTCGGTGCCCTACCGGCGGCGGGCGACCGCGGCGGGACTCGACCGACTGGCGAACGACGGCGTCCTCGAACGCAAGTCGGTCGATGGCGAGACCGTCTGGTGGCTACCGGGCCACACCGCGACCGAGAGCCGGGGCGGACCGATGCCCGGCGAGAGCCGAGCGGACGAGGGCGGGCTTCCCAAACCGCTCGAAAACGCCATCTCGACGCTCTCGGCTCCGAGCGAGCCCGAGCGCGTGGCGGTCTACGCGACCTGTTACTACATCGTCGAGGAGGGTCCTGCGACCGGCGACGAACTCCGGGACGGGGTGTACCCCGACTACCCGGCGGACCACGGCGACGCCGACGAGTGGTGGACGACTTGCGTGCGGCCCTCGCTGTCGGCGCTGTCGGCCGTCGAGCGAACGGAGTCCGGCTGGCGACTCGCGGAGAACTGACCCTCAGAACTCCGAGAGCCTGGCGCTCTCGACGGCGCGGCGGAGCGGCCGGGACTCGTCCTCGGCGGCGGCGCTGAGGTGTCGATACAACCGGCCGGAGCAGTCGCGGAGGCGGACCGACTTGGTCTCGCGGTCGTACTCGACGACGTTCGCGGTCGCGAGTTTCGGGAGGTGGACGTGATGGAGCGACGCGGCGACGCGCTCGATTTCGGCGTCTTCGCTCGCCGCGACCGCCTCGGCGAGGTCCGAGAGCGCGACCGGTCCGCTACGACGGTGCAGGGCGTAGAGGACGCGACGACGGCGTTCGGACGCGAGAACGTCGAACGTCGCGTCGAGCGAGTCGTCCACCGAACCGAGCGGCGCGAGGGAGTCGTTCGTTGTCTGTACGTCGGTCGGGTTGTTCGGCGACTGGCCCATGTGCCTTGCTATAACGTAACACGTCCACGGAAGATAAATCTATGTGTATTTATAGAAAGTACGTTGACGGGAAAGGAAGGCGCGTGAGGGCGCGCTGCGGCCGTCGCTCCGCGCTCCTCCCGGAGTAATCGGCACTTCGACCGACTCACCGGTCGCGGTACGTGAGTTCGTCGGCCTTGTTCGTGACCGCTCGCATCATACACCCGTGGCAGACCCAGACGTCTCCGCCGGTCCGCGAGACCAACCGCGTTCCCTCCGGCTTCTGCTGTTCACAGATGTCACAGACTCGCATACGAAGGGTTCGCCGCCCTGACGTTTCAATCTCTCGGGCGTTCGGCCGCCTCGCGGTCGAAACGCGTGTCCCGGCGGTTCGCCGCTCCGCTCGGAAATCGCGTCGCCCGGCGTCGGGGTTCGTCCGGCGGCGGACTTTTGAGTCCGCCCGCCGACAGTTTCGGTGACGAACGATGTCGAACCGAGAGACCGGCCCCGCGCCGACCGAGGAGACCGAGCCGTTCACCGAGGAGACCGAGCCGTGCTGACCGACTGGTTCGTCCGCGTCGCGGGCACCGACCCCGTGATACAGGGACTCGTCGGCGGCGTCTTCATCGCAGTGCTGAACACGCTCGGGGCCGCGCTGGTCGTCGTCTGGCCCGACCCCTCCGAGCGCGCGCTCGACGGCGCGCTCGGGTTCGCCGCGGGGGTGATGCTCTCGGCGAGTTTCACCAGCCTCATCCTGCCGGGCATCGAAATCGGCGGTATCGGACCCGTGCTGGTCGGATTCGCGCTCGGCGTCCTCCTGCTCGACCGGGCCGACCAGTGGGTGCCACACATCCACGTCCTCGTGACTGGTCGCCGGAACGTCCGGGCGAGCGGGGTGAGCGAGTCGAGTGGTGTGAGCGAAGCGAACGCGAGCGACGCAGACGCGACCGAGACGGGCGACGCGACCGAATCGAGTGCGACGCGGACGAAGGGAAGCGCCGGGGCCACCGACGCGCCGAGAATCGAAGAAGACACCCCGACCGGCCGGGAACGTATCGACCCCGACGACCCCCGGACCGCTTCGGTCCTGCTGTTCATCGTCGCCATCACGCTCCACAACATGCCCGAGGGACTGGCGGTCGGCGTCAGTTTCGGGTCCGGGAACGTCGGCGACGCGCTCGCGCTGATGCTGGCCATCGGCGTCCAGAACGTCCCGGAGGGGTTGGCGGTCGCGGTCGCGGCTGCCAGCGCCGGGTTCGGGTCGCTGTTCTACGCCACGCTGGCGGGCGTCCGCGCCGGACTCGTCGAGATTCCACTGGCGGTGATCGGCGCGCTCGCCGTCGGCGTTGCCGCGCCCGTCCTCCCCTACGCGATGGGGTTCGCGGCGGGTGGGATGCTGTTCGTCATCAGCGACGAAATCGTGCCCGAGACCCACGCTCGCGGCCACGAGCGCGTGGCGACGCTCGGCACGATGCTCGGCGTCGCGGTGATGCTCTATCTGGACATCGTGTTGGGGTAGTCCACCGACAGACTCAGGACGCGCCACATCTTCGGTTCGAGACGTGACCGAGCCTCGAATTCGCAGTGCGACCCCAGAGGACGCCGAGCGACTCGCGGCGGTCTATCGGAGCGCGTACGCCGAGAACCGCCGACTTGGCTTTCCGGCAAAGGCGGAGTCCGCGACTGCCGAGCAGGTCGCGGAGTGGATTCGGGAGAGTCGGGTCTTCGTCGCCGAGGCCGGAGCCGAACTCGTCGGCGGGGTCAGACTCGAAGCCACCGACTCCGACCGGGCGAAACTCAGTCGTCTGGGCGTCCGCGAGGACCGGAAGGGCGAGGGCGTCGGCCGAAAACTGCTCGACCGCGCGGAGCAAGCGGTCCGCGACGGCGACCGGGAGACCGTGTGGCTCACGACGCCCGACGGACATCCGTACCTCGCCGACCTGTACCGCAGTCGCGGCTACGAGAAGACCGGCGAGTACCCGCTTTCGTACCGCGAGTACGACGAAATCGTCATGGAGAAACGAGTCGGATAGTTCGAGTCCCCGACCGGGACCGCAGAAATCGGAACAGTTCAAACCGTTCACACCACGTCCGCCCGCGTCTCCGGCAGTAAATCGAGTTGAACAGAATGGAATTCTTATACTTTCTCGGCCGGTCGGTTCGCCGTATGGATTGGACGACGGCTACGCTCTGTCAGGCGAGTCATACATGACGGACGAGGAGACGGTCGCCGCGAGCGACGAGACGGTCACGGTCGCCGGGCGTCTCGTTCGACCGACGCGAGTCGAGGGCACGGTCCTCGACGTGGACTGGGGGTATCCCTCGTCCATCGTCGTGACCGTCGAGAAAGACGAAGGGCGGTACGTCGAGACGTACGAACTCGCGGCCGTCGAGCGCGCGGCCGACGTGGAGTAGCGAGTCGGGCGCGGTGCCGATGGAGAACGTCGCGCCCGCGCCTCCGTAGCCGGACGATTCCGCCCGGAACCGCGCAACCCCTAACCCTCCCGAGACCCAAGCGGAGGTATGAGTGAACACGAGGAGCGAGAGGCCCGCGAGGACCTGCCCGAGGACGACGCGGAGTGGCGCGAGCGTCTGAGCGACGAGGAGTACCGCGTCCTCCGGGAGGCCGGGACCGAGCGGCCCTTCACGGGTGACCACGTGGACCGGAAGGAGGACGGCACCTACGCCTGTGCGGGCTGTGGCGCTGAACTGTTCGACTCGGACACGAAGTACGAATCGGGGTGCGGGTGGCCGAGTTTCTACGACGCGGACGACGACCGCATCGAGATGCGCCGGGACACCAGCAAGGGGATGGACCGCATCGAGGTGCTGTGCGCGAACTGCGGCGGCCACCTCGGTCACGTCTTCGAGGACGGTCCCGAACCGACCGGCAAGCGCTACTGTATCAACTCGGTCGCGCTCGACTTCGACGGCGAAGACGAGTCGAGCGACGAGTGAAAACCGGCGGTCACCCGTGAGTCACTCACGAGTCACGCCGACTGATTCCTCGCGGGACACGCCGACGCCTGACGGCGCTACGACTGGAGAACGGTCTCCGATTCGTTTCGCCCGTCGAACCGTCGATATCGATCGGTCACGAGTCGATACTCTCGGTTGGTCAAGGTAGTCCGTCACGTCCGGACCGACCTCTCAGACCCGAAGCCGAACCGTGTTCTCCGTGATGTCAGAGACGTACTGGTCGCGGAGGTGATGCACGTCCTGTTCGACCGGTCCCTCCCAGCCGAGTTGGTCCACCGTCTCGTTTGTGTCGTCGGTGGTAACGCTCACGTACATGTCGCCGTTGCGGACGTCATCCACCGTGCCGATTTCGACGCCACCCTGCGTGACGACTCGCTTGCCGATGTGGTCGTCCGAGTAGTCGGCCATGTCTGGCGTTCGCTTTCCGGTCGGGAATGCGTTCGGGCCGCGTCGGTCCGGTCGCGGCCCTCACCGTAACCTTCTGAGTCCGGCCGCAGGTCGGTCGGCGTCCCGTTCCGTGCGCCCCCGAGACACACTTATGCCGACACGGCGCCTATTTCGAGGCGAGAACCGATGAGCCGACCCTCCACCGACGGGGCCGCCAGCGCGGGCGACGGGACCGCCAGCGACCGGAGCGAAGGCGACCGAACCCCGAGCGCGGCCGCCTCGACGACCGACGAATCGGCTGACGGGACTGGCGACTCGGTCGGACGGACCGACGACTCGGCCGAGGCGCCCGAGTACGAACACCTCCGGAGCAAGAAGAAAGAGCGGAAGGGAAACGCCGAGCGAGCGACGGTCCGGGACGTGTTCGTCGGCGAGCGACGGGTCGTCCTGACCGTGGGGTTCCCGTGGACCACCGACACCGAGCGGTTCGTCTACGACCTCGACAGCGACCGCGACGTACTCAAGCTGGAGGCGCTGGCCGAGTCGAAGGGCTTCGACTTCGAGCAGGTGTCGTTTCTCGACGGCGAGAGCCTCTCGGTCGTCTACACCGGCGAGACGTGGGTTCCGGAGGCCCAGATCGAGTACGTCGAAGGCGAGGGGTCGGCGGGCGCGACGTTCCTGACCGAACTCCGACTGCTCGGCCGGGAACTCGCCCGCTCGCCCAAGTTCGTCCGGCGACTCGTCCGCCTCTCGCGCACGATGACGACCAAGCAGTTGGTCATCGCCGTTGTCCTCGTGAAGAAGCTAATCGTCATCGCGCTGGTGGCGTGGCTGGTGCTGTAGCCCGGCGTCGAACCCCGGCCACCGTCCCGGCGGGAACGCTTTTTCGCGTGCCGCCCGAACGACTCGCATGAGCAATCCGGTTCCGGCGGCGGCCGAGCAACTCCTCACGAGCGAACCGCTGATGGCGCACTTCGCCACCTGCACCGAGGGCCGCCCGCACGTCGCGCCGGTCTGGTACCGCTACGACGACGGCGTATTCGAGGTGCTGACGACGGGGAAGAAGCTTGCGAACGTCCGCGAGAACCCCCGCGTCGCCGTCTCCATCCAGAAGGACGAGGGCGGTAACGCCCAGTGGATGGTGACGCTCCGCGGGACCGCCGAAGTCGTCGAGGACGACGAGGAGCGCCTGCGGGCGGCCGAGCGAATCAACTCGAAGTACGGCGCGGAAGCCGACGAGTACCCCGAGAACGTGCTGGTCCGGGTGACGGTCGGGTCGGCGAGCTATCAGACGTACTGACCCCGCCGGGGTCCCGGCGGCAGTCACTCGATGGCGAACCGGAGAATCGCCGCCTCGCCGTCGAACGCCTCGCGGAACCGCCGTCCGCGCTCGAAGTCGGTCGGCACGACCACGCAATCGCCGCCCTCCTGCTCGGTCAGGTCCTGTATCCCCCGGACCTCCTCGGCGGACAGGTCAGCCGAGACCAGCGCGGTCTCGACCGCGTCGTACTCCAGCGCCTGCGCGACCGAGTCGCGGCCGTAGACGACTTCGTCGGACGACTCGCCCGACCCGCCGCCGGTCTCCAGCGCGTCGAAGAACCGGTCGAGCGTCTCGCGCATCTCCCGGCGCTCGGCCGTCTCGATGCGGTCGCTGGCCTTCTCGACGAGTTGTCGCAGTCCCTGCTCGGAGGCGTACTCGACCGACACGGGGTCGCCGACCAGTCGGTCTTCGAGTCGGTGGTCGAGGTGGTCGCCGTCGCGGAAGTCCTCGACGGTGACGCTGGTGCCCCCGAGGAGCAGGCCGTCCACGTCGCCGGTCGCGCTGGCGGACTCGGCGTCGTGGTCGCCCAGAAACGCGCGCTTCGCTTCCTCGGCGACCGTCTCGAAGAACTCCTCCTTCTGGCGCTCGCGGTCGCGCTCGAACCGCTGGGCCGACTGGCCGCCCGCCTTGGACTTGCCCATCACGTCGCTCTCGAAGGTCTCGACCACTTGCACGTCCTCGTTCTCGGTCAGGCCGAGCGCCGCGCCGCCGCGCTCCACGACGAGCAGTCCGAACGTCTTCGAGGACTCCCCGGCGGCCGCGTCGAGCAACCCGGCGTCGAACTCGTTGTCGCGCTCGTAGACGAACTCCGAGACGGGCGAGGGCAGGTCGTCGAAGACGTACTCGACCACCTCGCCGTCCACGACGCCCGCGTAGACGACGAGTCCGTTCTCGGGCGTGGTCTCGTGGTGCTGGAGGACGCTCCGGACGGCTTCGAGCGCCTCCAGATACGCCGCGTCCTCGCCTTCGGTGTCGATGTACTCGGCTTCCGCGCGGTCCTCCTCGATGCGCTCGAGCGCCTCGCCGAGCGGCTTGTCGGGCGGGACCGCGACGGTCACGAGGTCGTTCTCGGTGGCTTCGGCCGCCTCGACGCGCTCGATGCGTTCCTGTCGTTCGTAGGCTTGGATGTCCATCGTAGAGTGTCGCCAGCAGATTTCGGGGTCGCTAGCGACGGAAACCCCCGGTTTCGAAACTCGATACGTGCCGGGGAGAATTGAGAGTTTGGGCCGGTATCCGACGCCGTGTTTGGGTTCCCCGAGGAGCCTCGGCATCGACAGAACTGCGCTCGCTGGCGCGGCGCTCCGCATCGCGAGTCCCCACCGCGATTCCTGCGGTCGTGCCGAAGGCGGATTCGTCTACTCCAACTTCCGAGCGACCATCTCGCCCCAGTGTTCGAAGCCGTGGCGGTCGTAGAACGCCTGCGCGCGGTCGTTCTCGCGGTCCACGTCCAGTACGAGGCGGTCGAGCGGGAGGTCTTGGTCCTCGGCCAGCGCCACCGCGGCGTCCATCAGGTCGTCCGCGACGCCACTACCGCGATACTCCGGCCGGACGTAAATCTCGTTCAGGACCGCGGCGTCCCAAATCATCGCCAACTGCTGCGGGAGGACGAAGACGTAGCCCGCCAGACTGTGGCCGTCGGACGCTTCTGCCGTCGCTCGAGCGTCTCCCGTGTCATCTCCGGACTCTGCCGCGTCTGGCTCGTCGCCGACGATTTCGGCGACGGTGACGCACCGCGGGTCGTGCTTCGTACACCAGAACACCCAGTCGAGGTAGCGCTCGCCGTACTCGTCGGTCAGTTTCCCCTCGTAGACGTCCTGCTTGTCGTCGTCACCGGTGCCCGACCCGAGTCCCAACTCGAAGGCGCGCTTGAGGTCCCAGAGGTCGCGGGGGTCGCGGTCGGGGTCGTACGGTCGGAGTTCGATGGTTTCGGTCACGGTTCGGGCTTGGCGGACGGGGCTGTTAGCGATTGCGAGTCGGCGCGAAGGGTGACCTGATTTCGTGGTTCGAGGACGAAGGTTCGGTATCGCCGACTCCGGTGAGACTGCCACCGCAACGCGAACTGACACCGACGCCCATCAGACCGCAACGGCACTGCACGGCATCACGACCGCGAACCGCACTGTTGCCGACACAGAGGAGTCTACCGCACCGCATCCGCACCGCGACCGCGCCCCGTGCCTCCCCACGTACGAACGCGGCCGCGCAGAACCGCGAGCGCGGACGCGTTCGCGGCGCGTCCTGTGGTCGGCGAAAATGCACATTTCCGGTAGTCGGTGAAGATGCGCGCCCGTCGGAATCCGGTTCCAATTCTCGTCGCCCCGTTCTACTCCCGGCGCTCCATCCAGACCCGAAGCCCGACCACCGAGTAGCCCGTCAGCGCGAGGAGCGCGCGCTCGCCGGTGTAGGCGATGGGGAACAGTCGTTCCACGCTCCCGGTCTCGGCACCCTTCTTCGGGTCGATTCCCGTGCTGTAGTGGGTGTTCTCGGTCGTCCGCACCGACTCCGAGTTTCCGCCGTTCGACCCGGCCGACGCACCGCCGGACCCCGCCTCGCTCGCGCCACCCGACTGCTCCGGCGCGAACGTCTCGACCAGCGCCTCGAAATCCACGTTTACGAGCGTCTGGACGAAGCCCTCCTTCGTCGAGTAGAACACCTTGCCGTCGAACGTGTAGAACCGGTCGTGGACCGGGTACAGCAGGTTCACACCGTTGAAGAACGCGTCGAGACCGATGCCGGCGAACGTGACCGCGACGAGAGTGACCCAACCGACCCTGACGCCCTGGGCACCCCACTGCGAGCGCACGAGCGAATCGTCGCCTCGCCGCAGGTCCGCCCACAGCAGAATCCCGCCAAGGAGCGGCAGGAGGAGCGTGTGGAACGCCGCGCGGTGGGCGCCTTCTATCCAGAAGCCGACGAACACGTCGAAGTCAACCAGCACCACCGCCGCCATCACGACCGCCACCGCCTTTCCGTCGAAGTAGTCGGCCAGCAGTGCGGTCCCCACCAGTCCCGCGAGCGCGACGTGGACTACCGTCGAAGGCATCTGTTGGTATAGGTGGTGCCAAGAGTTATCAAGATTTGCCCTCGCTCGACCGCTGCCGTCTGCTCGTCGCCCGGTCCGCCGCTCGTCGCTGTCGGGTCCGTCGGCCGGTCCGACCGTCGCCGTTCCGTTCACCCCACCAGTTCGTCGTTATCGTTCGTTCAGCCTCACGGCTCTATTTCGTAGGGCGACCAAGCGACGTTCAGTTCGGCCACGCGAATCGCGACACCAACGGGAGCGAGTTCAACGTGCCCGACTGTCGGCGTCCGAGCAGATACCCGACGACGACCCCGACCGGGATGGTGAAGACGCCGACGAGTCCCGCGCCGAGAATCGCGCCCACGACGAACAGCGCGCCCGCTTCGAACGCGGCGCTCCCGGTGGTGAACGCCCCCTGTAGATTGTTCGAGATGACGACGAGCGGGACTACCACCGCGACGGTGAGCCACATCGTGAGTCCGCCGGCGACCGCACCCCTGTGCGGGAGCGACCAGCGGTCGGATCGCTCGACGACGAGTTTCCAGACGCCGCCGCCGACCGGTCCGCTGATGACGAGTGAGAACGCGACCACCTGACCGTAGAGTGCGAGCGACCCCGGTCGAGCGCGCTCCGCGTACGTTCCGGTCGCCCAAGCGAGCGAGATGACCGCCGCGACCCCGGCGAACGTCGTCCCCGCACGAGCGACCCCGCTTTCGTCACTTCCCATTGGTTGTCGATAGCTTTCGCGCTGTAAAAACCTCTGGGACCGACAGGACGACGGTCCGGCGAGACTCGGTGTCCGGGTTCCGACAGGTTCGGCGAACGTCGAACCCCGATTTCGATACGCTTTTCCGACCGACTCGCGCACGGGGGACCATGACCGAAGACACCGACCCCCGCGGGGACCTCGCCGAGCGAATCGCGGGCGAGATAACCCTCAGCGACGACCCCGGCGCGACGCTCCGGAAGTGGCGCACCGACTTCGGGGTCTCCCAGACCGACCTCGCGGACCACCTCGACGTGTCGTCGTCGGTCGTCAGCGACTACGAGAGCGGCCGCCGCGAGAGCCCCGGCATCGGCGTCGTCTCCCGACTCGTCAACGCGCTGTTGGACATCGACGAGCGCCGCGGCGGCGACCGCATCCGCCAGTACGCCCGCGTCGTCTCCGCGGGGTTCGAGAGCGACATCGTGAACGACCTGCGGGAGTACCCCACGCAGGTCTCGCTCGACCGGTTCTACGACGCGGTGGGCGCGACCGAACTCGCCGAGGGCGACCAGCGCCACGTCACCGGTCACACCGTCATCGACAGCATCGAGGCCATCACCCGCCTCTCCAGCGAGGAGTTCTACCGACTCTACGGCCAGAGCACCAGTCGCGCGCTGATGTTCACCAACGTCACCCGCGGCGAGTCGCCCCTCGTCGCCATGCGCGTCGTCAACCCGACGCCGAACGCGGTGGTGCTCCACGGTCTCGACCCCGACGCGCTCTGGGACCACGCGCCGAAGATGGCCCGCCTCGACGGCTTCTCGCTCGCCATCACGGACGACCCGATAGACGAGGTATTGCAGGCCCTGCGCGCCTTCCCCTGAGCGAGTTCTCCCCCTGAGTAAGTTTCCTTGAGCGAGTTCCGAGCAGCGCAGTTCGGTCCGACGCGCGTCCGACCTTCCCTCCACCCGCCCGGCTAAAATATATTTTAGCTAATACTTTTCGGTGACCGGCCCCTATCCGTTTTCGATGCCAGACCAGACTCCCCGGCCCGAATACGGCGCATCGAACGGTCGGTCGGCACCCGACGCCGACCCCGAACTCACCAAGACGGGCACGACGACCGTGGCCGTCACCGCGAGCGACGCCGTGGTCGTGATGGCCGACCGGCGCGCGAGCGCAGGCGGCCGGTTCGTCACGAGCAAGGACACCCAGAAGGTCGAGGCGGTCCACCCGACCGCCGCGGTCGCGCTCTCGGGCGCGGTCGGCAGTCTGCAGGACTACACCCGCCGACTCCGCTCGCGGGCCGACCAGTACGAGATTCGCCGGGGCGACCCGCCGAGCGTCGCCGCGTTCGCCACCTACGCGGGGAACCTGCTCCGGAACGGACCCTACCGGATGGTCCGGCCGATTCTGGGCGGCGTGGACGGCGACGGCCCGCAGGTCTACGATCTCGACGGCGGCGGTGCGGTGATGGACGCCCCCTACGCCGCGAAGGGGAGCGGCACCCAGTTCGCGCTCGGCGTCCTCGAACGCGAGTTCCGGCCCGACCTCTCGACGGAAGAAGCGACCGCCGCCGCGGCCCGCGCGGTCGAGAGCGCCATCGAGCGCGACACCGCCAGCGGGAACGGCGTCACCGTCGCAGAAATCACTGCTGAAGGCGTGGCCATCGACGCCTACGACGACCCGGCCGACCTCTACGACGCCGAACCGCACGTCACGGACGCTGACGCCGACGACGGCGCGGCCGGCGGCGAGGAGGTGGCCTGATGCAGGGCGACCAGCAGGCGTACGACCGCGGCACCAGCATCTTCTCGCCCGACGGGCGACTGTATCAGGTCGAGTACGCCCGCGAGGCGGTCGAGCGCGGGAGCGCGAGCGTCGGCGTCACGACCGCCGACGGCGTCGTCCTCGCGGCCCGTCGCCGAGTGCGCTCGTCGCTGATGGACCCCGAGAGCGTCGAGAAGTTGCATCAGGTCGCCGACCACCTCGGGGTCGCCTCGGCGGGCAACGCGGCCGACGCCCGGCAGCTCGTGGAGTTCGCGCGCCGGACCGCCCAGCGCGACCGGCTGAGCTACGACGAGCCGATGGGCGTCGAACCGCTCGCGAAGGCCGTCGCCGACCACGTGCAGGAGTACACCCAGTCGGGCGGCGCGCGACCGTTCGGGACCGCCCTGCTCGTCGGCGGCGTGACCGAGGACGCGTCGGGCGACCCCCGGCCAACGCTCTACGAGACCGACCCATCCGGGACGCCCTCGGCGTGGGACGCCGCGGCGGTCGGACGCGACAGCGCGGAGATTCGGGAGTTCCTCGAAGCCGAGTATCGCTCCGACGGGGACCTCGACGCGGGCGTGGACCTCGCGCTCGAAGCCCTCGCCGCGCCCGACGACCGGTCGTTCTCCCCGGCGGACGTGGCGGTGGCGACGGTGACGGGCGACGCGGGCTATCGCGGCCTCTCGGCCGACGAGCGCCGGACTGCGCTCGATTCGCTCGACCTGCTGGACGAGAACGGTAATCCGCAGGCGTCCTGACCGACTCCGGAGCGTCCCGCCCGAGGCGTCCGTGCAGACGCGGCAACAAGCTTCTACTGTCGTCCTCCTGTACTTGCCCCGAAATGTCGAGAGTGGCCCCGAGCAGAGCGACGACCGCGGCGAACGCACCACCGGAGCGTCCGAGGGATGGCTGACGAGCAGTCACCGCTGAGTCAAGCGGACATCGAGGAGCGAATCCGGCGAGTGGGGCGATACTCGCGGTTCGTCAAAGCCGGCCTCGGCGTAATCGTGGGCGCGTTCCTGCTGGCGCTCGTCGCGGTACTCCCCGCGAACCTCGACAGCGTCGCCGCGGCCGTCGACGCGATACTGCTCCCGCTCATCTTCGTGGGGATGGGGCTGTTGCTGTTCGGCATCGGGATGCACCTCCACCTCCTCCATCTCAATCTCGTGCATCAACTCCAGAAGCAGAGCGAGTAGCCGTCGCGGCCTCCCGAACGAGACGCCGAGTCGCAGTCGGAAGCCGAAATCGGCCGAATACCGACTCGTCCGGGCCGCTTCGGCCCACGCGGACCCGTCGATTCGGCTGAGACGAACGCCCTGTCACCGCCGACTTCCGCCAATTTGATATCGCCCCTATTGGTTTATCCGGGACGTGTCCGACGCGCCGCTCGACTCTCGTAGCGGCGTCAAAACGCACCACATGCCGGATATCGGACGAATCGGCGCGACGGACGGGCGTGAACGACCGCGGCACGCGCTGCCGGACTACGACGCCTGCCGACTCTCGGCCGCGTCGCGTCGTCGCGTCCCGGCCACAGAGCAGTCCCCGTCGACGAACACGTCCAGTTGCTCGTCGTCCAGTTCGACGCCGACCCGGACGCACCACGGGTCGTCCGAGACGACCGTCTCGGTCCACTCGTCGCCGACGTTCCAGATGGGCCGGTCCCGGACGTTCAGGCTGTGGTCGTGGAAGAACGCGACCACCGCGGGGTGTTCGAGGACCGCGAGCGTGACCGGGGCGTGGAGTCGGCATCCGCACTGGGCGCAGTCGAGGCGGACCTGCGCGCGCTCGGCGTCGCTGTCCGGCAGGCGCTCGGTCACGGCGTCAGGCGGGGACGCGAGCGCGGCGTCCATCGTCGCGGCGCACTCCGGGCACACGCCGTCGGACATCACCGAGAGTCGGTGGCGGTGGTGGCGGTCGAACGCCGACAGCAGGCGCTCGGGGTCGCGGTTACGGCGCGCGCCCGGCGGGAACGGGAGCGTGAGGACGCCGCGCCCGCAGTCGTCGCAGGCCACCGTGACGGTGTTGGCCTCGCAGACCGCCGCGAGGTCCCCCGACGCGCAGAGCGGGCAGGCGTCGCCCGTCGGCACGGGACCGAACGACACACGGTCGGTGTAGGTGCCGGCGGCGATGGCGCGGGCGACCTGCGACCCGGCGTAGGTCAGCGCGTAGCGGTCGTCGTCCTCGCCGGTCCGCCGGACGAACCGGTCGGTCAACTGCCGGAGGTGGTAGGCGAACCCCGCGGTCGTGTCGGCGGGACTGACCTCGAACAACTCCGAGAAGGTCATCGTCCCGTTCTCGGGCGGGTCCGACGCGCCTTCGCCGGCGTCGCCCTCGGTCTCGCCGCCCGCGAGTGCCCGGAGGACCGCCATCCGGACCTCGTTTCCCAGCGCCTCGAAGGCGTCGCTGGCCTCGCTCGACTCGACGTCCGGGGCGGGCGCGGCGGCCTCGGCGTCCGCGTCGCTCTCCTCGACCGCCGCGCTCTCGGGCGGTTCGGTCGGCGTCGCCCCCGAGGTCGGGTCGCTCGCGCCCTCCGTGCCAGCGTCACTCATACCACCACAGTCGGGCGGCGTCGTTGATAAGGGCTCGGACCGCGGCGGACTCGTCCCCGCCCGAAGTTTCGCGTCCCTCCGTGGTCGGCGCGCGCCGGCGCGACGCCCACAGGCGTCGCGCCTTCGCCGTGCGAGGGACGACCGAACGAAGTGAGGGAAGAGGCTGGGGAGGTGTGAGGTCCGTGCGGGGCGGTGCTATGCAGTGCCGACTCCAGAAAGTTCCCGTCACTCTCACCGACCGACAGCAGAACCGAGAGAAGGAACAGCGATACCGCAGAAACGTACCGCGTCGGTCGCCCGGATTAGTTGTCCACGTAGTCGTAGAGTCGCTCGTTCATCCGACCGCGACCCGTGAAGACGAACTCGCCGTCCGGCACCGTGAAGTCCTCCATCTCGATGGTCTTGTCGTGGTTGTGCCGGTCGTGGACCTTCTCGTACTCCTCGAAGTCGAGGTCGTAACGAGCGTCGTTCTGGTCGTCGATGTTGAGCGCCTCGATTTCGTCTTCCCACTCGTCGGCGACCGTCTCGGCGTGGATTTCGGCCTGCGCGCCCGAGCCGTACGAGCCGACCAGTAGTTTCTGGCCGGTGAGGTCGATGCCCTCCTCGGCGGCGGTCTTGAGCGCGCTGGCGCGGGCGATGTGGACCGACCCGGTGTACCAGTTGCCGACCTCCCGCGAGATGGAGAGGGTCGGTTCGACAGTGGCGGCGTACCAGTCGCGGTACGCCTCGGTCGAACTCAGGTCGTCCATGTGGTCGCGGATGGCCTCCTCGTAGCTCTCGCGGTCCTCGAAGTTCTCCTCGCGGGGCTGGAAGCCGATCTCCTCGGCGAGTTCCTCCTCGACGGGCGTGTCCCGAATCATGTGCCGGTAGCCCAGCAGCCCCGCCTTCCGGACCATGCCGGGGAACGGCGTGTGGAACGGGATGTACGCGAAGTCGTCGGGGTGGGTGTCGCCCGAGACGCTCTCGAAGTCCTCCAGCGCCTCGCGCATCCGGGCCAGATACACCTGCATCGAGCGCTTGCCGTCGACGCTCGGGAACTGCTGGTTGGGCTTGAGGAAGTCGGTCTCGTCGGCCGACCCGTAGCCCTGTTCGGTCGAGAGTTCCACGAGGTTGGGGTCCTCGTCGATGAGCATGGCGACCGCGCCCGCGCCCTGCGTCGCCTCGCCGGGGTCGCCGCGGGCGTAGAGCGCGGTGTCGGTGGCGACGACGAGCGCGGCCCGGCCGCGATTCCGTCCGGCCTTTATCCAGTTGTAGGCATCGTCGAGACTCTGGGTCCCGGCGATGCAGGCGAACTTGCGCTCGCCCTTGTTGGCGTGGTGGAAGTCGCCGTCGTAGACCTGTTCGAGACAGCCCGCGATGTACGTCGAGACGGGCTTGGAGTTGTCGAACGCGCTCTCGGTCGCCACGTCGATGCGACCGATGTCCTCGGGTTCGAGACCCTTCCGCTCCATCAGGCGTTTGGCGGCGTTCGCGCCCATCGTCACGATGTCCTCGTGTGCGTCCGGGAACGAACTGGCGTGCAGGCCGAGTCCTTTGGTGTACTTCTCGGGGTCCTCGCCCTTCTCGGGCGCGAACGTCTCCGCGAGGTCGAGTTTGAGCTTCCCCGTCCAGATTTCGATGGCGTCGATACCGACGGCTGTCATACACGAACCTGCGGCGACCGGCTATAAGATTTTGTCGATAGGGTATTCGACATTCGTCGAAAAAGAGTCGTCAGCCAGTCACGGTGAACGTCACTGTACCCGTAGTACCGTCCGCTAGCTCGTAAGCGAGGGTGATATCGACGGCTTGGCCATTCATATTCGCATCACGGGTGCCGAAGCCAGCTTGGAACTGGAACTTGTAGAGGAGCACCGTCGCGTCCGACCCGCTAGACAGGACTGCCTCAACGCTGGCCCCGGAGTGACCGTCGGTGTCCATGTCTATCGTCGTCGGGAGGTCAGTTCCGCTGGGAACGTCGGTCACGCCGTTTTGAACGTCTGCTTCGACGTATAGCTCGCTGTACCACTTGCCCTCCCGACCCGACGGGTCGTTGAGCCGGTTGATGAACCCAGTTTGGGGTTCGACCGTCACGTCGGTGATAGTCAGTTGCTGGTCAAACTGGTTCGTGACGCTGAACGCAAGCGCCGACTGGGTGGAACCGCCGTCCGTCGGCGAATCAGTCGCTTGTCCGTCGTCGTTGTACGAGAGTCCGCCGGGTAGGTCTCCGCCACCGCCCGAGTCGTACACCTCGACCGCGAGCGCGTCGCCGGACCCGCCGCTGGCGGCGTAGACGTTCACGACGCCCGTCGTCGCGGTGTCGAGGTCCACCGTCGCGTTCCCGTCGCTCCCGGTATCGCGCCGGTCAGTAGCGAACGTTGCGACATCGGTGTCGTTGACCGAGAACTCGACCGGCGCGTTCACCGCGGTCGGCGTCGTGTTCGCGGTCATCGACACCGACGAGTCCACCGACCGGTCGTACCGACAGGTGTCGTTGGAGTAGCACTCCATGCCGGGCTGGGACTCGATTGCCGGAATATCCCAGCGCGTCTGGTAGGCGGCGTCGCTTCCGTTGGCGTCGGTCTCGTCGCCGCGGCCGCTCCCGTCGGTGTTCACCGCGGTCAGGTTGTAGCTGAGGTTTGCCCGCGCGCCAGGCGCGAACGCGGCCCCGTCGCCCGGCACCGAGTCCATGCTCACCCGGACCGCGACGGGCTGGTTCGGTAGGGAGAAGTCGTCGGGCGTGTCGTACTGAATTGTCACCCGGCCCTCGGCATCGGTGGTCAGCCCCGTCAGGTGTTTCTCGGACCGGGCGTCCCCCGCGGAGATGTTGTCACCCGTGAGGTTCGCGGCGGGACTCACGAGGGTCGCGTTGACTGTCGCGCCAGCCACGGGGTTGTTGAACCCGTCGCGGACCTCCACGACGAGTTCCTGCCCGCTGTTCTCCGCGACGCTGGCGTTGTCACCGCGAACGTCGGTGACGTAGCGGGCGTCGGTGTCGGTCACGTCGGTTCCGACGCCGACCTTCGCCAGTTCGAGCTCGTAGGTCGCTGGTTCGAGGACGAGGCGGACCGCGCTCCGCCCCGACACGTCCTCGACCGCGCGGACGTAGCGGTCGTCGCCTCTCGTCTGGTTCATCTCCGCGGCGAGCAGTTGCTCCCACTCGTCGGCCGGGAGTCTGGTCGGGACGACGAGCGTGACGTTCTCGTCGGTCTCGTTCCGGACCGCCACGGTTCGGGTCGCGGCGCTGACCGAGCGCAGGCCCACGGTAGCGGTGTCGCTGCTCGACTTCGAGAGGCTTCCGTTCAGCGCGACCAGCGAGACGGTGTTGCCGTCCACGAGTCGCTGGCCCGCGAGGGTTCGGTTCGCGCTATCGAAGCGGTTGTAGAGGACGCCGTTGTCGTAGACGGTGGTCGGCGGGTTCTGGTAGACGTGGTAGAGCGGGTCGTAGGTCAGCCCGCGGGTCGAGAAGTTGCGCGCGCTCCCGGTCCAGTAGTCGCCGGTCTCGCCGCTCGCGGTTGCGTTCTCGATGGTCAGGTTCGCCGGCGGGGTGGTCCGGAGGGTGCCCGAGGGCGGTGCGGGGTTGACGAAGAAGGCTCGAACCGGGTAGCGCGTGCCGAGCGCGACGGAGGCGGACCCGCCGCTCCCGGTCGTCGCGGTCCGGAGGAGTTCGTCGCGCAGGTCCTGCAACTGGCTCTGGACCTGCTGGTTGTGGGTGAACTCCACCTGCTCGTTCTGCTGGGGGACGACCGAGGCCTGATAGACGGACAGCAGAATGACGAGGACTGCGAACAGCAGGACGGTCCCGATCTGGACCGTCACCCCGCGCTCGTCGGTTCGAAGTCGCACTACCCGGTTCGTTTCGGGGCAGGTAGTTAAATATAGCGTCTGCCCGGCCGAAATCGGCGTCTCGGCCGGGAGCGAGGCTCCGGTCGAAATCGAAGCCCCGACGGGCGGGCCGGACTATTCTTCGTCTTCTTCTTCGACCACTTCGGGGTCGCTCATCGCGCTCTGGAGGCTGTCGAGTCCGTTGACCCACTCGGTGACGAGACCGTATTCGAGGTCCTCGGTGACCTCCATGTTCAGCTCCTCGCCGTCGATGATGCGCGTTCCGGCGGCCGCGACGAGACCGAGCGCCGAGTCCAAGTCCTCGCCCTCCTCGGCGCGTCCGGCCTCCAAGACGTACTCCTCGACGCTCGCTTCGTCGGTGGGACCCTCGGCGACGTACTGGTCGGCCGAGTAGAAGACGCAGACCAGACTCGTCTGGACCCCGTCGATGAGCATGGCTTTCTCGTCGTTGTCGAACTCGACCTCTTCGAGGACGACCTCGCGGATGTCGCTCAGTTCGTCCAGTGCCTCCTCCTCGTCGATGTCGCCGTCGTCGTAGGCGGTGACGATCTTGGCCACTGCGATGGCCACGTCGTCCTGCAAGTTGAGGAGCAGGCGGGCGGAGTCTTCGTTCTCCGGGTCGATGTCCTCCTCCCGGATGCGGTCGAGCCAGTTCTGCCAGCGTTCGTCGGAGTAGAATTCCTCCGGAGGCGCGCTCATGTCTCTTCGGAGTGTTGCGCGCTTCATAAATCCTACGAGGCGAATTGCGCCCCGGAAAACGACGGCGTACCGGGAGTTATCGACCCGTTCTGGCCGCTGGCTCGGTCTCGGTCCCCGCCGAGGGAGTGTTTCGGTACCCGTCGAAGGGACGCTTCGCCGCCGGTCGGACTCGACTCACTTCGAATCCGACTCACCGGTCGAGCGTCGCCTCGGTGTCGAGTCCGTAGACCGCTTCGGGCGTCTCGACGTGCGCGTTCCGAATCGCGTCGTCGTAACCAACCTCGCGCATCCAGCGGACGCGCCGGGGCACCGTCTTCGGTCCCATGACCGCGCCGGGGCGGTCGGGGTCGTCCACGAAATCGGTCTCCATCAGGAAGGGGTCGCCGCGCTCGGCCGCGACTTCGAGGCGGTCCTTCTCGCTCATCACGCTCGGGGTCGGTCCGGCCAACCGGCCGCCGGCGTAGTGCTTGACGACGCGGTGGGGGTCGAGACCCCGCTCCTCGGCCCACTCCGCGACCTCGGTCAGGTCCTCGCTGGCCTCGGTGTGGAGCTGGACCGCACAATCGTTCTCCGCGCCGAGTGCGAGTCCGTGCCGAAGGACCTCGTTCGAGGCCTCCCACACCGCGTCGGTGGTGTCGTAGTGCGGACGGCCGGTCTTGAGCGCGACCGCGTCCCCGTCGGCGACGTACTCCGCGGCGAGGTCCAACCCCGCCTGCATCAGGTCGCGGGCCTCCGCGGGGTCGAAGCCGCGGTCGTCCACCAGTTTCGAGACGAGTCCGGGGTGGACCCCGAGAACGGGCCACGCGCGACCGGGCAGTATCTCGTCGGCGCGCGCCACCACGTCGAGCGTCGTCTCGAAGACCGGGCGAAACTCCTCGCCAGTCTCGGGTTCGACGCCGAGCAACCACGAGGGCTTGTTCACCACCAGCAGGTGGGTACCGCCGCTCCGCGCGAAGTCCTTCACGGCCTCGATACCCCGGCCGTGGTCGGGGTCCAGATGCAGGTGGTCGTCGAGTACCGGCGTGCCGAGGTCGTCCATACCTCCCGATTCGGGCGAGCGAAGGAAAAACCTCGGCGATTCGGACCGGTCGCGCGCTCACGCGACGCGCCTCCGCGACAAAATGCTCCTCCTCGGCGCGAAGTTGAAGGGCGCTCGCGTCCGAGTCGGAGGCATGGACGACGAGGACCCACGGGCGATTCGGTCGGTCGCGGTCACGACCGACGACGTGGTCGCGGCCCACGAAGCCCGCCAGCGGAGTCCCCGCAGGCCCGTCCTCCGGGTGACGCCGCCGTTCACGGGCCGGATGCGCGCCCGGCTCCACGACCCCGGCCCGGCCGCGAAGCGGTCGGAAGCGGCCGCGGGGGAGTCGGCGGCGGTCGGCCAGGAGAGCGGGACCGATTCGGGCGCGTCCGAATCGGTCGGCGACCGCGACCCCGCGACCGGCGCGGTCCACCTCCCGCCGGCGCGGTTCCTCGACGCCGACGCGATCGGGCCGTTTCCCGCGCCGGACGACACCGAGGACGCGCTTCGGGCCGACCCCGAAGTGGAGTTCACCGTCGAGCGCCACCGCGAGCGCCACGTCGAGGCGGTCGAGGCGTGGCGCGAGACGGTTCGTGAGACCGTGATGGACGAAGCGGTGATTCGGTTGGACGGCGGGGAGGTTCATCGCGTCGAAGTGAAGACGCTGGGAGACGGGTAGGTCGGGTTCGGGTCCGTCGAAGGGTTTCGTGTTGGATGCAGCGCCGGGATTCGTTCTCGACGGAGAGAGGAATCTGACGGGAGCTACTGACTGCCGACGCCGCTCGGACCGCACAGCGACCGCGAGCGAGCGGTCAGTCGTCGGAAGCGTCCGAGTCGTTCGACTCGTCGGCGTTGCCGTCGGGGTCCACGACCCGCGCGTCGTGGGCCGCGTTCCGGAGCGCGTCCGACCGGCCGTACTCGCCCGGCGCGATGGCGACCGTTCGGACGCCGTTGTGGGCCGCCTTCTCCAGCACGGGCTTGAAGTCGGTGTCGCGCGAGGCGACGGCCAGCACGTCGAGGCCGTCGGAGAGCGCGAACTCCGTGGCGTCCACGGCGAGTTTCACGTCCACGTCGCCGGAGGTGACCGTCACCTCGAACCCGCGGGCCTCGGCGGCCTGAATCAGGCCGGGACTCGCGTGTTCGTCCAGATACAGTCGGGTCGCCGCGAGTCGGCCGAGGTCCTCGGCCGACGCTCGCACGTCGTCTAAGTCCACGTCGAACTCCTCGCGCAGGACGTTCGGCCCGTCCACGAACAGCGCGACGGTCGTCGTCTCCCCGCCGAGGAGCGAACGCAACGGTTGCATACCCTGCCGTAGCGGCTGTTCGGGTTTAGCGGTGCCGGTCCCGCGACGCCAGGTTTCTTTCCACGCTTAGAAACGGTTCAATCGTTTTACTATCTTCTGATTATAACTGAGTAACACTTTATTACAACGGAAAATCAAGATTTAAATAATGCCGATGTGTGCGTCGTAATGTAGCATGTCAGACGACAGCACGCAGCGATTCAATCGCCGTACGTTCCTCAAAGCAACCGGTGCCGCGGGTGCCGCAGTCGCCGCCAGCGGTGTCACCGCAGCGACCCCCGGCCGCGAGCCCGGCCCGAAGAAAGACGAGATTCTCGTCGGCGTCTCCGCCGGTCGCGGCGACGTCGAGGCGCAGGTCTCCCAGCACGTCCCCGGAAACGCGGAGGTCGTCCACTCCAGCAAGACGCTCCGCTACGCCGCCGTGAAGTTCCCGAGCAAGGCCCCCGAACACGCCAAGCAGAACTTCATCGAGGCCATCACCAAGAAGGACGGCATCAAGTACGCCGAGAAGAACGCGACCCACCAAGCGTTCGCCACGCCGAACGACCCGCGCTTCAGCGACCAGTACGCGCCCCAGCAGGTCGAGTCCCCCGCCGCGTGGGACGAGGTCAGCGGCTACGGTGACTCCGGCGTCACCATCGCCGTCGTGGACACGGGTGCCCAGTACGACCACCCCGACCTCGAAGAGAACTACAAGTCCGACCCCGGCAAGGACTTCGTGGACGACGACTCGGACCCGCGACCCCCGAGCCCGTCGGACGAGAAGCACGGTACCCACGTCTCCGGCTGTGCGGCCGGCGTGGTCAACGACAGCACGGGCGTCGCCGGACAGGGTAACTCCTCGCTCATCAACGGCCGCGCGCTCGGCCCGAACGGCGGTTCGACCTCCGACATCGCCGACGCCATCCGCTGGGCGACCGACCAGGGCGCGGACATTATCAACATGTCCCTCGGTGGCGGCGGCTACAGCCAGACGATGAAGAACGCCGTCCAGTACGCGGTCAACAACGGCGCGCTCCCCATCTGTGCGGCCGGTAACGACGGCTCCAGCTCCGTCTCCTACCCGGCGGGCTACAGCGAGTGTATGGCCATCTCCGCGGTCGACTCCAACGAGCAGTTGGCCTCGTTCTCGCAGTACGGCAGCAAGGTGGACCTCTGTGCGCCCGGCGTGGACGTCCTCTCGACGGTTCCGACCGACAGCTACGCGAAGTTCAGCGGTACCTCGATGGCGACCCCCGTCACGTCCGGCGTCGCCGGTCTGACCCTCGCCAAGCACAGCTCCCTCGGACCGAGCGACCTCCGCAGCCACCTCAAGGCCACCGCGAAGGACATCGGTCTCTCGTCGGACAAGCAGGGCGCAGGTCAGGTCAACGCCCTCAACGCGGTCACCACCCAGCCCGGCAGCGGCGGTGGCGGCGACGACGGCGGCAGCGGTGACTCCACTACCAGCACGGCCTCGGGCACCCTCAGCGACTCCTACGACTACGACGACTACTCCTACGCGTGGGAGTACAGCAGTCCGAGCCAGGTCGTCGTCGAGCTCTCCGGCCCGTCGGGTGCCGACTTCGACCTCTACGTCAACACCGGCACCACCTCGGCCGCGACCCCGAGCAGCTACGACTACGGCTCCTACACCACGGACAGTCAGGAGTCCATCACCATCGACAACCCCGACACGTCCACCGAGATGCAGATCGACGTGGACTCCTACAGCGGGTCGGGCGACTACACGCTGACCATCACCGAGAAGAAGTAACGTCGCGGCTCACCGCGAGTTCGCTCTTTCTTTCGGGCGACCTACCGACGTAGCAGTTGCCATCCGAGGGTCGCCCACAGTTGCGCGGTCTTTGCCCGGAGTGGCCGCCCAGATGCGATTCGGTAATTGAGCTTTTACGCGTCGCACGAGTAACCACGGGCATGGTTGCCGAAACCGGAATCGCGGCCGAACTCATCGACCTTCTGTCGGTGTTCGTCATCGCGGCAGGCGTCGGCGTCTTCGTCGCCAAGGTAGGTCGATTTCCCTACACGATTGCGCTCCTGCTCGCCGGACTCGCAGTGTCGGTTCTCGGAATCACTATCGACATCGAACTCTCTCACGACCTCATCTTGCTCGTGTTCCTCCCGCCGTTGCTGTTCGAGGGCGCGGCGACGACCGACCTCGAACGGTTCCGGACGAACCTCTGGCACATCCTCGTGTTGGCGGTCGTGGGGCTGATACTGGCGATTCTGTTGCTCGGGGTGGTCGGCCACTTCGTCTTCGGGTTCCCCCTCCTGGTGGCGCTGCTGTTCGCGGCGATGGTTCTGCCGACCGACCCCGTGTCGGTGCTGGCGCTGTTCGAGGAGTTGGGCGCGCCCGAGCGCCTCTCGGTCCTCGTGGAGGGCGAGAGTCTGGTCAACGACGGCGTGGGCGTCGTCATCTTCTCGACGCTGTTCGCGCTGGTTGTCCGGTCCACCGAGACCGGGACCGAACTCGCGCAACTGGTCACGACCGACACCATCGTCGCGGCCTCGACGGACATCGTAGTCGCCAGCGCGGGCGGGGCCGTCGTCGGACTGGTCGCGGGACTGGCGGTGTATCAGGTGATGTACCGCCTCGACGAGCACACGACCGAAATCGTGCTGACGCTGGTGCTGGCCTACGGGAGCTTCCTGCTGGCCGAACACACCCTGAGCGGCGTCATCGGCGACTACTACTTCAGCGGCGTCATCGCCACGGTGACCGCGGGCCTGCTCATCGGAAACCGCGGCGCGGAGTACGCGATGAGCGCCCAGACTAAAATCTCGGTGTTCAACACGTGGGACACCGCGGCGTTCCTCGTCAACACGCTCATCTTCCTGCTCATCGGCGCGAAGACGCCCATCAACCAGATGCTCGCGCACGGTAAACTCATCCTGCTGGCCATCCCGCTGGTCCTGCTGGCGCGCGCGGCGGTGGTCTACCCCATCACGACGCTGGTCAACCGGTTCGTGCCGAAAGGGGTGCCGCTCGAATACCAGCACGTGATGGTGTGGGGCGGGCTTCACGCCTCGATTCCCATCGCGCTGGTGCTGGGTCTGCCGCCCAACTTCCCGCTCCGCGACGAATTGCGCGCGATGGTGTTCGGCGTCGCGGCGTTCAGCCTCGTCGTGCAGGGCCTGACGATGGGCAACGTGATGGACGCGCTCGACATCGTGACGCGCTCGGACGCCGAGGAGCTGTACGAATTGCTGGTGGGCCGTGCCCGAGCGGTGGACGCGGCGCTCCAATCGGCCAAGCAACTCCACGACGCGGGCGAACTCTCCCCGAGCGTCTACGAGGACTTCCGCACCGAGTACGAGCGCGAGAAGGAGGACCTGAACGAAGCCATCTCGCAACTGCTGGAGAACAATCCGGAACTTCGGCGCGAGGAACTGCTCGTGGGCGAACGGCGCGTCCTCAAACAGGAGAAGAGCGCGCTGATGGACGCGATGCGAACCGGCGTGGTCAGCGACGACGTGGGGCGCCGCCTGATTGAGGAGATCGACCTGAAACTCGACCGCGTGGAATCGGGCGAGTCCACCGTGACCGACCGCCCGGAGGAGGGCTACGAGGAGTTCTGGCGCTCGCGCGTCCGAGAGTTCGGACTGGAGAGTCGGCTGGAAGCCCAGGAAGCGACCGACGACTGACGCGTCCGCGCGGTTCTGTGGCCGGGCGTCACGCGCTCTCCCACCGAATCTCCGACAGCGGATGGAGCGGGTTCCCGCCGACCACGTCGTAGGTCGCGCTCGTCACCTCGACTCCCTCGGCGACCTGCAACGACGCCAACAGGTCGTCGTTGTAGTTCCGGCGCTCGGTGTACGCCCGCCGGAGAAGCCCCAGAAGCGACTCCTCGGAGTGGAGTTCGTAGACGTGTTCGAGGTGGACACCCTCCCGAACGCGGTCGGCGTACTTCGTCAGCGTCTCGCGCACGACGTCCCGAACGCTCGGGAGCGCGGTCAGCGACCCCTGCGTGAACAGCACCACGTCGTCGGCGTCGCGCTCGGCCAGTACGTCCTCCAGCAGGTCCCACTCGTCGTCTCGGAAGTCGAAGGGTTCGACTCGGATTCGGTCGCGGTCGCCGAACAGCTCCCGGCCGAGCGCGACGCCGTTCTCGGCGGGGTCGCCCCCGACGAACTCGCAGTTCGGGTACGCCTCGGCGAGGACGCCGAGTTCGTACCCCCAGCCACACCCCAGCGAGACGACCGTCTCGCCGCCGTCGAGGGCTCCGGCGAGCGACGCGACCAGCGCCTCGTCCTGTAGCTCCTGTTTCTCGTCCACGTCCACGAGAAAGAGGTCCCCGGCACGCGAGATGGCCACCGGACTCTCCTCGGCGTAGTGGTTCGCCGACCGCTGTAGCTCCCGGAACTCCGTCTCGGGGTTGGCTTCGACCAGTCCGAGCAGGTTGGCGTACACCTCGTCGTAGTCCGACACGCCGGTCCCGCCGTATTCGGCCTCCTGCTCGTCCGTCTCGCCGTTCCCGCCGTCGAGGAGTCGCGCGGGCCACGGCGAGTGGTTCGGCAGGTCGTCGAGGGAGAGTTCGCGCATGGACTGGTAGCCCGCCCGCGCCGGGAAAAAACGTTCCGGAAGCGCAGGGCCGGACTCTCGGACTGGGTTGCTCTCTACGGCCGTCTACCCGCCGAGGCCGTCGGCGCTCGGACCGTCCGCCGACCGCGGGCTTCCTCGGGTTTTATTTAGGTTCCCCGCTCCAACGCACGACAAGTAACGAATGGCACCTACCTTGCTAATCGTGGACGACAGCGACTTCCAGCGCACGATGGTCCGGCAGGCGGTCGAGGACGACTTCGAGGTCGTCGCGGAAGCCGCGAACGGCGCCGAGGCGGTCGAGCAGTACCGGAGTCATCGCCCCGACGCGGTCACGATGGACATCATGATGCCCGAGATGGACGGCGTGGAGGCCACCTCTCAGATAAAGGGGAGCAACGACCCGCCGGTCGTCGTGATGGTGACGAGCGTGGACCAGCAGAGCAAGATGAAGCAGGCGGTCAAAGCCGGCGCGGACGGCTACGTGACGAAGCCGTTCGAGCCGGAAGACGTGAAGGCCGAACTCGGGTCAGTCCTCTGAGACGGCACGCTCCGTTCTCTCCTCGACCGGTTACTCTTCGTCGCCGTCGAGCGACTGCCACGAGAGTCGGAGGTCGCGCGCGGCGCTGGTTTGGTCGATGCGCCGGGCGGTGGTCCGATTCGGCGCGTTCGCCAGCGTCTCGTCGTCCTCCGCGGCGACCCGGTCGAAGGCGTCGGCGAGTTGGTCCAAGGTGTCCTTGCTCTCGATTTCGGTCGGTTCGGTCATCAGCGCCTCCGAGACGATTTCGGGCCACTTCGTCGTCGGCGGGTGGACGCCGTAGTCGAGCATGCGCTTGGCCACGTCCGCGGCGTCTTGGTCGCCCGCCGACGCGACGAACTCGTGGTGGAACGGCTCGAAGGGCACCTCGTACTCTATCTGGCTGGCGAGGTAGTTGGCGTTCAGCACCGCCTTCTCCGCGGCGTCCGACAGGCCGTCGTCGCCGAGTCGCGCGATGTAGGCGTAGGCCTTCACCAGCACGAGCCAGTTGCCCTCGAAGCCGTGGACCTTCCCGACCGTGTTCTCGGGGTCGAAGCGCTCGTACTCGGCTTCGCCGTCCTCGGTTTCACGGACGCGCGGCGCGGGCAGGAACTCCGCGAGGTCCGAGACGACGCCGACCGGGCCAGCTCCGGGACCGCCGCCGCCGTGGGGCGTGGCGAACGTCTTGTGGACGTTGTAGTGCATGATGTCGAAGCCCATGTCGCCCGGCCGGGCCTGCCCGAGCAGGGCGTTGAGGTTCGCGCCGTCGTAGTAGAGCAGGCCACCCGCGTCGTGGACGATGTCGGCTATCTCCTCGATGTCGCGCTCGAAGAGACCCAGCGTGTTCGGGTTCGTGAGCATGAACAGCGCGGTCCGGTCGCTCGCGGCGGCTTCCAGCGCCTCCAAATCGACGCGGCCGTCGTCGCCCGAGGGCAACTCGACGACGTCGTAGCCAGCGAGCGCCGCGCTGGCGAAGTTGGTGCCGTGGGCGCTGTCCGGGACGATAATCTCGTCGCGCTGGTCGCCCTCGCCGTTGTGTTCGTGGAACGCCTTGGCGACGAGGATGCCGGTGAACTCCCCGGCCGCGCCTGCCGGGGGTTGGAGGCTCACGGCATCCATCCCGCCGATGTCCGCGAGGTACTCTTGGAGTCCGGCCATCAGGCCGAGGGTGCCCTGCAGGCTCCGGTCCGAGCGGTCGTGGTGGACTCCCGCGCTCGGGAGCGCGGCCACGTCCTCGGTGAACTTCGGGTTGTACTTCATCGTACAGCTTCCGAGGGGGTACGGCCCGGACTCGACGCCGTAGTTCATCTGCGAGAGCCGGGTGTAGTGGCGCGCGAGCTGCGGCTCTTCGAGGTCGGGGAGTTCGACGCTGTCGCGGGTCAACTCGTCGGGCAGGGGCGACTCGACCTCGACCTCCTCGCTGTTCTTCTCCGAGAGGAGCGGTTCGTACTGTCCGTCCGCGTCCTCTCCGCGCTTCGTCTCTCCGTCCGTCCAGCGCGCTTGGTCGTAGTTCATTCAGGCCACCTCCTCGAATGCCGCGACCAGTCGGTCGGCGGCGTGTTCGTTGCTGTCAGTGATACAGACCTGTATCTCGTGGTCGCCGACCGCGTGGACCGCGAACCCCTCGGCCTCCAAGTCCGCGACGACCGCGTTCGCGGGCTGGTCGGTGTGGGCGACGAACTCACGGAAGTGGTGGCGGTCGTGGACCGGCGCTTGCAGGCCGGTCACGTCGTCCAACCGCTCGGCGAGGTCGTCGGCGAGTCGTACGCAGTCGTTGGCCAGATTCACGAGTCCGTCGGGACCGAGGTAGGCCGCGTGAATGGCGGTCCGGAGCGCGACCCACGCCTGATTCGTGCAGATGTTGCTCGTGGCTCGCTCCTTGCGGATGTGTTGTTCGCGCGTCTGGAGCGTCAGCGTGTAGGTGCGCTTGTCGGCGGCGTCCTCGCTCGCGCCGACGAGACGGCCCGGCACCTGCCGGACGAAATCGTCGCGGCAGGCGAACAGGCCCAGACCCATCCCGTAGGCCGTGGGCAGGCCGAGCGTCGCGGCGTCGCCGACCACCACGTCGGCACCGACTGCGGCGGGTTCCTGCAGAATCGAGAGCGCCACGGGGTCCGAGCCGAGGCAGAACAGCGCGTCGTGGTCGTCGGCGAGGTCGCCGACGGTTTCGAGGTTCTCCTCGACGGTCCCGCGCGTGGTGGGGTTCTCGGCGTACACCATCACGGCGTCGTCGTCGATGGCCTCGGCGAGCGCGTCCGCGTCCACGTTCCCGTCGTCGGTGGCGAACGTCTCGACCGACAGGCCCGCGCCGTCGGTGTAGTTTTCCAGCACGTCCCGACGATTCGCGAGCAGGTAGTCGGGCACCAGCACGCGGTCGCCGTCGGTCGAACGGACGCGCGCCGCGAGCAGGGCGGCCTCCGCGAGGGCGGTCGCGTGGTCGTACATCGAGGCGTTGACGATGTCGAGACCGGTCAACTCCACGAGCATCGACTGGTACTCGAACAGGGCCTGCAGGAACCCCTGCGTAATCTCGGGCTGGTACTGGGTGTAGGAGGTGAGGAACTCCGACCGGAGCGAGAGGTGGTCCACCAGCGAGGGCACGTAGTGTTCGTAGTGGCCCCGCCCGAGGAACTCGGTCAGGTCGTCGTTGCGCGAGAGAAGGCCCCGGACGTGGCGCTCGGCCTCCCGCTCGGTTCGCTCCTCGATGTCGAACTCCCCGTCGAACGCGACCGCTTCGGGGATATCGAACAGTTCGCTCACGTCGTCCGCGCCGACCGCGTCGAGCATCGCCGCGGTCTCGTCGGCGGTGTGGGGCGCGTACGGGCTTCCCCGGTCCCCAGACTCGTGTCGTCCGCTCATGTAGTCGGCGCTAGGGAGCGTATCGTTTTAATTGGGAGGTATTCGGTTTCGTTCTCCGGTTAACTTCTGGGACGCGTCCGCCGTGCCCGTCGCTCCCGACACCGTTCGCGTTCGGCGTACCGGACGAAAGAAATCGGGGTCCGGGTCGCTACTCTATCTGCTCGCGGTACTCGTCGGCGGTCAGCAGGTCGTCCAACCCGCTGTCGTCGGCCAACTCGACTTCCAGCATCCAGCCGTCGCCAAAGGGGTCCTCGTTGACGAGTTCGGGCTGGTCGGCCAGCGCGTCGTTGACCGCGGTGACGGTGCCGTTGACCGGCGAGTAGAGGTCCGAGACCGCCTTGATGGACTCCACCACGCCGAACTCGTCGCCCGCGGCGAGTTCGTCGCCCTCGTCGGGCAACTCGACGAACACCACGTCGCCGAGTTCGTCCTGCGCGAAGTCGGAGATGCCGACCCGTGCGGTGTCCTCGGCGTCGTCTACCCACTCGTGCGATTCCAGATACTTCCGGTCGTCGGGAACTTCGAAGCTCATTGTTACTCACTCAGGAATGGTACGTTCGCAATCTTTGCTTTTTTCGACTGGCCGCGGACCACGACGCGGACCACCGTGCCGGGGTCCGCGAAGTCGCTCGGCACGTAGCCCAGCGCGATGGGTTCGCCGAGCGTCGGACTCATCGTCCCGCTGGTCACCTCGCCGACGACGTGGTCGTCGGTGTCGGTCACGTCGTAGCCGTGGCGCGGGACGCCGCGGTCCACGAGTTTGATGCCGACGAACTCGTCGTCGGTTCCCTCCTCTTTGGCGCGTTCGAGCGGGTCCCGGCCGACGAACTCCGTGTCGAGTTTGACCGTCCAGCCGACGCCCGCCTCGTAGGGGTTGCGGGGGTCGTCCTCGGCGTCGAAGTCCTGCCCGGAGAGCAGAAAGCCCATCTCCATGCGGAGGGTGTCGCGCGACCCCAACCCGCAGGGCTGGCAGTCCAGCAGGTCCCAGACCGCTTCGGCGGACTCGACGGGGACGATTAACTCGAAGCCGTCTTCGCCGGTGTAGCCCGTGCGTGCGGTCCAGCAGTCGGCTCCGGCGAACTCGGCGTATCGCCCCTCGAACTTCGAGAGGTCCAGCACCGAGTCGTCCGCCGCATCCGAGACGAGTTCCGGAGCGTCCGGCCCTTGGACGGCGTACATCGCGTACTCGTCGGTGACGTTCTCGACCGTGGCGTCGAGACCCCACTCGTCGCGATGCTCGGTCCAGCGCCGGTGCATCTGCTCGTCGTGGCCGGCGTTGGGGACGAAGAGGAACTCGGCGTCGTCGCCCTCGGGGAGTCGGTAGACCACGGTGTCGTCCAAGATGGTTCCCTCCTCGTCGGGAATCATCGAGTACTGGGAGTCCCCGCGGCCGAGTTCGGTCACGTCGTTGGACGTGAGCTTCTGCATCAGTCGCTCGGCGTCGGGACCCGACACCGCTATCTGGCCCATGTGGGACACGTCGAAGATGCCGGCCTCCTCCCGGACCGCGCGGTGTTCGGCCTTGATGGAGTCGAACTCGACGGGCATGTCCCACCCGCCGAACTCCGTGAACGTCGCACCCGCGGCGTCGTGTACGTCGCGCAGCGGCGGCTTCCGAAGCGTCATACCGAAACGGTCGTCCGCCCGGTACGTAATGCTTTGTCTTCCGGACGGTCGAACGGTACTCGTCTGCGAGTAAACGAATCGCGTCCGGCCCGGCGTCGTCTGGCGGTCACGCCGGTTCCACGACGATTTGGCCGTCGCGGAGCTTGTAGACGAGACGGTCACCTTCCTCGACGTCGAGACCGTCCTCGGCGAACTCCTCGCGTACCGCCTTGATGAGACTGATTCGCCATCGCTGGGTGACTGTCGTCGTCCCGAGTATCTCTTCGTCGGATTCGTCTGAACTCATCTACCGGCGTCTTTGGTATCGCTGTTGTTATGGACTCTTAGCTATTTCGACTATATTGGCTAAAAGGATGAGCCAACCTATGCTTTTCCGATGCTCACGCCAATTCGATGACGATTCTTCCGTCCGTAACCCCGCAGACCAACCGGTCGCCTTCTGCGACTTCTTCGCCGTGGGCCGCGAAGGGTTCCGAGTACGCGGTCGGTCGAGTCGGACTCCGTCGAGACCATCCATCGCCGTCCGCCGCATCGTCATTATTATGAGTGGTTAGCTACTGAGACTAAATAGTCAATTATGGCTAAAGTGTCGATGAACCAAATCCGAGTGCGACTGGACGAAACTGGCGCACGGACCGCGCTCGTCCGGGGTGCGAACGCACCGGCGCGGCCGCCCGATACCGTGACGGTCGCGCCGGGCGTCAGCAGGACGGTCGGTCCTGAAGGCGGGACCGCGCCGCTGTTCGTGACCGGCGAGGCCCCGAGCGGCCGGACCGTCCGGGAGTACGACGGCCGGGAGCCCCGTGCGGCCGCCGACCACGCGACGGGACTGGTCGCCGACCGCGACCCGCGGGCGGCGTGGCTCTGCGGACGCGACCGGATTCGAGCGTGGTGTGGCCGCGGAGTCGCCGCGATGCTCGAACGGCGACTCTGCGAGGCCGCACGCGACGCGGACGCGCGACTGGTCGTCTGGACGAACGACTACGAGCCGACGAGTGCCGGTCGTGACCCGACGAGCGGCGACTGCGACCCGACGGGTGCGGACGAAGAGAGCGTGGCGGTCGAAGACCGTTACGACGTCGTACTCGACCCGTAGCGCGCCAGCAGGTCGCCGGCCGCGACGCCGACGTCGGTGCTGTCGCAGGCCGGGCACTGGACCGCCAGCGAGCAGTCGCCCGACGCGGGGAGTCGCTGGGTTTCGGTGTCGGAGGCGCAGTCCGAACCGTCGGCGGGACCGGGGACCGCGAACGCGAGTTGGGCGAGCAGTACGAACGTACCGGAGTGACCGCAGTTGTAGCAGTGCGTCATGGGTATCGGACCGGCAGGTGCGTTCCGCGCGCCGGTCGGAGCGAACTCGTGCGGTATCGTATTTGAAGTTTGGCGGGCGCTCGCGGACTGGTCGGAGAACCGAAATCGAGCGAAACGAACCATCGAGCAGGGAGAAAGTGTTTAGCGGAGACGAACTGCGGAGAGAGACACGAACCGCAGAGAGGAAACACGACCCTCAGCGAGGGAAACACGAACTGCGAGGAGACGAGTCCGGCGACCTATTCGAGGAAGTTCGGCTCGATGGCCTTGCTCTCGACTTCCTCGTCCAGATGGTCGCGGAACGCCTCGACGTCCACGTCGTCGCGCTCGCGCTCCTGTCGGTCGCGCACCGAGATGGTCCCGGCCTCCTCCTCGTTGTCGCCGACGACGAGCATGTAGGGCACGTTGTCGTCGTGAGCCTGCTGAATCTTCTTGCCGACCGTCCACGAGCGGTCCTCGATTTCGACGCGGAAGTCGCCCAGATACCGGTTCTGGAGCTGTTTGGCGTAGCCGATGTTGTCGTCGCTCACGGGCAGGATACGGACCTGCTCGGGCGCGAGCCACGTCGGGAAGTTGCCCTTGAAGTGTTCGATGATGATGCCCATGAAGCGCTCGAAGGTTCCCAGAAGCGCGCGGTGGACCATCACGGGGCGGTGTTCGTCGTTGTCCTCGCCGGTGTAGCTCAGGTCTAGTCGCTCGGGGATGTTGAAGTCGAGTTGGACCGTGCCGATGGTCCACTCGCGGCCGATAGCGTCCACGGCGTTGATGCCGATTTTCGGACCGTAGAAGGCCGCCTCGCCCTCCTCGACGTCGTAGTCGAGGCCTTCCGACGAGAGGGCGTCTTTCAGCGCGCCGGTCGCCTGCTCCCAGATTTCGTCGCTGCCGACCGCGTCGTCGCCTTTCGTCTCTAGCTTGTACTGTACGTCGAGGTCGAAGTGGCCGTAAATCTCGTCGATGACGTCGAGGACCGACAGAATCTCCTCCCGAATCTGGTCCTTCCGGATGAAGGCATGGCCGTCGTCCTGCGTGAACCCGCGGACCCGCAGGAGGCCCGAGAGTTCGCCCGACTGCTCGTTGCGGTAGCAGGTGCCGAACTCCGAGAACCGGACCGGCAGGTCACGGTAGGAGTACTGGTGGTCGTCGAAGATGGAGGCGTGGTTCGCGCAGTTCATCGGCTTCAGGCCGTACTCGGTGTCGTCCTGCTCCCACGCGAACATCTCGCCCGCCTCCTTGAACGTGTCGTAGTGGCCCGTGGGCTTCCAGAGTTCGGCCTTGTTCAGTTCGGGCGTCCAGACCTCGTCGTAGCCCAGTTCGTCGTTCTTCGTCCGGATGTAATCCTCGAGTTCGCGGCGGATGGTCATCCCGTTGGGGTGGTAGTGGGCACACCCCGGCGAGTGGTCGGGGATGTTGAACAGGTCCATCTCGCGGCCGATCTTGCGGTGGTCGCGCTCCTCGGCCTCCTCGCGGCGCTCGATGAACTCCTCTAACTCCGCCTCGCTTTCGAAGGCGGTACCGTAGACGCGGGTCAGCATCTCGTTGTCCTCGTCGCCGCGCCAGTACGCGCCGGAGATGGAGAGGAGCGCGAAGCCGCCGATTTCCCCGGTCGATTCGACGTGCGGGCCCTTACAGAGGTCCTCGAACTCGCCCTGCTCGTAGAAGGAGATGGACTCCTCGTCGGCGGCCTCCTCGTCCAGAATCTCCCGCTTGAACCGGTTGTCCTCGTAGACCTCGAAGGCCTCCTCGCGGGAGCGCTCGAAGCGCTCGATGGCGAGGTCCTCGTCGATGATGTCGTAGGCCTCGTCCTCTATCTCTTCGAGGTCCTCCTCGTCGAGTTCGACGCCGTAGACGTCGTAGTAGAACCCGTCGTCAGTCCACGGCCCGATGGTCAGGCGGGCCTCGGGGTAGAGACGCTGGAGGGCTTGGGCGAAGACGTGGGCCGCCGAGTGGCGGAGCACGTCGAGGTATTCGTCGCTGGAGGGCGTGACGATCTCCAGCTTCGCGCCGTCGGGCAGTCGACTCGCCTTGTCCACGAGGTCGCCGTTCACGACCCCCGCGACGGTGTCGCGGCCGAGACCGGGGCCGATTTCGAACGCCGCGTCTTCGACCGTGGCTCCCTCCTCCAGTTCGAGTTCCGAACCGTCCGGAAGGACGACCGTGATCTGACTCATGTTTTGGTTACGGTCCCGGCGAACTGATAACCCTTTCTACACGCGAGGTGGGTCCGTCGCCTCGCGCTCAGGTCGTCTCGGCGAGCGTGTCCGACCAGCAACGTCCGCGGCGACCCAACGCGTCGCCGACCGACCTCCAGAACGGCGCGAACGCCATCACACCGAAGAAGAAGCGCCCACGAGGACGCCGACCGCCAGCGGCGACGACCGACGACCGACGAACACGGCCAACGCGATGGCCAGCATCCCGCCGGCCGCGGCCCGAGTCGCTCCGGCTGCGCCGACCGAGAATTTCGTCGTGCGGTCCAGTCCACCGTTCAGGCCGCTATCGATCACCTCCGGCAGGAAAAGCGCGTTCGCCGTTTTCGGACCGATTCTGCGCCCGTGTTGGGAAGCCGGCGAGAACGATTTGTTGCCGCTAATCTGCTCTGCACACTATAGCGTTACCTCCACCAGTCAGTGCTTGATGACCGAAACCGCGACTCGGACTATTAGCTCTCGACTCCTGTTTTTCGTTTGATTCGATACCTGAAAACGAACACCGCCAGCGGGAAGAACACGAACGCGAGTCCGATCGACGGACCGAGAAGTACGATCCTCGATAGTTCGTGTGCAACGAAGGCACTCAACCCCAGTTCGTATCCGTAGGGAATCGTTGGCCAATCGAGATACAGACCAAACAGCAGTGCTGCGAGGAGGAGAGACGGAAACAGGAGTGCGGACTGACGCCGAATACGCTCGTACGGAGTATTCCAAGCGGTTGCACCCATCACAAATGCCGAACTCATGCTCGTCACCACGAAGCCTCCGATGCCGACGGCGAGGCCTCCGACGGTAACGACGATGGAGGGGAGACCGGACTGCAACAACACGCCCCACACGGATACGAGCGAGAAAAACGCTGGCCACAGAACGATTCCAGTTACGTAGCCGTAGGGCGGTTCGAGAAACCGAGAAAGGAGCAGGCCTTCCAGTTCGGAGTCGGAGGTGTCGGCCCACGTTTCGAGTTTTTCTGATTGCATACTGTTGTGATCGTCACCTACTGAGTCTGGATACTTATAGACGAAGGAACATGATTCGTGAGCGGTGACAGCACGGAGCGGTGTCGCCGTCCTGAACTCGGTTTCCCGCCGGACCCGTGAGCGGTTCTCGGCAGATTTCTCGGGTGCGGGCTACGAGAGTCACGCAGACAAGTATTCCAGTTTGCTCGAACGCGACGCTGGTACATTAGAGAGGCATCTTCGCAACATCAGTTTGGCGGACTTCATATATCTGTATGGGGTTTATATCTTCGGTGCCAATCGCCGAGTCCTCCCCAAATTGCGAGCATCACGGCTCGCTAGACGGTTCCAGCGGGTCGAGTCGTCTGGTCGGCTTGGCTCAGGTCGGGTCGGCTTGGGACGATTCGGCGCAGTCCGAGTCGGCGAGCAGGGCGTCGCTGAGTGGTCCCGTCGGCACCCGGTCCGACGACCCGACGTTCGGGTCTCGCATCTGGGGTTCGCGTCGTCGGAACCGGGTCGTACGGGTTCGCCTGCGGTCTGGTCGAAATACTCGAACGCGCGCGTCGGTCAACGACCGACGGCGGGCAGACCGCTGTCGGGTAGGGCTTCAGGAACGATTTGACTCGAAACCCATGTATCTGGGACTTAGAAGCGACTTTAGAGTTTCTTTAACAGTATAGAAACGTCCGGCTCGACGGATTTCGTGGGTGGCGAGAGTGCGCCGGTCGGGACGCAGCCAGTTGCCTCGGGAGTCGGCGACGATGCGCTCGGATGAGCGATGTGGCTGGTGGCACGTGACGCGACGATAGAGAAGAGCGGTGTCGGCCGACTGCAGAACGACCGCCGTCAGGCTTGGGCCGAGTCGATGTCGCCGTCGATGCGGACGAACCGGAAGTCACACTCCGGACAGCCCCACTTGGTCTTCTCGCCGAGGTGGAGAGTCGTACTCGCGGTGCGGTAGAACGTCCGCTCGGTGCCACACTGGGGACAGTCGTGGTCGAGTTCCTGAGCCATGTTCGAACGTGAAGGCGCGTCGCATTTCAGGATACTGGTTTGGCCGTGCGTTCGTCCGTCCTCCAAAGCGAACGCGTCGAGACGGGAGTCGGACCAGGAGGCACTGTTGGCCCGTAGTAAATTAAATACCGCTATATCAAGTTCCGGTGTCGGTGGATAGCGGTTCAGTCGGTCCCGAAGTTGCGCGGCGCTCCCTGATGGGACCGATTTCGGCATCAGCTTCTTGCTGTCCGACACCCAATGCTCGGGTATGTCCGTAACGCTATACGCGCTCGACGGCTGTCCGTACTGCGAGAAGGTCCACGACGCGCTCGACGACCACGACGTCGAGTACGACACCGAGTGGGTCGAAGCATTGCACTCCGAGCGAAACGAGGTCAAGCGCATCAGCGGCCAGCGCGGCGTTCCGGTCCTCGTGGACGACGAGCAAGGCGTGACGATGGCCGAGAGCGACAAAATCGTGGAGTACGTCGAGCGGTCGCTGGCCTGACCTCCGAACCACGACCGCCGGAGACGGCGGTGAGGCGACCGTTCGGGGCGGGAGTTAAGTGCGGCCCGTCGCTACTGCACGGTATGAAAATCTACACCGGTCGCGGTGACGAGGGCCAGACCGACCTCCGGGACATGTCGCGGGTCTCGAAGGCAAGTCCGCGCATCGAAGCCTACGGCACGGTGGACGAGGTGAACGCGCTCGTCGGTCGCGTCCGACCGACGGGCCACGACGACGTGGACGACCAGTTGCGCGAGATACAGAACCACCTCCACGTCGTGCAGGCCGACTTCGCCAACCCCGACCCGGACGAGGAGGACCCGGCCGTCCGCGAGGAGCACGTCGAGCAGTTAGAGGAGTGGATGGACGGCTACGACGAGGAACTCGAACCCCTCCAGTCGTTCATCCTCCCCGGCGGCGGCGATTCGGGCGCGCGGCTCCACCACGCCCGGACGGTCTGTCGCCGCGCGGAGCGCCGCGCCGTCGCGCTGGAAGCCGACGAGGACGTCAACGACACCGCGGTCACCTATCTCAATCGGCTCTCGGACGCGCTGTTCGTGCTCGGCCGCGTGGTCAACCAGCGCGAGGACGAACCCGAGGAGTCGCCGACGTACTGACCCCACGAGCTGGCGACATGTCGAACTCGATTTCGTCGAGACCGATACGTTCATTCTCCCTCGGTCGTATGTGACCCGTAAGCATGCGGATACGCGAGTGGAAGGACATCGTCGAGGACGTGGTCGAGAAGGACGTGGACCCCGACGACTGGCGGGCGGTCGGCGGCAAGCGTGCCGGGGGCGTCGGCGAAGACCTCTACCTCGGGCATCCGCGCGGCGGGGTCTACCTCCTGAAGACCTACGCGAAGAACCCCTACGAGGTGCGCGGGGTCGGCACGCGAGTCGCGCGCAGTCTGGACGACGAAATCGGCTCGTTCCTCCCCCAGCAGGAGACCGAGGGCCGTTTTGCGGTCCAGAATCCGCCCGAAAGCGAGGACGACGCCGAGGAGAAGGCCCGTCACCTCGAACAGGTCGTTAAAGCTCACGCCGACGCGCCGACCACCCCGAACGACTTCTTCGACGACGTGATGGACGCCCTCGACAGCCCCGCGTTCGGTCCCATCGACTTCGACCGCTACGACCGGCCCGACCCCGCGGAGGAACTCTCCGACCGGTTCGAGGAGGCCGAAGACCTCCTGAACGAGGAGTTGGACGACCTCATAGAGGACGACGACGTCGGCCGCGGCTTCCAGTAACTCGTGGAGTCGTCCGCTTCCGAGACGTAGAGTTCCGTCTCGGTTCGACGCTCGACGCGTTCTGGAGGGTGCAATCGACGTTTTAGCCATCCCGAGGTTATTAGGGTGCGTGTCCGAAGTCGAGGGCGTGAGACGAAGACGACTCCTCGCTTCGGTCGCCGTCCTGACGACCGGTGGCTGTCTCGGGACGGCGAGACGACTAACGAGCGGTACGTTCGGTGGTGCGACGGCCGGTGGCGACGGTGCGGCCGACGCTTGTCCCTCCTTCGTCGCCGACGTGGACCGGACTATCTGCGCCGGTGAAGCCCCGACCGACGCGCCCGTCGAGTTCCGGCGGTCGGGTCGGACGCTCTCGACCGACGCGGGAACGTCCTCCGCGGCCGACTCCGGCAGGACGGTCGAAACGCTGACGTTCACGCTGGTGAACCAATCGGAGCACACGTTCTCGTTCAATCCGTACCACTGGCGACTCCACCGCGAGACGCTGACCGGGTGGCGCTACGTCGCGCCCGAGGCGTACAATCAACCGCTCGTCCTTTTGTCGCCGGGTGGAACTCACTCGTGGGAACTCGCCCTGTCGAGCCATCCCTCACCGAACGACGGGGCGACGCGAATCAAGCGGTCGCTGGACCCCGGTCGATACGCCTTCTCGGTCGTCGGTTCCGTCGGCGACTTCGGGTTCGACACCGGAAGCGACAGCCCCGATGGGGGCGACGGTGGCGCAAGCGACGAAGAAACGCGCGGAGAGGAGACCGACGACAGTGGCAGGACGACCGGAAGCGGAACCGACGACGGCGGCGAGGAGACCGGTATCAGAATCGAGTGCGTCGGCCGTTTCTCGGTGAGCGACGGGTAGGCTTAAGCGAGTTCGTCTGCACCGATTTTGCATGAACGCGACCGAGACCGTCGAGGAATACTACGAGTCGCTTCGGCGCGGCGACTCCCTCTCGCCGTACTTCGCCGAGCGCGAGGACGTGGTGAAGTTCGGCGTCAGCGAGCGTCTCGCCGGCTACGAGGCGGTCGCCGACGGACTGCGCGAACAGACCCGAACGACCGACGAGTGGCGAGTCGAGAGCCGCGCCCTCCGGGTGATTGCTCGGGAAACCGTCGCCCGGTTCACCGACGACGTGGCGATGTCGTGGACCGTGACCGACGAGTCCGGCCCTGAAACTCGCCACTCCTTCGAGACGCGGTGGAGCGGCGTCCTCGAACGCGACGACGTGGCGGACGACGAGAAGGACCGCGAATCCGGGGGAACCGCCGGGCGCTGGCGATTCGTCCAGATGCACGTCAGCGCGCCCCACGAGCTCTAAGATGGTCGGGCCGCAATCTGACGAGGACAAGCGCGACGCGATGAACCAGTTCAAGGCCGGTGTCGTCCTGCTGGTCGGGGTATCGGCGGGTCTCATCGCCTTCTCCGGCGGGGCGACGCTGCTGGAGGCCGCGGTCGCGGTCGGCGCGGGACTGTTGGTCGGCGCGGCACTCCTCGCGTATCTGGTTCGTATCGCGTAGCGAAACGGAATCGCCGAGCGAACGAACTGAATCGTCGTGAGTGGACGGAAGCGAAGCAGCGAGAACGAAAGAATGCGAAGCGGCGAGAACGAGAGGAACCGAAGCAGCGGAATCAGGGACTCACGCGAGCGAGCCACCGCTCGGGGTCGTCGATTTCGTCGTCGGTGGGGAGGTTCTCCGGGCGGTCCCAGACGACCGTCGCGCCTTCGATGCCGCGCCGGGCGGCGACCGCCTCGAAGAAGGCCTTGCCGCGCTCGTACTGGCGGCGCTTCAGGCCGAGACCGAGCATCCGGCGGACCAGCCGCGAGAGGGGGTCGCCGCCCTGCCTGCGGGCCTCCATCTTCTCGCGGAGGTCGGCGTACTCGTCGTCGAACGCGCCGTCCATCAGGAGTTCGGCGTACCCCTCGACGGCGGTCATGGCGGCGTCGAGTTCCCGGAACGCCTCGCGGTCGAGGCGGCCCTGTGCCAGCGCGTCGATACCCGACTCCATCCGCGTTTCGAGGTGGTCGGAGAGCCACGGGGCCGCGCCGAACTCCGCGGCGTGCGTGACCTCGTGGAAGGCTATCCACCGTCGGAACCGGTCGTAGTTCACGTCGAGTTCGTCCGCGATGCGCTCGATGTTCGGTCGGACGAAGTAGAGGGCGTGTTCGTCTCCCTCCGCGAGAAGCAGGGGGTCGTACTGTCCGAGGACGTTCTTGCCCAGCACCGACAGCATCACCGACATGGTGCCGGTGTTGATGGTCCGGGCGACGCCCGGCATGATTTCGGGTCCGTGTTCCTCGACGGGTTCCATCACGCGCCGGAACGTGTCGATGTTCGCGTCGATCCAGTGGTGGCGATTCTGCACCTCGATGGTGTCGGGCACGTCGAACTTCGCGCCGGAGACATCGCGGACACGGGCACGGGCGTCGCGCACGTCCGTCGCGTACCCCTCCCGCTCGCTCGGCGACATATCTATCGAACCGGGGTCCGTGGACGCTTTCGCCGCCTCGGCGACGGCTTCCCAGTCGATAGGGCCGGTGCCGGAGGCGTCGGCGACTGCCCGGACGCTACGGTAGAGACTCACGGGTTTCAGTTGGGACCGAGCGGTCAAAATCTTTCTGCTACCCTCTGACGGCGAGTCGAGTGTTCGGGTAGAGAACGACTGCGTTTTTGCCGCTCGAGTACAGCGCGACCACGATTTCGGCGTTTTGTTCCAGTCCGACCGTAGTATCGACGTGCCACGGTCGGTGGTGGGTCGTCGGGGGGACACACCATGGTCGCGTTTGTAACTGGTGGGATGGGGGCATCGGGGGTCGGTGGGTCGTTTAGCCGCTGACACCTCGGTCGCGTATGTATCGTCACTTCTTGAGTCAAAGATGGTTTAGAATATCTATATACTCGTGTCGAGCCATATTGATGCTATATTCTCCACATTTACATCCGCGATGGTGGTGTGTGTAATCTCTCTAGAGAGATGTTTCGTTACAGACGCGACGGAGGTGTGTCACTCCCTCTCTACTTTTCGACCATTGTCGTTTCGTAGTTGATAGCCTACCCGGCCGGCGTGACGAACTCCCCCTACTCCTCACCACCACCAACTCCTTACCTCTCTTACTCTTTTCTCTCCAATTTTCTCCCTTTCTACTCTCTTTCCCACTCCTCACCTCTGTCCGTTTCTCCCCACCCCTCCCCGCCCGCTTACATCCGCGAGGTGGGTGTCTGTCTCTCCATCCGTCTCGACTCTGCGGTCTCGAACATCGTACTCCGTAGAACATCCGCGAGGGTACTCCAAAGGTGACGACTCGCTCGAAGAGGCGGCAACCGACGCTGGCTCCGTGTTCGGCACCGAGTTACATCCGCGACGATACCCCCTCCATTTATATGTTGAAGTACGAATGCAGTGGCAACTGATGGCTACCGACGACGACGGCGAGAGGGACCCCCTGTTTCGCTACGACGAGCCGATATTCGCGGACGAGGATCTGTTGCGCATCTCTCACCTCCCCGGCCCGAACCGCATCGTAGGGCGCGACGAGCACATGCAGAAAGTCGCCGAGGCACTCAATCCCGCGATTTTCGGGCAGGAGCCGACCCACCTCTTCATCTTCGGTAAGACGGGGACCGGCAAGTCGCTCATCTCCCGGAGCGTCTCCAAGCGCGTCGAGAACGAGGCCGAACACGAGGGCGTGAACGTCCGCACCGCTTTCATCGACTGCGGCGAACAGACCACCGAGGCGTCGGTCATCAAGACCATCGGGCGCGAACTCAACGACCCGAACGAGACCGGCATCAAGGTTCCCCAGCGGGGTCTCGGCACCGGCGACTACTACGACCGACTCTGGCAGATAATCGACACCTGTAGCGACGTGGTCATCGTCATCCTCGACGAAATCGACATGCTGGAGGACGACGAAGTCCTCCGGAAACTCTCTCGCGCGGGCGAGAACCGCCGTGTCACCGACTCGACTATCGGCATCATCGGCATCTCGAACAAGATCGACTTCCCGGACGAACTCAACGAGCGCGTCAAGTCGAGTTTCGCCCACGACGAGTTGGTCTTCCCGCCCTACGACGCCCACCAACTCGTGGACATCCTCCAGAATCGCGCCGACGCGTTCCGCGACGGCGTCCTCTCGGACGACGCGGTTCCGCTCACCGCCGCACTCGCCGCCCAGGAACACGGCGACGCGCGGAAGGCCATCGACATCCTGCGAAACGCGGGCCGAATCGCCACCAAGCAGGAGGACGAAGTGGTCACCGAGGAACACGTCTACGCCGCCAAGGAGAAGACCGAGGCCGACCGCTTCGCCGAACTCATCGAGGGCGCGCCGACGCAGGCGAAGGCCATCCTGCTCGCGCTGACTCTCCTGACCGAGAACAAGCCCCGCGACCAGTTCCCGACCCAGCAGATCTACCGGCAGTACCAGACCATCGCGTCGGACCTCGACATGGACCCGCTCTCCGAGCGCCGCGTCCAAGAGATTCTCCAGGAACAGGACTTCCTGAACGTCATCAACTCCGAGACGAAGGGCCGGGGTCGCGGCCGAGGCGTCCACACCAAACACCGACTGCTCGAAGAGCCGGAAATCGTCAAGAAGGTCCTCAACCGGGACTCCCGAATCGCGGACCTCGGCATCTGAGGCGTCTCACGGCTCGCCGGATCCGGCACTACGCTGCGAATCGCTTCGTCGAAACGAGAATATTAGGGCTATATTATGCCAACTAAGGTATTTTAGATATACCTGCACAGAACTTATACGCCAGAACGTCGGCGTACTATCCATGTCAACGACACCGACGTGGAACGACCCGAACGACTGCCCCTTCTGCGGCAGTGAACTCCGGAACCCCGGCGCGGGCTTCATCGACCACATCCACGATAACCCCGACTGCGAGGACGGCTTCGAGACGTGGCGGAGCAACGTCAACGACGATATCTGCGCCGGCTGGTCCGGATAGCGGCAGGAAAGGCCTTCTCAATGCTTTTCGCCGACAGCTGACGTGCGATGGTTCTCGCTTGGCAGCATGAAATAATAGGGCTCCTAATACAGACTAAACGAAATAACCAATATTATAGGAAGGCTTTTACCCTCGTCTCGGCTACCGTCGCTCACGATGAGATGCCCAGAGTGCAGCGGTGAAATCGTAGACGCACACGGTTACGAGTCCTGTTCGGCGTGCGGGCACGTCCTGCCCTACGGTGCCGACTGAGAACGCGAGTCGCACCCGCCGAACTCCCGAGTAGTATCGCCCGCTGACCACCCTCCGCTTTCTTCGTCGCGGTCCGAACGAGTTTACCGGCAATCGCCGTCTGACCATCCGACCGCCGACCCCACCGCCGACCGAAGGGATTTTTCTACCGGCGGGCGCTACCCAACTTCGTGAACGTTCGGGGAGAAGTCGCGGAAGTCGGAGAGGTCCGTACGGTCAGCACGCAGTACGGCGAGCGCGACCTCGCGGAGGTGACGGTTCGCGAGGACGACGGCCACGGCGGGGCCGCGGGGAAGGCGGACCACAAGACGGTCACGCTGTGGGGCAAGTGGACCGAGAGCGCCGACCTCCTCGACGTCGGCATGGAATTGCTCGTCACCAACGTCGAGGAGGACGAGTACCGCGGCGAGACGACCTACTCGACGGGCAAGGACTCCTACGTCGTCGTGGAACCCTCGTTCCTCGTGGACGTGACCGACGTCCGGTCGTGGGTCCAGTGCCCACGGATGTACTACCTCAATAAACTCTCGGGCATCCCGCTGGCGTACCCGGTCGTCAAGGGGACCATCGTCCACGAGGTGTTCGGCGACCTGCTCCGGGGCAGGGACTTGGACGAGTCCATCGACGAGCGCGTCGCGGAGGCCGGGCTCGAACTCGGCTTGCTCGGCCGCGAGCGCGACGAGGTGGCCGAGGAGGTCCGCCAGAACGCCGCCGCGATAGAGGGGTGGCTCGCGCAGGGTGCCCTGACGGAAGACACCGATGAGCAAAGCTCATCGAGCGATGCGACGTGGTCGCATAATGACGACTGGCGGAGCGAGCAGACGCTCATCAGCGAGCGGTTCGGCATCAAGGGTCGGGCCGACGCGCTCCGCAGGGGGATGCCGGTCGAACTGAAGACCGGCAAGAACCTCAAGCGCGACCCCCGGTTTCAAGACAAGATTCAGGCGGCCTGCTACGCCCTACTCCTCCAGGAGAAGGGCGTGCCCGCCGACACCGGCACGCTGCTGTACACCAAGAACTCCGCGCTCGACCGGACCGAGGAAGACGGCGACCTCTCGCCGGCCAAGGAGTTCACCATCGGCGACGGTCTCCTCGATTTCGTCGTCCGCACGCGCAACGAAATCGCGGCGATGGAGTACGAAGCGGTCAACTCCGACGCGTCGGACCGGGAGAACCCCGGCGTCCCGACCGGCTACGAGGCCGACGCGACCTGCGAGTACTGCTTCGAGCAGGACACCTGCATGGTGGTCTCGGGCCGACTCGACCAGGAGTCGAAGGCCGGCCAAATCGGGACCGCGATTCCCGAGGAGGAGCGCGACTACTTCGACCGCATCTACCGACTAATCGAGGAGGAGCGCCGGGCGACCCACGCCGAGTACGCGAAACTCTGGGAGCAGACCGCCGCCGAGCGCGCCGACGACGACCGCGCGCTCATCGACCTCGACCCGACGGACCGGCGTCAACTCGACGGCGGCCGATGGGAGATGCGCGCCGAGCGCGCGGGGGCCGCGGTGTCGAAAATCCGGGAGGGCGACGTGGTGCTGGCCAGCGACGGCGACCCGGTGAACGGTCACGCCGAGCTGGCCAGAGTCGAACGGTTGGGCGACGAAATCGTCGTCACGGCCGACGAACCGGTCGAGTTGCGGCGACTCGACGTCTACCCCTCCGAACTCTCGGCCGACCGAATGCTGACCGCTCTGCACGATTTCCTGCTGAAGGGCGACGAGCGACGGAAGGACGTGCTGTTCGACCGGGCGAACCCCGAGTTCGCGGACGCCCACAAGACGTACATCGACAACAACGAAGCGCAGAACGACGCGGTGAACCTCGCGGTGAACGCCGAGGACTTCGCGCTGGTCCACGGGCCGCCCGGCACGGGCAAGACCTACACCATCGCGAGGACGATTCGCGCGATGGTCGAGCAGGGCGAGGCGACGGACTCGCCTCGAACCGGAGGCGGTGAAACCGCCGGAGGGGGCGAGCGCGTCCTCCTCTCCGCCTTCACGAACCGCGCGGTGGACAACGCGCTCGAAGCCCTCCGCGAACAGGGCTTCGAGGACATCGTGCGCGTCGGCACCGAGAGCGGCGTCCGCGAGGACATGCAGGACCTGCGACTGGAGCAGGCGGGCGACCCCGGCGAGCGCGTCGCGAAACTGCGCGACGCGAGCGTCGTCGCGGCCACGACCGCGACCTGCGGCTCTCGAATCATGCGCGAACAGTCGTTCGACGCGGCGCTGGTGGACGAGGCGTCCCAACTCACCGAACCCAACACGCTCGCGGCGGTGAACCTCGCCGACCGGTTCGTGCTGGTCGGCGACCACCAGCAGTTGCCGCCCGTCGTCCGAACCGAAAACGACCTCTCGACCTCGCTGTTCGAGCGCCTCATCGAACAGTCGCCCGAGGCGGGCGTGATGCTCGACCGCCAGTACCGGATGAGCCAGCGGATTCAGGCGTTCTCCTCCCGCGAGTTCTACGACGGCGAGTTGCGCCCTGCGACGGGCGAGGTGGCCGCCCAGCGCCTCGCGGACCTGCCGCACGTCGCCGAGACGGAGGTGTCCGCAGAACTGCGCGGGCGCGGGGGCGTCTCGTTCCTGGACCCGGACGGCCGTACCGAGGGCAACACCAACCCAATCGAGGCCGAGCGCGTGGCCGAGGTCGTCGGCGAGTTCGTCGCGGCGGGGCTCGAACCGGCCGAAATCGGCGTCATCGCGCCGTTCCGCGCGCAGGTTGCAGAAATCGGTCGCCGGGTCCCCGACGCGGTGACGGTGGACACGGTGGACCGGTTTCAGGGCTCGAGCAAAGAGGTCGTCGTCGTCTCGTTCGTCGCCACGCAGGACCTCGACAGCCCCATCTTCGAGGACTACCGCCGGGTGAACGTGGCGTTATCGCGCGCCAAGAAGTCGCTCGTGCTGGTCGGCGACGAGGAGGCCCTGCGAACTGACGACCTCTACTCGCGGATGGTCGAGTGGGCGCGGTGAGTCGGTCGCCGGTCGAGACGAGACGTTCGCCCCCGACCTGTCAACAATTCAATTCTGAGCGCGCGTGATGAAACTTTCCTCCAGAGAGCCGTTTCCGGTACGTTTAAGACTTCGACGGGTGGCGATACTGATATGAGTGGACGACCGCTCGACGTACTGGAAGCCTCCCTGCAAGAGGAGGTTACGGTGCGATTGAAAGGCGGCGAGGAGTACGAGGGCATCCTGACCGGGTACGACCAACACATGAATCTAGTGCTGGAAGACACCGAGGAGGAAGACACAACCATTATACGCGGCGATAACCTCGTTTCGATTAACCCATGACTGGTGCAGGTACCCCGAGCCAAGGGAAGAAGAACACCACGACCCACACGAAGTGCCGTCGGTGTGGCGAGAAGTCGTATCACACGAAAAAGAAGGAGTGTTCGAGTTGCGGCTTCGGTAAGTCGAAGAAGCGCCGCGACTACGAGTGGCAGAGCAAGTCCGGCGAGTAATCGCACTCGAACGCTTCTTTCTCTCTGCGGTCTCTCTACATCGAGTAGCCGCTGGTACGTCCGTTCGAGTTTTGGTTTTCGATTGCTCGTGAACAGTCGTCGCCGAACGCCTCGCAGGAACAGCGACGGCCGTAACGAAGCCGTTTCAGAAAGCCCCCGCCCGCTCGCGGTCGCTCAGCTACATCTCCTCCGCTCACTGCGTTCACTCCGGAGAGAGGTCGCTGAGACGACTGAACTGTACGCGACCGGGCGGCCCCTTTCGGTCCACCCAGACGGTTCGGTTGGCCGGTCGAGCGTTCGTTGGCGGAGCCGTCACCGAGCGCAGCTGCGGTGGCCTGCGTCACTGAGTGCGCCCGACGCCATCGTCGGGCGGCGTCGAGGCCGGAATCGGAGGTTTCAGTGCTGTAACTGGAAGTGTGCGAGAACGTGCATACATTCGAGTCGTCGGTCGGGATTTTCGGCACGATAGCGAGGGTTTTTACTACGGTGGCGCAGTAGCTTCGCCCATGCCAAACGGCCGGGACGCGGCCCGCAACGCTTCGACCGAGAACGCCCAGACGGGCGAGTCAGCGCCCTCCGAAGCGGGTGCGAGTCGCCCGGACCTGTCGGGTCCGACCGAGAAGTGCGGCGTCGTCGGGGTCTCGCTCGCCGAGCGGGACGCCGCGCGCCCCCTCTACTACTCGCTGTACGCGCTCCAACACCGCGGACAGGAGTCGGCGGGCATCGTCACCCACGACGGGTTCCAACAGCACGACCACGTCGAGATGGGACTCGTCGGCGACGCCTTCGACCAGGACGACATCGAGGCCCTGCGCGGGAGCGCGGGCATCGGCCACGTCCGGTACCCCACCGCGGGGAGCGTGGACAAGTCCTGCGCGCAACCGTTCACGGTCTCGTTCCGGAGCGGTGCCTTGGGACTGAGCCACAACGGCAACCTCGTCAACGCCGAGGACGTGCGCGACGAGTTGGCCGCCGAGGGCCACGCGTTCACCTCCGACGGCGACACCGAGGTCATCGCCCACGACCTCGCGCGCAACCTGCTGGAGGCCGACCTCGTGCGCGCCGTCAAGCGCACGATGGGCCGCATCCACGGCTCGTACTCGCTGACCATCATGCACGACGACACCGTGCTGGGGGTCCGGGACCCCGAGGGCAACCGCCCGCTCTGCATCGGCGAGTTGGACGACGGCTACGTCCTCGCCAGCGAGTCGGCGGCCATCGATACCCTCGACGGCGAACTCGTCCGCGACGTGCGGCCGGGGGAACTCGTCGTCCTCCAACCGAACGGCGAGGGCTTCGACTCCTACCAACTGTTCGAGCGCGAGAACACGGCACACTGCTTCTTCGAACACGTCTACTTCGCGCGCCCCGACAGCGTCATCGACGACCACCTCGTCTACGAGGTCCGCCGCGAGTTGGGCCGCAAGCTCTGGGAGGAGAGCGGCATCGACACCGACGTCGTGATGCCCGTGCCCGACTCGGGGCGCGCGTTCGCCTCCGGGTACGCCGAGGCCGCCCAAGAGGACGACGAACACGAGGACGGTGCCGGCGTCGAGTTCGCCGAGGGCCTGATGAAGAACCGCTACGTCGGCCGGACGTTCATCATGCCGACACAGGACGAACGCGAGCGCGCGGTCCGCCTCAAACTCAACCCCATCAAGTCCACCGTCGAGGGCAAGACCGTCACCATCATCGACGACTCCATAGTCCGCGGGACCACCTCGACCCAACTCGTCGCCCTGCTCAAGGACTGCGGCGCGGAGGAGGTCCACATGCGCGTCGGTGCCCCGCCCATCGTCGCGCCCTGCTACATGGGCATCGACATGGCGACCCGCGAGGAACTCATCGCCGCGGACAAGTCCGTCGAGGAGATTCGAGAGGCGATCGAGGCAGACAGCCTCGCGTACCTCTCGACGGAGGCGGTCGCCGACGCGCTCGACACCAGCGGGGCGGACCTCTGCATGGGCTGTGTCACCGGCGAGTACCCCTACGACATCGAGGGCGAGGAGACCGACCGCGACGTCTCCCGGCCCGAGGTCGGCACGCCCGCGCAAGCCGACGACTGAACCCGCTCGTTCTCCCCTCGATCGCGTCCGACCGGCCAGTTCAGGTGTCCCAATTGTCCACGGGGAACTCCTCGAACGTCTCGTCGTTGTCGTCCGAGAGGACGTACTGTTTCCACTCTCTGGTGTCCGGGTCGCCGTAGTCACCGATGGCGGGATGGCGCGGCACGTTGTCGTACTCATCCAGTCGCTCCCGGATGACCGCACGCGCTTGCTGACCGGCCTCCGTGTCGCTGCCGAGGCCGTCGAACACCCATCTCGGCTGGACGGTGAGTTCCAGTCCGTGGGGCGCGTGACGACTGTGTCGCCGGTCGTAGGCCGGTGCCCGAGCGACGACGAACATCGGCTCGCCCGCGTAACAGAACTCCCACTCGGGGTCGTCGGGGTCGGCCGGCACGTCGTCCGGCCACGGCTCCGGGTCGTTCCGGCGGAGCGCGGCGAGGAGGTCCCAGACGCGTTCGCGGTAGTCGGCGACCGAGAGGTCTCCGTCCGGCGACTCGAAGAAGGCAGCGAGTGCGGTGATATCGGCGATACCCCGCGCGCCGTCGAGGTATCGGGCGAGACCGTCGGCCACGACCGATTTCCCGGTCTCGGTGGTCGCGGAGGGTGCGAACAGGTAACGCAAATCGCCGTCACGGTGGGCGTCGACCGCGAAGTAGCACGGGAACGGGGCCTCCTCGTCGGTCATAGTCCGGTGGAACGCCCGGTAGCGTTCGGCCTTCCACGCCGCGAGGTCGTTCTCGCGGATGGCGGACTCGATTCGCGTTCGAGTGGTAGGACCCTTCATTCTGGCTCTACCTTGGATTTCGCGCAGTTAAGCGCGGTGGCCTCGGTGATATACGGTGACACGATGCAGGTAATTCGTCTGGAGGGAGGGCGGGGACCGTCACGGACGGTCGTCGTGGACGGAGGCGAGCGAGACCTCGGTCCCGTCGGACACGGCCACGTCGATGGGCGTCAGCGTCGTCCCGCTGGCGACGCCCTTCGCCGAGCAGGCCGACACCGCGACGACGGCGTCGCGCTCTGCCCGGAACGTCACCGCGTCGCCGGCCGACGCCGGACTCTCGCGCACGTCGAAGTGGACTTGGTCGGTGACCGTCGAGCGCTGGAACACGTTCATTGTGTTCGGGACGGCGGTGTCCAGTCCGTATGCGTCGAGCGCGAGCGCGAGGTTCTCCCGACAGCCGCCGGGTTCGTTCTGGTACCCCTCGTCGGTCGGCCGGTCGGTGAGCATCCACTCGGTGCAGGGGCCGAACATGATGTCGTGGACGCCACAGTCGTCGTCGGTTATCGTCAGTAGTTCGCGGCCAGCAGTAGTGTAGAGGGCGTCGCCGGTCGAGATGCGGAGGCGACCGTTGAGGTCTCGCGTGTACGACTGGGCGAACGCTTCGGCGGGGTTCCCGCGGACGAACGCGACCAAGTCGGCGACCTGTCTCGGCTCCGGGGTGACGACCGAGAACGACGCGTCGGCCTCGACAGCGAACGCGCCGGCGCTCTTCGCCGGGATGCGATGGGTCTCCACGGGGCGGCTGACGGTCGCCTGAGGGAAAAGCCGCTCGGCAGTCTCGATGCCCGGCCAGAGTGCCTAAGCTTCCGAGTCACGGAGTCACCCCGTGAGAGTCAAAGAGTTCTCGAACGTGCCGACGCCGAGCGACTCCCCGCGACCGGGCGATTCGGCGACGCCGACCGACTCCGCGCAACCGTCCTCCGCACGACCGACCGTCGAGGTGTCCGTCCGTCAGACCGGCGACCTCTCGAAGCGGGCGAAGGGCCACCCCGAGGAGCAGGTCGCGAAGTACGTCGAGCGGGCGTTCGAGCGACTCGGCGTCCCGTATCGCGTGACGTGGGACCTCCCGCCGGTCCAAGATATCGCGCCGTCGAGACCCGACCGGGAGAACAAGCGCCGCCAGCTCGACCAGTGGTCGGAGCGACTCGCCGACGAGCGCACTCCGCACGTCCGGAAGGACTCGAACCTCCTGCTCACCGACCGCGCGGGCGGTGGCATCTCGAAACTCGGGAAACGGGCGGCCGTCGCGCCCGCCGGGACGCTCACCGAGGACGCCGACATGGCCGAGTGGGTGGCTCCCGACGACCCGCGTCACTGCGTCTACGGCACCCTCCACGAACTCGGGCACAACCTCCACGCGGGCGGTCACGAGCGCAGTTGGGGCCGCACGTGGGTCGACGAGGGGACGAAGTCGTGGAACCGGACGCCGATGGGACACGGCGGCGGTGGGGTCAATCTCTGCGGCGAACGGAACGACCCGCGCCCGGAGAGGTACCCCAAGCGCGACCACCTCTACTTCGCCGACTGCGCCCGCGAGCACATCCAGATTCGGTGACGGGAGCCTCGAACCGCCGGAACTGCTCGCCCTCTCGGCCACAGTTGGTACCCGTCTCGAAGCCGACGATTCGCCCATGGTCGAAGAAGACCTCGGAGAGGCGACTATCGTGTACGAGGGACCGGACGGCGAGGCCGAATCCCAGACGGTCCAGAACGAACACGTCGCCTACTTTCAGGACCACTGGATACTCAAGACCGGCGAGGACGACCGCGGGCGCGACCTCGTGCGCCGCATCCCCGCCTCGCGGGTCTACCACGTCGAGCGGACCGTCGAACAGTTCGAGGAGGAGGTCAGCACGCTCCGCGACCAAGTCGAGTCGGTCGCCGACGACCTCCGGACGAGGCTCCTCGGCGGGAGCGGTGGCGGCGACGAGCGCAGTACCACGACCGAGTCCGCGAGTCGCTCCGAGAGCGTCAGCATCGACGTGACAGGCGGCGAACCCGACGACTCGGACGAGAGCGACGACCGGACCAGTGACGACGAACTGGGCGGCGACGACTCCCTCGGGACCGGCGACGCAGGCGAGAACGACGACTCGGACGAGGACGACCCGCTCGGACGTAACAGTTAATCTCCGCCGGACCGTCGGAGACGAGGATGGCTTACGGTCACGATCAGCGAGACCGGCCGGCGACAGGCGAGGGGACCACCGAGGGGAGCGTCGCGGAATCGGACGCCGCGCCGTCCGATTCCGCGGCGTCGGGCGACGAGGAGTCGGCCGACGGGACCCCGCCCGAACTCAGATGGGTGCAACTCCGCGAACCGAGGCACGCGCTCGAAATCGGACGGGACGGTCGCATCGTCGCCAGCGAGTACCACGAGAGTCGCGACACGTGGGAAGTCCTGTTGGAGACGTACGGCGACGAGTGAGGCGATTTCGGGGGCCGGGAAATCAGAACAGGTACAGCATGAGATAGACCATCACGCCGAGCGCGAACGAGGTCATCCACAGCGAGGCCGCGACGCGCCCGACCTTGGGGTGGTTCGTCGCCGACAGTTCCGAGACGGGCCGCGTTAGCCCGAGGAGCAGGACGTAGTACAGCAGCGGGATGCAGACCACCGCGAGCAGGATGTGAATCGCCAGCACCGGGTAGTAGACGAACCGCTCGACCACCGCGGGACCCGCGAACTCGGTCGGGCCGAGGAGCGCGACCCGGTAGAGGTACATGACCAGAAACGCCGCGAAGAGGACCACGCCCGCCAGCATCCCCGTCCGGTGACGCTCGACGTTCCCTCGGCGAATCGCCCGCCACGACGCGCCGACGACGCCGAACGCGACGACGCTGATGACGGCGTTGAGATGCGGGATGGCCGACAGCACGGCGTCGGGCGCACGGGGGAGTGCGCCCGCGGGCACGACGCGGAGCGCCGCCGCGAACACCAGCGCGAGCGAGACGACGGTCAGGACCCCGGTCACTGCGGGGACGTGCCGCTCGACGAGTCGTTGCATGTCCGGACGTTAGGAGCGGTCCGTCATACGCCTTGCCGTGTCCGCCGCCGCGTCGAAGCCCGGAAATCTCGAACACGGCGCGCCGTGCGGGTTCCTGTCTTCCCCGCAGTCGAAACGAAAGGCATTTTATTCGCTTGGCTACTACGTCTGAGTGCAGAGAAAGACACCGCGAGCGTGGGTAGCCAAGCTAGGCCAACGGCGCAGCGTTGAGGGCGCTGTCCCGTAGGGGTCCGCCGGTTCAAATCCGGTCCCACGCATCGCATAGCGTGGCTCTGCCACGTACCGTGGCTCTGCCACGTACCGAGGCGGTGTAACCGCCGAGGACGATGCAGGTGGAGTCCCTTGGGACTGCACCCACGCACAATTCCTTCGGACGCTAACTCCCGAGCGAGAGCTACGCGCTGCCGTCCTTCCAAACAATCGACGTGACTCCCGACCTCCGGAGTCCTCACTTCGTCGGCGAGCGCGTCGGGCGGAATCTGACCGTCACCAGTCGGCCCGACCGGACGCCCCGGACCGCCACGATGCGGTACGCCCGCGTCGGCGAGACGCTGGCCTGCGGGCCGACGAGAAGCGTCGTCGGTTCACCTTCGATTTCCACCGCGAGCGCCCGGTACATCCTCGTCTCCTCGCGCTGGCGATTCGAACGCCGAACGAACCTCGCGCCTCGACCGGCGTAGTCGCGTGGCAGGAGTCCGGAAACGAGAGGGTCGCAGGCGGTGTCGTCGCGGTCGGAAAGCGCCTCACGCTCGGACGGAACGTCACGGTCGGTGGCGGAGCGGGCGGCGTGCCTTCGGTCGAAGTCGTTCACTACGCGGCGGTTCCACCGAGAGGCGAATAAACGGTGACGACGGTTCACGCTCGAGCCGAATCCCCGGCCACAAACGCGACCGATGAACGGTGTCGTCGCGGTCCGAACGGTTCACGCGTTTCGGAAAGCCCCGGTTACAGTCCTTCGAACTCCCGGATGTTCTCGCGCCACGACTCCGGAATCGGCCGCGAGGACTTGGTCTCCCTCTCGACGGCGACCTGCACCGTCTCGCCGGTGGCCGCGACCGCGCCGTCGGCGCGCACTTCGTACTCCATCGGGAGCGACGACTCGCCGATTTCGGGCACGCGCATGGCGACGGTCACGTCGTGGTCCATCTCGACCGGTCGCCGGAAGTCGAGTTCGAGGCTGGCGAGGACGGACTCGATGTCGCGCAACGGCACGTCCAGCACCTGTTCGAAGTACGCTATGCGGGCCTGTTCGAGGTAACTCGCGTAGACCCCGTTGTTCACGTGACCCATCGGGTCGAGGTCGCGGTAGCGAACGTCTACGTCGTGGGTAAACGAGTAGTCGCTCATCGTCTCGTGGTGGGGTCGGTCGGTAGTTCGGTCTGTCGATTCCGAACGTTCGCACGGTCACCCGTAGGTCGCCGCGAGATACGCGCCGACCTCTCCGACCAGTTCCGGGTCGTAGGTCCAGAAGCCGCGGAACGTCCCCGGTTCGAACTCCTCGGCGAGGAGCGCGCAGGCCTGCCGGTCGGCGTCGCCGCCGTCGAAGACGACGAACCAGAACGCGCCGATTTCGCCCGGCGCTTCGGCGTGAACCGTCGCGCCCGGCACGTCCGGTTCCCAGTCGAGGCGACCGTAGATGTGGACGTCCAGCAGCGTCTCGGTAGCCAAGGTCGCGTACGCGTCGCGCTGGGCGGCCAACGCGCGGGCCGACTGGAATCCCGCCCGGAGCGTCCCGTGGCCGACCCGGTAAGCGCGGTCCTCGATTTCCCGGCTGGCCGCGAGCAGTTGCCGACGCTCGAACGCAACGAAGGTGGTCTCGGCGAGCAGGTCCATCGCCGCGCGAACCGCCTCGTTCGCACCCGGTTCGAGGTCGGCCGCGCTCGGCGAGACGAGGTGGCGGACCGCGGCGACGCCCGCGCTCCCGACGAACTCGCCGTCCACGCTCAGGACGACGAACCCGTCGGTGCCGTCGTCGGGAATCGGTTCGTACTCGACGGTCACGTTTCGACTCTCGAAGTACGTCTCGACGGACTCGCAGGGCCGGGGTGCGAACATCGTGACGGTCCGGCGCGACGAGGCGACCCCGTCGAGGAAGTCACGGAGCGTCATCGGTCCGAGAGTCGTTCCAGTCGGAGTCGTCGGTCGCCCGCGGGCCGACCCCGCGTCGTCGCTGGTCGAGCGAGCGCGCCAGTACGGTGTCGAGCAGTTCCGGCACGTCGGCGAGTTCGACCGTCCCCGTCTCGCGGTCGTACCGGACGAACCCCTCGCGTTCGAGTCGCGGCAAGTGCGTGTGGTGGAGCGCGATTCGGACGCGCTCGCGGTCGTCGGGCGTCACCACCGCGGTCGGGTCCCCGAGCGTACTCGTCCACCCCGCGACGACCGTCGCCAGCGTCTCGACGTCGGTCTTCCCTCGGTTGCGGAGGTAGTAAAGCGCGTAGCGGCGGCGGTCGCTCGAAATTGCACCGAACACCGTATCGACCAGCGCCGAGGCCGCGGCCTCGTCGGACTCCGCCGCGCCGTCCGGGTCCTCGGCGGCCGGCGAGTTCTCGACGTCCGGCGAATCCCCGGCGTCCGGCGAGTCTTCGGCGTCGTTCGGGTCGTCGGTCGAGTCGTCCGCCATTGTCCTGTTTATTGTTACCACACCGAAAAGAGTGTTTGGGCCTGCCGGTCCGCCGACCGGTCGTTCCGACCGGCAAGCGGGGTATTCAAATGCTTCGTGTCCCTACTGGATTCCATATGGCTAAATATTCGACCGGCGGGTCGTCCGGCAGTGGTGGCGGCGGCTCGTGCGAACTCTGTGGCACGTCGAGCGACTCGCTGACCGAGGCCAACGTGGCCGGTGCGCTGTTGCAGGTCTGCTCGGACTGTGCCTCCTCGCACAACGACAACCAGCAGACCGACTCCGGCGGCGACGACGAGCGCGAGCGCAAGCGCAAGGCCGCCCAGAACACCGCGAAGGCCAGCGGCGTCTACGACGGCGACTCGCGCCACTGGGAGGAGGAGGGCACCAACTACGACGACGACCCGCTCCCGTATCTGGTCTCGAATTACGGCGAGACGGTCGAACAGGCCAGACGGGACGAGGGACTCCAGCGCGGCGAACTCGCCGACGAACTGGACGTGGCCGAGAACGACCTGCTGGCGGTCGAGCAGGGCCGGGCGAATCAGGCCAACGTCGGCGGCGCGCTCATCGAGGCGCTGGAGGAGCGCCTCGACGTGCAGTTGGCCGAAGAGTAGCGCGTCTCGGGGGCGAAGGGAGGACTCGGACAAGCGCGGACTCGGGGCAGTTCTCGGGACCGCTGCTGCCGTCGCGGTCCCACAATCTTATTCAATCCATCCGTGGTGGACGACGTATGGACATCGGCGTTCACACACCACCGCTGTACGGGCAGTCGCTGGACGACGCGATGGCGTACCTCCACGGAATCGGCGTGGACGCCATCGAACCCGGCGTCGGGGGCCACCCCGGCGACACCCACCTGCCGCGCGAGGAGTATCTGGACGACGACGAGGCCCAGAACCACCTCTTCGACCTGCTGGACGAGTACGAGATGCGCATCTCGGCGCTGGCCACGCACAACAATCCGCTCCACCCCGACGACGAGACCGCCGAGCAGGCCGACGTCGAGTTGCGGGAAGCCATCGAACTCGCCGACCAGTTGGACGTGAACACGGTCACGTGTTTCTCGGGGCTTCCGGCGGGGAGTCCGAACGACGAGACACCCAACTGGATAACCGCGCCGTGGCCCGGCGAACATGCCGAAGCCCACGAGTACCAGTGGGAGGAGGTCGCCATCCCCTACTGGTCGGACGTCGCCGACCACGCCGCCGACCACGGCGTCGATGTAGCCATCGAGATGCACCCCAACATGCTGGTGTACGAACCGTCGGGGATGCTCCGGTTACGCGAGGAGACCAGCGAGCGCATCGGCGCGAACTTCGACCCCTCGCACCTCTACTGGCAGGGTATCGACGTCACCGACGCCATCCGCCTGCTCGGGGAACGCGACGCCATCCATCACTTCCACGCGAAGGACACTAAGGTCTACGAGGCCCAAGCCCGGACGAAGGGCGTTCTCGACACGACGCCCTACGACGAGGAGGCCGACCGCTCGTGGCTGTTCCGCTCCGTGGGGTACGGCCACGGCGAAGGACACTGGAAGGACATCGTGAGCACGCTCCGGATGGTCGGCTACGACGGTGCTCTGTCCATCGAACACGAGGACTCGCTGACCAGTTCCAACGAGGGCCTCGAAAAAGCGGTCGCCATGCTCCAGCGCGCGGTGTTCCGCGAGCAACCCGGCGAAGTTCACTGGGCCTGATTACAGGTCCGACAGCGCCGCCGCGGGATAGAACGTCTCGCCGTCTCCTTCCAACTCGCCGACCGACTTCCAGACGCACGCTATCTCCTCGCCGGTCTCGGGTTCGGTCGCGGTGAAGGCGTCCTCCTCGTAGGGCCACGACGCCGCGATGTCGGCCTCGTAGAGCCGCCAGACCTCGTGTTGGGTCTCGCCCGCGACGGTGAACACGTCCTCGTAGGTCCCGAGCGACGAAATCGCCGCGAGTTCGACGCCCAGCTCCTCGCGGAACTCTCGCCGGAGCGCGTCCCGGCTGTGTTCGCCGAACTCGACGCCACCCCCGAGCGGTCGATAGAAGGCCTCGCCCGCGGGGTCGCGCTCGCGCTCGACCAGTAGCTCCTCGTCGCTGTCGCCGTCTCCCCGACGGCCGTCGTCCTCCTCGCGGGTGACGACGCCGCGCGCGGTGACTCTGATGGCGTCGTCGTTCGTCTCGGCGGCGTCGTCTGTCCCGGCCATGGGATTCTCGGAACCCGGAGGACGGAGAAAAAACCGACGGTTCCGTCGTCTCCGCGCGTTCGTTCTCCGGACCGACGTCCCCGCTCGCCGATTCCCGAATCCCGGCGACCGCCACTAGCACTTTTCCTGCTGTGGGTTGACGAGGAGGCTATGGGGGAAACAGTCTCGGACGACCTCGCCGACCAGCTAGTCAGCACCTGTCGAACGACCGTCGGCGACGAACTCCGGAGCGTGACGTACTTCACCGAGGACGACGAGGAACAGCTCTACCTCCGCGAGGACCTCGAATCCGACGCCGACCTCGTGGGATTCGCCGACAACGAGCGACTCGGATTCCGCTCCCAGACGCTGTACGAGGAGACCGAACTCGGCCCGTACCAGTTCACGATGCGCGTGTTCGACCACGGCTACCTGACGCGGGTCATCGTCGGCGACCGCGGCGCGTTCGTGACCACCGACGCGATGGAGATGGACCGGTTCAAGGAACTCGCGTCGGCGCTGCGGTCGGTGTTGGCCGAGGAGACCGACGACTGAACCACCGCCGCTTCGCTCTTCGGCCTACGGCAGACGAAGCCTCGCCGTCTCCTGAAACACTAAGCACCTTCGCCGAGTAGACCTGCGACGATATGACTCTCAAAGTCGGAGTTCTCGGCTACCGATTCATGGGCAAAGCCCACGCGAACGCGCTGGCTCGGCTCCCGATGTTCTTCCCGGACGCCCCGGACGTGGAGCGCCACGTCCTCGTCGGCCGCGACGAGGCGGCGCTCGCGGACGCGGCCGACCGCCTCGGGTTCGAGACCACCGCGACCGACTGGGCGGACGTCGTAGACGAGGTAGACGCCTTCTACAACCTCGGGCCGAACCACGTCCACGCCGAGCCGTCCATCGCCGCGCTGGAAGCCGGCACCCCCGTCCTCTCGGAGAAACCGCTGGCCAACGACCTCGAAAGCGCCGAGCGCATGGCCGAGGCCGCCGAGTCCGCGGGCGTCCCGACCGCGACGGCGTTCAACTACCGGTTCGTTCCGGCGCTCCGGTACGCCAAGAACCTCATCGAGGACGGCGAACTCGGCGAGATTCACCACTTCCGCGGGCGCTACCTGCAGGACTGGCTGGTGGACCCCGAGGCCCCGTGGTCGTGGCGCAACAGCGAGGAGATGGCCGGGAGCGGGGCCTTGGGCGACCTCGGCGCGCACACCATCGACCTCGCGCGCTTCCTCGTCGGCGACCTCGAACGCGTCTCGGGCCACTGCCGGACCTTCGTGGACGAGCGCCCGGTGGAGGATAGCGAGACTCCGGAGAAGTCTCGGGAAGGCGGTGAAACCGCCGAACGCGAGACGCGCGAGGTCACGGTCGACGACGCCTACTCCGCGCAAGCGGAACTGGAAGGCGGCGTGATGGCGACCTTCGAGGCCTCGCGGTTCGCCAACGGGCACAAGAACGACCACGCCATCGAGATTCACGGCTCGGAGGGGAGCCTCAAGTTCTCGCTCGAACGCCTCAACGAGTTGGAGGTCCTGCGCGACGGCAACCGGGGCTACGAGACGATTCTGGTCACGGACGCCGATGACCCCTACGTCGAACACTGGTGGCCGCCGGGCCACGTCCTCGGGTGGGAACACACCTTCGTCCACGAGAACTACGAGTTCCTGTCGGCTATCGACTCCGGGGACGAGTATCATCCCGACTTCGACGACGGGCTGGCGGTCCAGCGCGCCCTCGCGGCGATTCAGGAGAGCGACGAGCGCGGCGAGTGGGTCGCGGTGGAGTAGTCGCTCGCCTCTCAGTCCGATTCTTCCAAGTCCTCGCCGAACCGGGTCTCCTTCACGAACCGCTCGGAGAGGAAGTCCTCCAGCAGGAGCAAGACGTTGTAGAGGAACGTCGCCTGAAACCCCACGAGCGGGAAGGCCAGCCACCCCGGCGTCGAGTGGGTCACGACGAACCGGACCAGCACGTAGCCCACGACCAGATTGCCGAGCGTCGAGAAGACGTGGACCATCGAGGTGACGACCAGCGGGGTGTCGTCTTCGGCGGGTTCCCGGACCATCTCTTGGAAGGCGAACGCCCCGAGGACCGCGAACCCCAGAATCGCACCGAACGCCAGCAGGAGGATGTGAAACAGGTCGGGCGTCTGGACCTTGTAAATGAGCATCGCGCCCGACCCCCAGATGGTGAGGGTGTAGCCGTAGGCCTCCGACTCGGCGGTGAGGTTGTGCGCGAGTCGGCTTCTCGGGTCCATCGGCGGAAGCTACTGCGTCCGGACCCTTCGGCCTGCTGGCTCCTCAGAACTCCCGGACGCCCTCGTCGGTGACGACCGAATCGAGCAGGTCGGTCGGCGTCGCGTCGTAGGCCGGGTTCTCCACCGAGAAGCCCTCCGCGGGTTCCAGCAGCACCTCGCTGGGCGACCGGAAGTCGTTCTCGAACCGGAAGCCCTCGCCGACCAGCTTTGCCGAGGAGCCGACCACCGTGACCGGAACGTCCACGCTGTCCGCGGTCGCGGCCAACGGGAAGGTGCCGATGCGGTTGTAGAGGGTGTCCTCGACGATGCAGTCCATGCCCAACAGCACGCGGTCGCACTCGGGCAGGTAGTGACCGCAGGCCCCGTCCACGACGAGGTGGGCGTCCACGCGGTCCATCTCCGCGAGTGCGCGGGCGGTCTTGCGACCGAGGTAGCGCGGCCGCGCCTCGGTGACGTACACCGTCAGGTAGCGCCCGTCGGAGACCGCCCGCTCGATGGCCTCCAGCACCGTCGAGGAGTAGTCGTGCGTCATGATGGTCGCGCCGTCCTCCACGAAGTCCATCGCGTTCTGGGCGGCCCGGCGCTTGGCGGTCTCGACCTGCTCGACCACCCTATCGACCGCGCCGTCGAGCGCCGCCTTGGCCTCCTCGACGGTTCCCGCGTCGGCGTCCTCGACCATCGAGACGATGGCGCGCTGGGTCGTCACCAGCGAAGCGTGGGAGGGGTTGGCGCGACGGAGCGCCGACGAGTTGCGTTCGAGGTCGCGCTCGAAGTCCTCGACCGAGGCGAACTCGCGCTCGCGGAGGTCCTCCAGCGCGCGGGCGGCCTTCACGGCGACGACGGAGGAGCTGTGGGTCTGCATCTCCCGAATCTCCTCGACCGTCTCGTCTATCATACACGAAGGGTCTCCGGCGCGCGCCAAAGGTCTTGCTTCTCGACGCACCAGACGCGGATTCGCGGTCGGAAACCGGAGGCCTTCGCGGGGTCGCCGCTTCTGTTTCCGGGTTCGCTGTACTGCCCCCTTCACTCCGGCGTGCGCTGGCCGGTGTGGGAGACTCCTTCGTGTCGGCTACAGTTCGCTTCCCTACTCGTTCGACGCGGGTCCGCGAGACCAGACGAGACACATCGAACGCTCCTCGGCGATAGTCGAAAGTAGCCGCCCCGCCAACGGTCTCCCATGACCGAAGTCCGATACTACTGCCCGCGATGCGGAGCCATCGCCGCTCTCGAACGCGAGGGCTACCTCGCCGACAAGTGCGTGACGCCCGACCCGCTCGACGGGTGGGAGTACGCCGACGCCTACGACGATTTCGAAGACGCCGACGGCGTGGAACTCGTCTGCGGGGCCGAGGAAACCGACGGCGAGGGATGCGGCGAGGTGTACTACCTGAGCTTCGTGAAGTACGAGGACGGCGAGGAGGTAGACCCCGAAGACCGGTCGTTCGTTCCCCCGACGGTGGACGGTCCGACGATACCCGGCGCGGAGGACCCCGAGGAGGACGACGGCCCCCGATTCGACTTCAACCCGTAGCTCTCGCCGGGCTCACTCTCCGGAGTCCGCCTCGGGGTCCGAGTCTTCGGATTCCGGCTTTTCGCGCTCTTTGATCCACCTGTCGAGGAGTTCGCGTATCGCCGCCTCGCGGTTGTCCCGGTGGTCGGCGAACGCGATGTCGTCGATAGCGTCGAGTTCCTCCTCGGAGAGTTCGAGCGTGACCGACTCCATGTCGAGGTGGTCCTGATGCATATTGAGAATCCACCGAAGCACGGACACAAATAAATTCGTCAGACGGGCGGCCGACGTGCGTCGAAGTAGTCGGACCGGTGGGAGGAACGAGAGCGACGTGCGAGAACACACCGAGGAAGAGTGGGGAAGAAAAGTCGAGAGGAAAAGCGAGAGAACGGCCAGTCGATTACTGGTTGACGGCCGAAGTCGCGGCGGCGTCGGTCCCGAGCGCGTCGGTCGGGGTCCGGACGAACATCGCGTGACCGATCATCCCGACGGAAACCGCGCCAGCGACCGGGACGGCGGCCGTGAGACCAACGCCGACGGTCGTGAGAAGGGCGGTGAGACCGAGGAGAGTGAGCGGAATCAGGCCGAGGATGAGGTCGTAGTAGTTCATGTGTACTTCATACTACGCGTCATAGGTACATAAATCCACATGGTTAGAAACACGATGGATTTGAAAATAATATCCATAACTTATGGAGTCGGCGAGAACTGAAATCGAACCAGGGTTCTCTTCTTGCGGTACCGCCTCGCTTCGAAGGTGCCCTCCGGACTCGACCTGCTCACCTCCCTCTCGGCCGCCGGTAGTATTCGCTCGGGGTCGCCGGTCACTGCCGCTACTGAGTGTCACTCCCGCCGCTCGGCGACGACCTCCGTGGTCCGCTCGGCGTCGATGCCGAACAGGAACCCGGAGATGAACAGCAGTTCGTTACCGAGGTAGTACTGGTCGATGATTTGGTTTATCAGTCCTATTTCGGGCGTCGTGACCCCGAGGACAACGAGGACGAGCGCGACGATTGCGGCGAGGCCCGCGAACCACCGGACGACGGTGCCCGAGACGAACCCGACGAGGAAGATTACAATTGCTTCGAAGAGGGCCATCGCTCAGTAAATCGGCGGGTGGACGTATCAACTTCGGGGGTCCGCGCTACCCCTTGATGTTACAGACGGGGAACGTCCGCGCCACCTTGTCGCCGATGCCCAGCGCGTCCGAGACCCGGACGACTTCGTCCACGTCCTTGTAGACGCCCGGCGCTTCCTCGGCGACCGTGGCACCGCTCTGGGCCTTGACGTAGATGTGTTCCTGTTCGAGTTCGTCCTGCACGTCGCCGCCCCAGTAGTCCTTCTTGGCCTGCGTCCGACTCATCGTCCGGCCCGCGCCGTGGGCCGTCGAACCGAACGTCTGGTCCATCGACTCCTCGCCGCCCCGGAGGACGTAGCTCCCCGCGCCCATGCTGCCGGGGATGATGATGGGCTGGCCCACGTCGAGGTACGCGCCGGGGACCTCCTCGTGGCCCGCGGGGAAGGCTCTGGTCGCGCCCTTCCGGTGGACGAACAACTCTCTTTCCTCGCCGTCTTCGACCGTATGCGTCTCCTTCTTGGCGATGTTGTGGGCCACGTCGTACAGCAGGTCCATGCCCAGCGACTCCCACTCGGAGTCGAAGACCTTCTCGAACACCTGGCGCGTGCGATGCATGATGAGTTGGCGGTTCACCCACGCGAAGTTGATGCAGGCGCACATCGCGTCGTAGTAGTCCTCCGCGAGGTGGCTCCCCGCTGGCGCGGCGGCGAGTTCCTTGTCGGGCAACTGGTCGAGCAGTCCGGCGTGGGCCTTCTCGATGTCTCGGAGGTAGTCGGTGCAGACCTGATGGCCCAACCCGCGGCTCCCGCAGTGGATGAGGACGACGATTTGGCCCTCCTCCAGTCCGTAGGCGTCGGCCACGTCGTCGAGGTACGTGTCGGTCACGCGCTGGACTTCGAGGAAGTGGTTGCCCGACCCGAGGCTCCCGATCTGGTTCTTCCCGCGGTCCTTGGCCTTCTGGGAGACCTTCGCGGGGTCCGAATCGTGGCGCACGCCCTCGTCCTCGCAGTGCGCGAGGTCCTCTTCGACGGCCCAGCCCTCTTCGAGCGCCCACTCCATCCCGCGGTCGAGGATGGCTTCCACGGCGTCCATGTCGCCTTCGACGATACCGCCGCCGCCGAGTCCCGACGGAACGTTGGCGAACAGGGCGTCGAGCAGTTCCTCCTCGCGGCCCTGCACATCCTCGTAGGTGAGGTCGGTCTTCATCATCCGGACGCCGCAGTTGATATCGTAGCCGACCGCTCCCGGTGAGATACAGCCCTCCTCGGCGTCGATGCCGGCCACGCCGCCGACCGGGAAGCCGTACCCCTGATGGCCGTCGGGCATGCAGACGTTGTGCTTCCGGACGCCCGGCAGATGGGTCGAGTTTTTGAGCTGTTCGAGGGTTTTGTCGTCGGCTATCTGGTCGAGCAGGGTCTCGCTGGCGAGCACGCGCGCCGGGACGCGCATGTCGCCCTCCTTCGGAATCTCCCAGACGTAGTCACGGACCTTGTGGAGCGTGACCTCGCCCGCGTCGTAGGTCTCTCCTGCGTCGTCGCTGGTCATACCCGTTGGTTCGGCCCGGACGCCGAAGACGTTTCGCCATCCGCCCCCGTGCGTGACCCGTCACCAAACGCGGCCGCCCGAAGTCGCTCGTCGGCCGCGAGCGGTCCCGACCCCGTGATGAACAGCATCGACACCATCCCGAAGAGGGTCACGTGAGCCAGCACCGGGTCGTCTGGCAGTCCGAACAGCGTGAGCGTCAGCATCGTGAACGCCGTCGCCGCCGTCGCGCGAGTGAAGAGGCCGACGAACAGCGCGACCCCGACGGCCATCTCGGTGAGTCCCGCCCCGACCACCCACAGCCCCGGGTCCACCGGCACGACCGCCGTGAGGTCGTACTTCTCGACCACCGCGAGCGCCGGGCCGGGCGCGAACAGCTTCTGGGTGAACCCCAGATAGAAGAAGTTGAACCCGAGCGCCAGCCGAACCAGCGTCGGCGCGTACTCCCGATAGGGGTCGGTCCGGGCGTGTAGCCACGACGCCGCGCGGTGAACCGGGTCGAATCGACCGTACAGCGTCCGCTCGTCCTCGGCGATCCGCTGGAGCATGTGGTCGGCGCTCGGTCGGCCGCCGCCGAGCAGCGCGATGGCCAGAAAGCCGCCGACGTACTCGCCGGACAACAGGAGCGCCGGTTCGGCGACCAGCCCCGCAAGATACGCCAGCAGGCCGACTAGCGCCACGACGCGGGTTGCTAGTCCGAACAGCAGGAGGAAGCCGACCGCGACCTGTAGCACCCGTAGGTCGGCGGTCACGAGCGGCGTGAAGAAGTAGCCCGCGAAGCCAGCGCCGACCAGCGGAAGGCCCACCGAGAGCCTGAGCATCCACGGCACGAGGTCGTCGTAGCCCGACAGCGTCCCGCGCAGGACCGCGAGGTCGCGGGCTGCGGGCCGGAACCGGAGGTACGCGAGCGCGGCGACGGCGACGCCGAGCGCGCCGCCGCCGACCAGCGCGGCGTTGAACGGGTCAGAGAGTACGTCGATGAGGAATCGGAGCCCGCTCACCACGTCTTCGGCGCTGTCCACGACGTAGCGGACGTGAGCGCTCGCGGTCCCGGAAACGGAGAGGAGCGTCGTCAGCACGACCAGCGGTGTCACTCGTCGCCAGTTCATGCGTCCACGAAAGTCGCGTCGCGCCGTAAGTGTTCATACATCGAGGACGACGTAGGCTCGCCACCCGTCGTCCGTCTCGACCAGTTCCATGTCGGAGTAGGTGACGGCCTTGATTTCGCGCGCCGAGACGTCGGCGAGCGGGACACCGCGGGCGCTCCCGGTCACGACGAACTCCTCGCCGTCCCCCCGAATCTCGACCTCGTTGTCCACCGGGAGGACCGCCCGCACGTCGCGCTCGTAGATGAGTCGGTCGAGGTAGTCGAACAGGAGGGCTTCGCGGTTCTCAGCCGTGACCTCGAAGTCGAATCGCTCGCCGGCATCGGCGGGAATCTCGTCGCACATCGCGCCCGCCATCCCGTCGCCCGCGGCGGCGAAGACCGCCGCGAGGGTCGGTCCGGTCGCCGCCACCGCCACGTCGGCGGTGTGGTCGCGGAGTTCGTAGCTCATGTCCGAGGCGACGACGCCGCGCCGGATAGTTCCCGCCGGTTTCCGCGCGCGGACGGTCGCCTCGCACCGACGAATCGGAAGTCGAAAACGGCCTCCCAACGCGTCTCTCGGCGCGAGTCGGACGCCACCGCGTGCCAAGGGCGGTGGAATTATATTGCCCACGGGCTTACGCCAGACTAGTGAGCGTCAACGTCGATACCGAAACCGCTCGCCCCGGCGACGACAGCTACGTCGAGGCGGCGTGGAAACTCAAAGAGCGCATCCGCCACGACGAGGACGTGCTCAAACAGCGCAAGGGCTTTTTCACCGACGCCTACCGGCGCTCGACGGTCTACCTCCTGCTGAGCAAGGAAGGCGGCGACGAGCGACTCATGGGGTTCGCGGCGGTCCGGCGCGACGGCTACATCCTCTTTCTGGCCGTCTCGCCCGAGTTCCGCGGCGAAGGCGTCGGCAAGCGACTCGTGGGACAGGTCGCGGAGGAACACGATACCATCACCTGTCACGCGCGAGCGAGCAACGAGAACGCGCTCGGATTCTACGAGCACCTCGGCTTCGAGGTGGCGCGCCACATCGACAACTACTACGAGGACGGTGGCGACGCCTACTACCTGAAACTCGGCAAGAGCAGCAGTCTCACCGAGAAGCTCTCGGAGTTCATGCGCGGATGACGGCGGCGGGCGGTGCGCGCTCGTCTCGGGGCGCACCCGGCCTCGGGGCGCGTCCTGCCCCCGCCTCGAAGGCCCGGTGCCCCGTCGCGGGGCGCTCGTAGCGACGCCCGGAACAGCTTTGTCGGTGGCGCGAGCGGTCCGAGTCGTGATAGCTTCGCTCCGCGCGCGCCTCGACGCGCTCGAAGCGCGGGTCAACGACGCGCTCCCCGGACCGGTGAAGGTCGGATTTCTGACGCTCTATCTCTTCTCGACGGCGAGCGCCGACCGGTTCGACGCGCTGGCGAGTCGGCCGGCGTGGGACCGGTGGGCCGACGCCGGGGTCGCCACCCTGCTCACGTTACAGGTCGGCGGGATGGCACTGGTCGCCGGCGCGGCACGGCAGGCGCTCGGCCGGACGCGGGCCACGGCGCTCAACGACCCGGTGAACACGGTCGCGCTACCGGGCGTCAACGAGTTCATGCCGCTCGCGGCCGCGCCGTACGTCGTCGCCGGACTGGTCGTCGCCACCGTGGTCCACGAGGCGGGCCACGCGCTGGTCTGTCGCCGGGCGAACGTCGCGGTCACGGAGTGGGGCGTCGCGCTCCTGTTCGGCGTCCTCCCGCTCGCGGCGTACGTCCTGCCCGACGAGACCATCGACGACGCGTCGGTCCGGACGAAACTCCGGATGTACGCCGTCGGCGCGTTCCACAACGTGGTGGTCGCGGTAGTCGCGCTCGCGGTCCTCGCGTCGCCGCTCTCGGCCGGGTCGCCCCTCTCCGCCTACCTGACCTACTTCGGGTGGGCGCTGACCGGCGGGTCGCCGCCGACGGCCGCGACGGTTGCCTCGCTCGGCGTCCTGACGAACCTCGCGTTCTGGCTCGCGCTCCTGAACGCGAACTTCGCCCTGCTGAACGCGCTCCCCGTCTCGGTGTTCGACGGCGGGCGGGTGCTGGCGCTGGCGCTCCGCGCATCGGCCGACAGGTTCGGCGTCCCGCTCTCCCCGCTCGCGGAGTCCGCGGTAGTCCACGGCGCGTCGCTGCTCGCGGTCGCGCTGGTCGTGGTGGCGGTCCTCGGTCCCGCGCTCCCGGTCTGAACGCCGGCCCCTCGTCGGGGGAGTTCTCGACCCGAGCGTACCGGTCGACCGCCCCGCGGGAGCCATCCGACACCCGGCGAACGCCCTGCGGTTCACGGCCTCTCTGTTTCCTGCGGCTCGCGCTTCTCCGGTAACAGTAGTTACCAATTCTTTTATCCAGAGTATGTCCTGATACAGCCGGTAGTTCAGGTGAAGCAACTCTCGTTCAGTACAGACTTCCTTTTTACACAGTTAGGCTGAACGTTTGTCCTCACCGCGTTTCCCAATCCACGCAATGAACAGTCCGACGAGCATAATCACGGCGGCAATCGGTTCTATCCACGGAAGGAGCGACGACCCAGCGGAGAAGAAGTTGTCGAGAAACACGCCAGCAGTTCCACCACCGAGAAAAACGAGCATCCCGACCGTCCGGCTCACACTCCAGTCTTCTTTCCGTGATTGGTAGATTATGATTGCCCAAGCAAGAGCGAATAACCCGATAGCCAGTACCGTTGTCCGGTCCATAGCTGTCGAGGATAAGCGCAGAGAAATGAATCTTGTGCGATAACTTCGCAGGCCTACTCACCGAGTCAGCCTCGCCAGTTTCGGGAGTTGCCCTGAATAACCAAACCGTGTTTTCAACTACCGGTAAATCAGCGTCCCGCTACGCGAAACTACCAAACGACATCTATCGTCGAACTAACTCCCCGAGAGCGCGATAGACAATCTTAACATCGCGCCCCGAGCATAGCCCGACAGCATGGAAGAGCGCACCCTGAGATACCTCCGTGGTCGCTTCCGCGACCACTACCGGGCCACGGACCTCACGCCCCCGCCGGACCCGCAGTTCCGCGAGTGGGGCTACATCCCGTGGACTCACGGGCCGACGACGATGGTCCGCCACCAGTCGCTGCTGGAGTTGGGTGAACTCGGGGACTTCCTCCGGCGCGAGCGTCCGCGCCACGTCTACTTCTCGGCCGGGCGCTACGACGACCCCGGCGCGGACGACATGGAGGAGAAGGGGTGGCGCGACTCCGACTTGGTGTTCGACATCGACGCCGACCACCTGACCGGCGTGGACCCGCAGCGCGACTCGTACGGCGAGATGCTCGCCGCGGGGAAGGCGGAAGTCGAGAACCTCATCGACCTGCTGGCCGACGACTTCGGCTTCGAGGACCTGACGGTCGTCTTCTCGGGCGGCCGGGGGTACCACGTCCACGTCCGCGACGATGGCATCCGGGGACTCGACCGGGACGAGCGCCGCGAAATCGTGGACTACATCCGCGGCGACGGCATCGAACTCGACGCCATCCAGCGCACCGAGATGGGCGGCACCGCGACCCGGCGCGTCCTCAAGAAGGACGGCGGGTGGGGCCGCCGCGTCCACCGGGAACTGCTCGCGCTCGCCGACGAACTGCTGGAACTGGACGAGGAGGACGCCCTCGACCGCCTCAAGGAGTTCGACCGCATCGGCGACGGCCGCGCGAAGACCATCCTCGGAGCGGTCTCGGAGGACTACGAGAAGTTAGAGAGCGGGAACATCGAGCGCGGCGGGCCGGGCATCCGCCAGTTGGCGAAGGTCATCACCCGGTCGGTCGTCGAAGCGCAGTCGGCCGCCATCGACGAACCCGTGACCACCGACCTCCGGCGACTCATCCGCCTGCCGGGGAGCCTCCACGGCGGCACCGGTCTCGAAGTGACCCGGATTCCCCGCGAGGAGGTGGCCGACTTCGACCCGCTCGTGGACCCGGTTCCCGAGACGTTCGCCGGCAACGAGATCGCGGTCGAGGTGACCGACCCCGGCCCGGTCGAACTCGGCGACGAAAGCTTTACCCTCTCGGCCGGCGACGTATCGCTTCCGGAACACGTGGCCGTCTTCCTGATGGCCCGCGGCCGCGCGGAGAAGGGCCGCGAATGACGGGCGACCGACCGACGCGCGACGAGCGCGCAACGAAACCGCCCCACGGAGACGCCATCCGACCGGCCACGCGACGAACGGCCCGCCGACCGAACGACCCGACGCGCCCGACGAACGAGACACGAAGACCATGACAGGACGACGATGAATCTGGACGAACTCCGCACGGTACAGAGCAAGGAGCGGTCGAAGGACAGCCTCCAACACCTGCGCGAGTCGTTCTACGCGGACGTGGGCGATTACATCGCCGACCTGAAAGACCAGCGCGACCGGGCGGCCGAGAGCGCGGACAGTCCGTTCGACGACCCAGACGTGAACCGCCTGACCGACGAGATAAAGACCGCCGAGGACGTCGTGGAGGCGATCTACGAGCGCCGCGTCGGAAAAATCGTCAAGCGCGCGAGCCTCGCCGCGGCGGGGATGGCCGCCGACGAGGAGGGTCTGACCAGCGAGGAGCAGGACCTTTTCGAGGGACTGGTCGAACGCATCGAGTCGAACAAACAGGACGTGCTGGACGTGCTGGCGGGCGAAGCCGACGACCCCGCCGGCTCCGAACCGACGCCGACGCCCGCCGAGGGCGCGGCCGACCCCGCCGCCCAGCACACGGCCGATGAAACCGCCGGCCCGAACGCCGCGTCCGACCCCGGCGACGCGCCCGCCGCGGACGCGTCGGGCGAGGACGTGAGCGCCGCGGACGTGATGGGTGGCGAGAGCGCGAGCGACGGGACCGCCGCCGCGAGCGGTTCGACGCCCGCGGCCAGCGACTCGGACGCCGACGGTCAGCGGCCGGCCGGGGCGGAGGCGGCCGCCGTCGCGGACGGTCCGGACGGCGGTCCGGCGGGCGGCGATTCGGCCGCCGACTCGGCGAGCGGCGACTCGACCTCCGGTCCGGCGAGCGCGACCGGCGGTGACGTGTCCGCGAGTGCGGCGTCAGTGTCGGACTCCGACGCTGACAACGACCCGCTGGCCGGACTGGACGAGCGCACGACGGTCCGGGTCACCGACGACGTGGGCGAGATACTCGGCGTGGACGAGCGCACCTACGACCTCGCGAGCGAGGACGTGGTGACGCTGCCCGAGGCCAACGCCGCCCCGCTCGTGGAACGCGGCGCGGCCGAGGAACTGGAGTAGCGGGCGGGCGGCGATTTTTACAGGAACTATCGAATCCGGAGCGACGGCCTTTGGCCACCTCTAGATTTCTTTAGAATAGAAGAATATTGTTCTACGGATTACAGATGTTCCTTCGATGAAGAAAGCGGCACTGCAAAAATCGGCTCTGAATCGCGCTCGGTGGCGCGGACGACCGGCGAACGCTCGGTGAACCGTTCGACGGACGAACTTCGTGAGCCATTCGACGGACGAACGACCGGCGACCGTTCCACCGGAGTACACCGCAATCGACCGCGAGCGAGGAACGACTGCGCGGCGCTTCGCGCCGCGCGACGTGACGAGCGAGCGGACCAAGGAGTCCCTCGAACTCACGCGCCGGAGGCGCGTGAGTGAGGGGGTGACGCAGCATTTTTCATGAACGTTTTGCTAGGGAGAGCGCGCCTACGGCGCGCTCGACCGCAGCAAAAGTTTCATTGGAACGTCCGACCCAACTGGTCCTTCTCTTGGGCGGGTTCCGCGGAGTCGAACTGCTCTTCGATCTCCTCGTAGCGCTCCTTGGTCTTATCGGTGACGCTGGGGGTCACCTCGTCGAGCGCCTGCTCGAAGTGCTCCTTGCTGATGCGGACGTTGCCGACGCTCTCGCCGATTTCCTCGGGGTCCACGCTGTGGATGAACTCCCGACTGGCGGCCATCGACGCCTCGCGGGTGACGGCTTCGATGTCCGCGCCGACGTAGCCCTCGGTCTCGCTGGCGAGCCAGTCGAGGTCCACGTCGTCGGCCACGGGCTTGTTCCGGGTGTGGACCTCGAAGATGGCCTTGCGAGCCTCCTCGTCGGGCACCGGCACGTGGACGTGGCGGTCCAGACGACCGGGGCGCAACAGCGCGCTGTCGATGAGGTCCGGGCGGTTCGAGGTGGCGATGACCACGACGTCCTCGAGTTCTTCGAGGCCGTCCAACTCGGTCAGGAGTTGGGAGACGACGCGCTCGCTGACCTGCGTGCCACCGCCGCCGCCGCTTCCGCGCTCGGTCGCGATGGAGTCTATCTCGTCGAAGAACACCACCGTCGGGGCGTTCTCGCGGGCCTTGCTGAACACTTCGCGGACGCCCTTCTCGGACTCGCCGACCCACTTGCTCAGCAGTTCGGGACCCTTGATCGAGATGAAGTTGCTGTCGCTCTCGTTGGCGACGGCCTTCGCCATCAGGGTCTTGCCCGTGCCGGGCGGGCCGTACATCAGCACGCCCTTGGCGGCCTCCATGTCGAGGGACTCGAACACTTCGGGGTAGTCCAGCGGCCACTGGATGGTCTCCCGGAGGCGCTCTTTGGTGTCCTCCAAGCCGCCGACTTGGTCCCACGTCACGTCGGGGACCTCGACGAACACCTCGCGGAGCGCCGAGGGTTCGATGCCCTTCAGCGCCTCCTTGAGGTCGCGCTCGGTCACCTGCAGCGAGTCGAGCACGTCGGCCGGAATCTCGTCCTCTTCGAGGTCGATCTCGGGACGGATGCGCCGGAGCGCGTTCATCGCGCCCTCCTTGGCGAGACTCTCTAAGTCCGCGCCGACGAAGCCGTGGGTGTTGTCGGCGTACGCTTCGAGGTCCACGCCGTCCGCGAGCGGCATCCCGCGGGTGTGGACCTGCATGATTTCGAGCCGCCCCTCGCGGTCCGGCACGCCGATGTCGATTTCGCGGTCGAAGCGGCCGGGACGCCGGAGCGCCGGGTCGATGGCGTCCACACGGTTCGTGGCCGCGATGACGGTGACCTCACCGCGCTCTTCGAGACCATCCATCAGCGAGAGCAGTTGGGCCACGACGCGGCGTTCCACGTCGCCGCCGGCCTCCTCGCGCTTGGGCGCGATGGAGTCCAGCTCGTCGATGAAGATGATGGCCGGAGCGTTCTGCTCGGCGTCCTCGAAGACCTCGCGGAGCTTCTCCTCGGACTCCCCGTAGTACTTGCTCATGATTTCGGGGCCCGAGATGGTCTGGAAGTGCGCGTCGATCTCGTTGGCGACGGCCTTCGCCATCAGGGTCTTGCCCGTGCCGGGCGGCCCGTGGAGCAGGACGCCCTTCGGCGGGTCGATGCCCAACCGGCTGAACAGCTCGGGGTGGCGCATCGGGAGTTCGATCATCTCCCGGACCTGCTCCAGCTCGCCTTCGAGACCGCCGATGTCCTCGTAGGTCACGCTCGGCGTGCCCTCGGGACCGCCGCTCGCGCCCTGCGCGATCTCCTCGGCGGCGCGCTCGCTGATGTTTATCGTGGTCGAGTCGGTCACGACGACCGTCCCGTCGGGGTCGGTGCTAGCGACCTTGAGCGGGATGGACTGGCCCGACCCCATTCCCATCAGTCCGAAGCCGAACGGCACGTTCTGGCCCTGCGTGATGGCTTGTCCGCTCAGCTTGTCCCGGATGTGAGGCGTGATGTCGCCCCGAATCTGGAGGTTCTGCGGGAGCGCGATGGTGACGGAGTTGGCGGGTTTCACGTCGGCCTTCTCGATAGTCACCTTGTCGTCGATGCCGACGCCGGCCTCCTGACGCAACTGGCCGTCGATGCGGACGATGCCCCGTCCCTCGTCTTCGGGGTAGCCCGGCCAGACGCGGGCTACCGCCCGACCCTGATTCTTCCCCTCGATGACGATGTAGTCGCCGTTTTCGACGTCGAGTTCGTGCATCGACTGGCGGTCTACCGCCGCCAGTCCGCGCCCGGCGTCCTTCTGTTTCAACGGCTTGACGGTGAGCTTCATAGTCCCACCTCGATAGTGAGGACGCCGTTGGTGATAAACGCTTCCGCCCCCTCTTCGGGCAGTTGGAACTCGACCTGCTCGGGACCGTCCTCGCCCTCGAAGACGACGATGGCCGTGTCGTCCAGAACGTCCACGGACGCGTTGCCGGCGACGCCGAGGTCGGCCGCGAGGACCTCGCCGTCTTCGTACTCGTAGCTCCGGGCGAACACGTCGTCACGTTCGGTGATGTGCTTCAATGTCATTCTAATCCTAACCCAAAGTTAGCGACTCATATACTTAAGTCTTTCCCTGAAAAATCGCAGTACTGCGTCGGGGTGGCCCTCTGAGGACTGAATTGCGGTTCAGGTCCTGTCTCCTCCGGCACCGAGAGAGACCGGGGGTGTTTTGTCCCGCGCTCCCGAATCCCGTTGCATGCAACGGGTCACGCACCACGGACGGACCACGGCCTACCGGGTGGCCGACCGCGGCGGCGAGGGGTCGCCGCTCCTCTGCGTCCACGGTTCCGGCGGCAACCACGAGGTCTGGAAGGGGCAACTCGGCCGACTGGCGAGTCATCGACCGGTCGTCGCGCTCGACCTGAGCGGCCACGGCGACTCCGACGACTTCGACGCCGACCCCGGTTGGGAGACGCTCTCGGCCTACGCCGACGACGTGCTGGCGGTCGCCGACGAGACCGACGCGCAAATCCTCGTCGGCAACTCGCTGGGCGGCGCGGTGGCGCTCCAACTCGCGATCGAGCGCGACCACGACTTCGACGGTCTCGTCCTCGCGGGCACGGGCGCGAAACTCCCCGTGCTGGACGACCTGCGCCAGTGGCTCGACTCGGACTTCGAGCGCGCGGTCGAGTTCCTCCACGGCGAGGACCGACTCTTCCACGACGCCGACTCGCGGTACGTCCAGCACTCGACCGAGGCGATGCGGGCGGTCGGCCGGCGCGTGACCCGCCGGGACTTCGAGACCTGCCACGTCTTCGACGTGCGCGCGGACCTCGACGAAATCGACGTCCCGACGCTCGCGCTCGTCGGCGAACACGACCACCTCACCCCGCCGGCGTACCACGAGTCGCTCGCCGAGGCGATTCCCGACGCCCGGTACCGTGAGGTCCGGGGCGCGGCCCACCTCGCCATGCTGGAGGAACCGGAGGGGTTCAACGCCGCGCTCCGGGAATTTCTGGACGACGCCGGAATCTGACGGACGGGCGGAACGCGACGGTTTGGCGCTTCTTCTGCCTGAAGCTAGCTCCCCGTCTCGACCGCTCTCATCCGTTCGTTTTCGGAATCACTCCGAGAAATCACACCGGCTAAAAATCGACTACTCGGACCCCGAAACGGCCTCTTCGACCAGATTCCGGACGTACTCCATCTCTTCCTGATTGATGCCGTGGCTCATCCCCTCGTAGATGCGTTCGGTCACGTCGCCGTCCAACGCCGACAGTGCGTCGCGGGTCTCGTGGACGCGCTCGACCGGGATGTGGGGGTCGCGGTCGCCACAGCCCAGAAACACCGGCGTCCCGTCCAGGTCGCCGTCGTAGTCGCGGGGCGTCCCCTCCGGACCGATCAACCCACCGCTCAGGACCGCGAGTCCGCCGTAACACGTCGGGTTCCGGGCGACGAACTCGCTGGACAGACAGGCACCCTGCGAGAAGCCGACGAAGCAGGTTCGGTCGGCCGGGATACCGGCGTCGAGGACTCGCTGGCGAACGTCGCCCAAGAAATCGAGCGCCGACGAGAGACTGGGTTCGTTGCGCTCGATATCTTCGAGGAACGAGTGGGGATACCACGTCCGGCCGCGGGCCTGCGGCGCGAGGTACGCGACGCCTTCGGCGTCGAACTCGCTGGCCATCTCCAGCATGCCCTCGGCGGTCGCGCCGCGGCCGTGGACGAAGACGACCGCGGCGTCGGCCGTCGAGAGTTCCTCGCCGGCGGTGGCGACCGGTTGGCCCTCGTGGGGGTCCGACTCGCCGGCGTGGGGGTTGCGGTTCGCGGTCATCGCTGCTCCGGGGCCTCCACGAACTCGCTTCCCGGCGTCTCCTCGTCCACGCCGAAGCCCGGTCCCTCGGTACAGATTTCGATGGTCAGGCCGTCGGGGTCCGAGAGGTAGATGCTCTCGAAGTAGGTTCGGTCGCGCACCTGCGAGACGCGGACGCCCTTCGACTGGAGGTAGTCGCGCCACTCGCGCAGGGTCGCCTCGTCCTCGACGCCCAGCGCGAAGTGGTGGGACGCGCCCGGACCGGGATTCCCTCTGGAGTTGGGATACTCGAAGTAGCTGACGACGGTGCCGGGTTCGCCCTCCGGCGTCGGCGAGAAGTAGTAGTGGGGCGTGCCGGGGTCGTCGTAGTTCTCGGTCATCTTGACGGTGTAGAAGCCCAGCACGTCCTCGTAGAACTCCTGCGTGCGGTCCATGTCGGTGCAGATGTTCGTGACGTGGTTGATGTCCGTGAGCGGCGGCGTCTCCGAGTCGGTCATACCGTCCCTAGCCCCACAGCGACCTTGAGCCTTGTCGGACGGAGGGGTAAGCAGGTGACGCGAACGTAACCTACCTATTTAGATACCGAGAATCTCGCGCGCCTCGTCGGGGGTCGCCGGCTCGCGGCCCAACGTCCGGGCGAGGTCGGCGGTCCGGGCGACCAGTTGGGCGTTGCTCTCGGCGAGTTCGCCCCGGTCGTAGTACACGTTGTCCTCCAGTCCGACGCGGACGTGCCCGCCGAGCAGGATTCCCATCGTGGTGAGCGGGAGCTGGTGGCGACCGAATCCGAGCGTGTTGAACAGCGTGCCGTCGGGTAGGTGGTCGGCGGCGTTCAGCAGGTTCCGGGGCGAGGGCGGTGCGGTCGTGCCGCCGCCGAAGATGAGCGTCGCGTACACCGGTTCCGCCACGTCCCGGCGCTCCAGCAGGTCCCGGACCTCGTTGAGGTGGCCGTCGTTGAACACCTCCATCTCTGGCTTGATTCCCTTCTCGGCCATCTCGTCGTAGAGCGCGTCGATGGTCCCGCGGGTGTTCTCGCTGGTTAGGTGGCGGTAGCGGTTCAGCGGTCCCATGTCGAGGCTGGCCATCTCCGGCGGCGGGTCTGTCCGGAGCGACTGGCGGCGCGCGTCGAGCGGTGCGCCGGTCCCGCCGGTCGAGTGCTGGACGACGAGGTTCGTCCGCGAGCGCACCTCGTCGGTGATTGCCTGAAACCGCTCGCGGTCGAAGGAGCGCTCGCCGCTCGGTCGGCGCGCGTGGAGGTGGACGACGGCCGCACCCGCTTCCTCGCACTCCGCGGCCGCCCGCCCGATTTCCGCGGGCGTCTCGGGCAGGTTCGGGTTGGCCTCCTTGCCGTGGACGCCGCCCGTGAGCGCCGCGGTGATGATGACCTTCTCTCCGTCGAGGTAGTCGTCGTAGGCCATCCTCAGTCGCCTCCCGCGCCCTCACCTTCGACTCCCTCGGACAGGCCCTCGGCCTCGCGGTAGATCTCGCAGTCGGTCTCGTGGTCGAGGTCGTAGCGGTCGTTGCAGATGTCGGCGCGCATCGGTTGGACGAACTCGTCGGCCGCGGTGCAGTAGGCACGCGACTCCGCTCGGCCCGCCTCGGAGAGCGCTCGGTACTCCAGATACGGACACCCGTCGGTCATGGCCGACCCGACGGCGCGTCGGCGTAAAACAGTTCGGCGCGCGGCCGGAATCGCCGGGAGTCGCCCGGTGGTCCGTCGCGGCCCGGTTCCGGCGCTACTCGGCGAGTTCGCCGGGGCCGTAGACCAGCGGACTCCCCGTGATTTCGACGGTCTCGCCGTCCACGAACGACGACGCCGGACTCGCGAGGAAGCGCACGAGGTCCGCGACTTCGCCGGGCGTCCCGATGTTCCGGTCCGGTCGCGAGCGGTCTATCTCGCGGTCCACGCCGAGGTTGTCCCGCACCTTGTCCGTGCCGACGAACCCCGGCGCGACCGCGTTGAGGCGGACGCCCTCCGCGTCCCACTCTGCGGCCAGCGCCCGAGTGAACGTCGAGACGGCCGACTTCGCCGCGCTGTAGGGCGTCATCCCGGAGACGCCGTACTGTCCCGCCATGCTGCCGATGTTGACGACCGACCCGCCCGACTCCTTCAGAGCGTCGCCGAACACCCGCGTGCAGTTGTACGTCCCGGTGAGGTTCACGTCCAGCACCTGTCGCCACGCCTCCGGCGTCACCTCGTCGAAGGGTTCGCCGCCCGCGCCGCCCGCGTTGTTCACCAGTACGTCCACGCTACCGAACGCGTCGTTCGCCGCCTCCGCGAGTGCTTCCACGTCCTCGCGGTCGGTCACGTCGCACTCGACGGGGTGGACCTCGCCGGGGCGGTCGCTCTCGGCGATTTCGTCGGCGACGGCCTCGACGTCGGCCAGCGTCCGTGAACACGCCACCACGTCCGCCCCGTCGGCAGCGAACAGTTCGGTGATAGCTCGACCGATGCCGCTGGACCCGCCGGTCACGACGGCTGTCTTCCCGGCGAGCGAGAATCGGTTCAACGCCTGCGGAGTCGTCGAGTTGTCGGTCACGTCCACTCGGTAACGCTCGTCCTCGTATCAGACCTGCGGCCCCTCGCGAACTTACCGCGAGTCGCTGCGGGCGTGAACGACACTTTGATGGAAAGACGGAGGCCACGAGAGCCCCGGTTCGGTGGCGCGACAGGGGAACCTGTGCGCTTCGGTCGAAAGACGCTGAAACTGCAGAGAACGGAGCTTACGCGGTCTGTCGGACGCCGAGTTCTTCGAGCAGCGTCGCGGCCGCGGCGCGCGAGGACGCCGGACCGCGGGCCGTGATGAGGTCGCCGTCCACGGTGACGCTCTCGTCGGCGTCGAGTTCCGCGTCCCAGTTGCCGCCCGCGGCCTTCACCTCGTCTTCGACCCAGTAGGGGAGTTTCCGACCGTTCGCCATCACGTCGTTGTCGTCCACGATGTCCTCCTCGAACGCGTTAGGGAACCCGGTCACGTCGCGACCGTCGGCGATGAACTCGCCGTCCGCGTTCCGACCGAACCCGAGAAGTCCGACCGCGTGACAGACGACCAGCGCCTTGCCGTCGTCGCCCTCGACCGCGTCCGACAGCAGTTTTCGCGCGTGGCCGTCCTGATTCACGTCCCACATCGTTCCGTGTCCGCCGGGGAACACGACGACGTCGTGGTCGTCGGCGCTCGCCGCCGCCAGCGGAATCGGGTCGTTCAGTCGCTCGTCGTTCTCGTGGGCCTCTCGGACCCGCTCGGCAGTCTCCTCGTCGACGAGCGGGTTGTCGGTATCGACAGACGTCTCGTCGAGGACCGGCTTCGAACCGCTGGGCGTGGCGACGGTAACGTCGAAGCCTTCCTCGTCGAGTGTCCGAAGCGGTTCGACGCACTCCTCGCCCCAGTACCCTTCCTCGGTGACGACAAACAGTGCTGATGTCACGGTCGTTCGTTGGGTCGCGGCATCTTTAAGTGGAGAGAAAGGCCGCGGTTTTGCCTATTCTGAGCAACATTCCCGATACGCTTTTAGCCAAGCACGGAACGTTCCACCACCATTAGCGGTACTTTGTTAGTGAGACTCAACCGAAATGGCCGAATAGTGTTGCAAATAGGGTACAAAAGCGTTAAACGTGACCCGGCGCTACGAACGTATCCATGGAAAACGAGTACGACGTTCTATTCGATGCGTTCGACCTCGACGGTGTCCACCTCGACAACCGGGTCGGGTTAGCGCCGATGACGCGAACGAGCGCGACCGCCGACGGCCGCGCCACCGAGCAGATGAAACGGTACTACGTGAAGTTCGCACGCGGCGGTTTCTCGTTCCTCGTCACCGAGGGAACGTACCCCGACGAGGCCTACAGCCAGGGGTACGACGACCAACCCGGACTCGCCAACGAGTCTCACGTCGAAGCGTGGCGGGAAGTCACCGACGCGGTTCACGACGAGGGCGCGCCCATCTTCGCGCAACTCATGCACGCCGGGGCGCTCTCGCAGGGCAATCGGTACGTCGAGGAGTCGGTCGGTCCGTCCGCCGTCGAACCGAAGGGCGAACAGTTGGAACTCTACGGCGGAAGCGGCGAGTTCGCCGCCCCGAAGGAGATGACGAAGGCCGAGATGGACGAGGCGCGGGAGGGGTTCGTCGAGGCCGCCCGGCGGGCCGACGAGGCCGGGTTCGACGGCGTCGAAATCCACGGCGCGAACGGCTACCTCCTCGACCAGTTCCTGACCGAGTACACGAACGAACGCGACGACGAGTACGGCGGTTCCGTCGAGAACCGAGTGCGGTACCACACCGAGGTCGTCGAGGCGGTGCAGGACGCGGTCCCCGAGGAGTTCGTCGTCGGGGTCCGTATCTCCCAGAGCAAGGTCAACGACCCCGACTACCGATGGTCCGGCGGCGAGGACGACGCCGAGGTAGTCTTCGGCGCGCTCGACGAGGCGGGCGCGGACTTCCTCCACGTCACTGAGGAGGACATCACCACGCCGGCGTTCGATTCGGGTCCGACGCTCGCGGAGTTGGCCGACGAGTACGCGACCGTCCCCGTCATCGCCAACGGCGGTCTCGGCGACCCCGAGGCGGCGACGCGGGCCGTCGAGTCCCACGGGGCCGACCTCGTGGCGCAGGCGACCAGCGCGCTCGCGAACCCGGACTGGCCGAACCGCGTCGCCGAGGGACGCGCGCCCGACGAGTTCGACTTCGGCGAGATACTCCAACCGGACGCGACCATCGGCGACGCCGAGGTACCGGCCGAGTCGGAGTGAAGAACTGAGTTTACAGTTCGACAGTCCGCAAGCGGTCCTACGCTGATGATTTGCGGATGCGTCTCGTTCTACAACTCGACAGTCCGCAAATCATCTGCAAACCTCACGTCGCCGTCGTACACCGCCTCGATCGACTTCAGCATCTCCTCGTGGCGGCCCTCCGTGTGCGGGTAGAGGTGAGTCAGGAACACGCGGCCGATATCGGTCTCCGAGGCTGCCAACGCCTCGCCCAACTGGGTCGGGGTGGGGTGGTTGTCCACGTCCACGTCGTCCGGGAACGAGCAGTCGTGTGCCAGTACGTCGCACCCGTCGGCGAAGTTAGCGAGGCCGGTAAACGCCTCGCTGTCGCCGCTGTAGGTGAACGAATCGCCGAATCGGTACGCCAGACAGGGCAGCGAGTGTCGGGTCTCGTACCCCTCCACGTCGAACCCGGCGACCTCGAACTCGTGGGCACCGACCTCGCGCACCTGCAGGTCCACGCGACCCTTCAGGTAGTCGTGGACGTCGAGCAGGTCGTCCACCAGCGACTTCGTGCCCGAGGGGCCGACGACTTCGAGATGTTCCTCGCCCGCGAGCCACCTCGCTTTGAGCAGGGGGAGGAGGTCGGCGACGTGGTCGAGGTGGTGGTGTGTCAGGAGGACCGTCGAGACGTTCTCGTAGCCCACGCCCGACTGCTGGAGGCGGTGGAGGACGCCGCTCCCGCAGTCCACGAGGACGCGTCGGTCCGCCTCCTCGTCCTCGACGACGAGGCCGGTCTGATACCGCTCGCCGGTCGGCATCGCGCTTCCGGTGCCCAGAAACGTGACCTGCATGTTCGATTCGCGGGGCCGAACGCTGTTAATGGCTTTGGGTACCGGCTCCGCTCGGGGATTTCACCGGCCTCGCTTCCGGCCGGGACGCGCCGAATCGACAGGTACTGGTCGAGTCGGCGGGGCCGCAGGCTGACCACCAGACTATTTTAGAACTGCTCTGGTTAAATTCGGGCTAACCGTACAGTAATGGATTCAACGGACCGATTTATACTTCCACTGGGTGCCAAAGGCTTAAAAGGAGACGATAGCGGAATCTGCTCGGTGGCCGTGCCGGCGTCCATCGAACTCGCCGGGACGCAGTGGTGAATCGCGGAGACTTCCCGAGAGTCGTCGGCGCGCCGGAGGGCGTCGAACTGTCGGAGACCGCTCGTCACGTCCAGTTTCACTTTCGCTCCGGTGGCCAAACCGTCTTAAGCACACGGCCCCAACGAACCGCCAAGATGGGAGCGCGCGACCTGTTGGCGCGCGGGGATTTCGACTTCGACGCCGATTCTGTCGAGGTGGACGACGCCGCCGTCCTCGAATCGCTGGAACCCGAGGTCCGGGAGTGGTGGGTCGAACAGTTCGGCGAGTACGTCCCCGACAACGGCGGCCTGTTCACGCCCCCGCAGAAGGAGGCGATTCCGCTCATCAACGAGGGAACCAACGCGCTCGTCGCGTCGCCGACGGGGTCGGGCAAGACCCTCTCGGCGTTCACCGCGATTCTGAACGAGTTGTTCCGGAGAGAACGCGAGTGGGACGAGGGCCTGGACAACTCGGTCTACTGCCTCTACGTCTCGCCGCTCAAGTCGCTGGCCAACGACATCCACCGGAATCTGGAGGTGCCGCTTTCGGGCATCGCCGAGAAGATGGACGGCGACCCCTCGGTCCGCCACGCCATCCGGCACGGGGACACCGACGACGCGGCCCGCCGGAAGATGCTGGAGGAGACGCCCCACATCCTCAACACGACGCCCGAGACGCTGGCTATCCTGCTCAACTCCCCGAAGTTCAAGCAGAAACTGGAGTCCGTCGAGTACGTCGTCGTGGACGAGATTCACAGTCTCGCCGACGGCAAGCGGGGCACCCACCTCGCGCTGAGTCTGGAGCGACTGGAGAACATGGTCGAGTCCTCGCCGACGCGAATCGGATGCTCGGCGACGGTCGAACCGCTCTCGGACATCGCTGACTTCCTCGTCGGATGCGAGCGGTCGGACGACGGAGCGGACGGAGACGCGCGAGAGGTGACCGTCCGAGACCGCGAAATCGTGGACACGCGGTTCGTCCGGGAGTTCGATATCGAGTTGCAGTGTCCGACCGACGACCTCATCGACACGCCCCGGGACGTGGTCAACGAGCGGTTCTACGACCAACTCCACGGCCTGATACAGGACCACACCAACACACTCGTCTTCACGAACACCCGGTCGGGGGCCGAGCGCGTCCTCCACAACCTCCGCGAGCGGTTCGCGGCGTACGACGAAGACAACTCCGGGTGCCACCACGGCAGTCTCTCGAAGGAGGCCCGCCAGTCCATCGAGGCGGACCTGAAGGACGGGAGCCTCGACGTGGTGACGACCTCCACGAGTCTGGAACTCGGCATCGACATGCCCCACATCGACCTCGTGGTGCAGGTCGGGTCCCCCAAATCGGTGGCCTCCCTGCTCCAGCGCGTCGGGCGCGCGGGCCACCAACTCGGCCAGACCGTCGCGGGCCGGGTCGTCGCGCTCGACCGCGACGAACTCGTGGAGTGCGCCGTGATGCTCAAGAAGGCCGAGGAGGGGTTCGTGGACCGCGTGTTCGTCCCCGAGGAGGCCTACGACGTGGCCGCACAGCACGTCTACGGGATGGCAATCAACGACGTGCGCCCGGAGCGGGAGGTCCGCGAGACGCTCCGGCGGGCCTACCCCTACCGGAACTTCTCGGACGACCAGTTCGAGACGCTGTTCCGCTACCTGACCTCGGACTACGAGGGACTGGAGGACAAGAACGTCTACGCCAAAATCTGGCGCGACGAGAACGACCCGCCCGACGGCGAGTACCACTACCCCGAGTTCGACGTGGGCGAACCCCTGATAGGCAAGCGCGGCAAGTTGGCCCGGGTCATCTACATGACCAACATCGGCACGATTCCGGACTCGTTCACCTGCGACGTGTTCACCCGCGGCGACAACGAGTGGGTCGGCGACCTCGACGAGTCGTATCTGGACACCCTCGAGAAGGGCGACGTGTTCGTCCTCGGGGGCCAGAACTTCGAGTTCCAGTACCGCAGAGGTTCGAAGGTGTACGCCGACCGGACGAGCGCCCGGCCGACCGTGCCCTCGTGGTTCTCCGAGCGTCTGCCGCTGTCGTACGACCTCGGTCGGTCGATTCTGGAGTTCCAGGGCGACCTGCTCGAACGCTTCGAGAAGCGCGGGAAGCCCGCGGTCCGAGTGTGGCTCAGGGAGTTCCCGCTGGACGAGAACAGCGTCCGGGCCATCGCCCGGATGTTCGACGAACAGATTCGCTACGCCGGTCCCGAGAGCGTCAGCACCGACCGGCGACTCGCGGTCGAGGTCGAACTCGACCGCGACGAGTACGAGCGCCACTACTACGTCCACTCGAACTACGGCCGGAAGTTCAACGACGGCCTCTCGCGGGTCGTCGCCTACCGATGCGCCAACGCCGCCAACACCAACGTCTCGGTCGCGGTCGCCGACCACGGGTTCACGATTTCGATGCCGCTGAACCGCAAGGTGGACGTGGCCGAGATTCTGCGCGACGTCGACCCCGGGGAGGTCCGGAGCGACCTCCGGGCCGCGCTCGACGGGACCGAACTCCTCCAGCGGTACTTCCGCATCAACGCCACGCGGTCGCTGATGATTCTCAAGCGGTACAAGGGCTACGAGAAGTCCGCGAGCGAACAGCAGGTCTCCAGCGAGATGCTGTTGGGGTTCGCCGAGGGACTGGAGGACTTCGCGGTCATCGAGGAGACCTACCGCGAGATAATCGAGGACAAACTCGCGGTCTCGGCCATCGAGGACGTGCTCGCCGACGTGCAGTCGGGCGACGTGACGGTGACCCAACACCGCGTGGACACGCCGACGCCGCGGGCGTTCGGTCTCGCCACGCTGATGGCCAGCGACGTGGTGCTGGCCGAAGACGAGAGCGCCGTCTTACAGGAGTTCCACGACCGCGTGCTGGACGACATCGGCGGCGAGTATCAGGACGCCGGAGGCGCGTCGGCGGTCGAATAGCTCCGTCTGGTCTCGACGTGCGGCGCGGCGGGCTACTCCCGTCCTACCTGCATCGACCGCAACACCTCATCTTAACACGTTGGGCGTTCAACAACCGGAGCAATCATGAACACCACCGCCCTCGCACTAGCCGCCACCGCCGCGCTCGTCGCGTCGGGCGTCTACTTCAGCGGCTTCGAGTACGGGAACCTGCTGTACTTCGTGCTGATGGGAGTCGGACTACTCTCTCTCGGGTACGTCTACTTCGGGGAGAACGACGCATCGTCGGTCTAAGCCGACGACTTACGCTCTTTCGAGCAACGTGTCGAGCGCGTCCGGAACCACCAGCACGTCGCTTCCCGGTTCCACGGCGTCGGCGACCGATTCGCGGGCGTGCATCAGACACTCCTCGACGACCGCGGGCGACTCGCTGTCGGTGACGTAGCAGTCGTACTCCCGGAGGACCCGAGCCACGACGAACGCGCGCTGTGCGCCGGGGTCGTAGCCCCGACGCATCTCGTCGTAGAGGGCGTCCGCGCTCTCGGCACCGCTGAGCCAGTCGTAGAAGCGCCTCTCGCCCGTGCCCTCGCCCGCGCCCTCCTGCAAGCGCGCGGGCACGACGATTCGACCGCCGGAGCGGAGCGGGTCGTAATCGCCCAACGCGAGGTACGTCGCGGCCCGCGTCGCCTGATAGAGGTTCGCGTCCTTCGGCGCGCCGACGCCAGCGACGACGGCATCGTACGTGTCGCTTAGAGAAACAGAAATATTGTCTTTGCATAGCTCTGCAAGGTCACGGACCACCTCGCGGTGGTCGCCAGCGCTCGCGCCCAGAATCCCGGCCGGGCCGTGCGTGACGTTCAGACAGAAGTCCACGCCTATCACGTCGCCCGCCTCGTCCAGCGTCGCGCGGAACGGATTCCCGTCCACGCGGCCGAGTCGGACGCCCTCTCGGGCGAGCATCTCGGGACCGTGCGTGTACCGGATGAGCGACTCGCCGCCAGCGCCGATGGCGACGGTCTTGGCACCGCCGGAGAACCCCGCGTACTGGTGGGGTTCGACCATCCCGGTCGAGACCACGGCGTCGGCCGCGGCGACGGTCGGGTTGAGTTCCACGGGCACGACGTCTCCGTCCGGGCCTTCGACTTCGCCGACGACGCGGGCCGCTTCCGCGTCGTGGTTCTGCGCGAGGTCGGCGTACTCGCCGAGCGCCGTGCGCAACTCCTCGTCGGTCATCGGCCGGTGGAGTCCGAGGCCGACGACGACGGAGATTCGGTCGCGCTCTACGCCCGCCTCGCGGAGTGCCGAGACCAGCAGGTCCACCAGCACGTCGTCGGGCGTCGCGCGGGTCACGTCGGTCACGACGATCGCCACCTCGTCGTCGGCGTCCACGCGTTCGCGGAGCGGCGGCCCGTGCGGGTCGGCCATCGCTCGCGCGGCGTCCTCGCGGGGGTCCACCGGGTTGCCGTCGGGCGGTTCGGCGACCGTCACGTCGCAGTCTGGAAGGGACACGTCGATGGCGGTGTCGCCGTAGGGAACTCTCACACGTCGGGATACGCGGGGTCGAACGTAAATCGTTGCCCCGTGACTACCGCCTGTCCGTTCGTCGGTCCGGTCGTGGGCCTACTCCATCACGTCCTCGATGGACGCTTCGAGCGACTCGATGCTCTCGTCGATGTTCCGGACCATCATGGTCTGCTCCTCGTTTGCGGCCGCGATTCCCTCGACGGCGTCGGACACGTCACCGGCCTGTCCGACCACCGTGTCGGTCATGCTCGCTATCTCTTCGGCGCTCGCGGCCTGTTCCTCCGTGGTGTCGGCGATCTCGCTGACGCCGGTATCGGTCTGCTGGACGGCCGCCACGATGTCCTGCTGGTTCTCGACGACCGACCGGATGTCGGCGGCGGCCTCGTCGAGTTGCTCGTCGTTCTCCGATATCTTCTCGACCGTGTCGTGGGTCGTCTCCCGCACGTCCTCGACCATCGACTCTATCTCGTCCACCCGGTCTTTCGACTCCTCGGCGAGTTCCTTTATCTCGTTCGCCACGACGGCGAACCCGTCGCCGCTTCCGTCCGACCGCGCCGCTTCGATGTTGGCATTCAGCGCGAGGAGGTTGGTCTGCTCGGCGATGTCGTCGATGACCTCGACCACCTCGTCGATTTCGTCCACGCGCTCTTCGAGGCTCTGGGCGTCGGCGACGACCTCCTCGGACTTCTCGGCGACTTCGTCGACGGTTTCGAGTGTTCGCTCGGCGCTCTCGGCGGACTCCTCGGCGGACGCCTTCGCCTCGGCGCTCTGCTTGCTCACCTCGTCGGCGCTCGACGCGATCTCTTCGACCGTCGCGCTCAGCGACGACACCTCGGACTGCACCTGCTGGAGGTTGGTCTCCTGCTCGCGCGCGAGGTCGCTGACCTCCTGGGAGTCCTCGGAGACGTCTGCGGTCGAGTCGCGGAGTTCGCTCACCGCCGTCTCGACCTCGTCGGTCATCTGCTGCTGGAGGTCCCGAATCGTCTCGCGCTGTTCGACGAGCGCGGTGACGCGGTTGAGAACCTCCACCGCGCCGACGACTTCGCCGTCGGGTGCGGTGACGGGGACGCCGAGCGCTCGGGCGTGGGCCCGGTCACCGTCGGCGGTCGCCGCCGAGCGAATCGTCTCCTCCCGGACGACCCCGCCGGTCCGAATCACCGTCTCGGCCAGCGTCTCGTCCTCCCCCTCGGTCCCGAAGACGTCGTAGGCGTGCTTCCCGACGACCTCCTCGGACGGATACCCCGTCATCTCCACGACGGCGGAGTTCCAACGCGTGATGTGTCCGGTGTCGTCCACGACGAACGCTGGTTCGGGTAACTGTTCGACGAGTTGTTCGAACGCGCCTCGCCAGAAGTCGCCCGCGTCGGTGTGGGTACTCGGTCCGAATTGTTCAGAGGTGTCGTTGACAGCCATCTGTGATATTCACGCCAACGTTTCGAGAGGGGGTATATATCATATTCGAAGCTATATCCCCGAATTATCACACAAATCGTAAATTGAACTTCATATAGTATAAAATACTTTATCTATCGGAGGGGGCGCCGGAGCGTCGTTTAGATATCGACTGAGAAGGATTCACGGCCCGACGACTCCGCCGCGAACGCCGCCAGCAGGTCGGTCGCGGCGTCCAAGTCCTCGGTGTCGATGACCTCGACGGGGGTGTGCATGTAGCGGTTCGGCAGGCCGACGTTCAGCGACGGGATGCCGCCCTGCGAGGTGTAGAAGGCGTCGGCGTCGGTGCCGGTCGAGCGTCCGGCGGCCTGCAACTGGAGGGGCAGGTCGCGCTCGTCGGCGGCCTCTCGGACGGTCCGGACGACCTCGGGGTGGTTCGAGGACCCGCGGGCGACGACCGGGCCAGCGCCCAACTCGACCTCACCGTGCTGGTCCTTCTCGTCGGCGATGTCTGGCGAATCGACCGCGTGGGTCACGTCCACCGCGAGCGCGGCGTCCACCGGCAGGTCGAACCCGACCATCTTCGCGCCCTGTTTGCCCAACTCCTCCTGAACCGTACTGACCGCGTAGACCGTCGCGTCGACGTCCGACTCTGCGGCGCGCCGGGCGGCCTCCGCCGCGACCCAGATGCCGACGCGGTTGTCCATCCCGCGGGCGGCCATCCGGGTGCCCTCCAGCTCGCTGACCGGCGTGTCGAAGGTGATGGGGTCGCCCACGTCCACGAGTTCGCGGGCCTCGGCCTCGCTCTCGGCGCCGACGTCCACGTGCTGTTCGGTCACGTCCTCCAACTCCTCGTCCTCGGGGTCCCGGAGGTGGATGGCGGTCTGGCCGACGACGCCCCGGACGATACCGTCGTCGGTGTGAATTTCGACGTGTTGGCCCTTCGTCACCGTGCGGTCGGTGCCGCCGACCCGCGAGATGCGGACGAAGCCCTCGTCGTCCACGCTGTTTACCATCAGGCCGATTTCGTCGGCGTGCCCGGTGAACGCGACTGCGGGGTCACTACCCTCTACAATCGCTACTGCGTTCCCGTACTCGTCGGTTCGTACCTCGTCGGCGAACTCCGAGACGTACTCGACCCACACCCGTTGCACGTCGGCCTCGAAACCGGACGGGCTCGGAGTCGTGAGCAAGTCGTCGAGAAATTCGCGGTGTCGCTCGTCCATACCTCCGACGAGTCGGTTCGTGCTAATGAACGTCACGACTCGGCGACGGGTTGGACCCTCCGCCCCAACCGCTAAGGTCGCGCTCGGCGAAACTCCGTGGCATGGGAATTCTCGAAATCCACTTTCACGATTCGGAGTTCAGTTGGTCGATGGACCGCGGAAGCGACGGCGAGGAGTCGCGCTCTCGAACGTTCTCGCTCGGGTCCGGCGGGGAGTCCGTGACCACGGACGGCGGCGGCGAGCGCGAGCGACCGGGCATCAAGCCGAAGCTCCGGTCGCTGGCCGTCATGGCGCTCGTCGTCGGCGCGGGCGTGGTGTACAACCGACTCCAGCGGCGGCGCGCGCAGCGGACCGCCGACGCCGAGGCGGAGGCCGGCGGCGGCAGTCGGCTCTCGCGGCTCCGGTCGCGGTGAGCGGTTCGGCCGTCGCGGTCGCTCAGTCGGAGCGGTCCGCGGACCCCCAGCCGTGTCCGCGGAGGTAGGTTTCGAGGTCGGTGAACTCGACGTCGTGGTCGGCCCGGAGTGCCTCGATGTCGGCCTCGTAGCCCGCTTCGTTGAACCACTCGAACATGACGGCGTACTCCTCGCCCATCTGCTCGCGGAACTCGTCGAGGGGGACGTGGACCGCTTCGACCTCGCGGTCCAACACCTCCGAGAAGACGTCGGCCGCGCTTTCGAGGGTGTGTTCGTCGCCGGCGAGTTCGTAGCTCTCGCCGACGTACCGGTCGGGGTCCGCGAACGCCTCGGCGACGAACCCGCCGATGTCGTCGGGGGCCACCATCTGGAGCGAGACGCCCTCCGCGAGGGCGTTCGCCAGCGTTCCGTTCTCGATGTCCTCGCGCGCCGCCTCGAAGTTCTGCATGAAGAAGACCGGGCGAACCACCGTCGCGGGCAGGTCGAGGTCGCGGACGAGTTCCTCTATCTCCCACTTCGAGTCGAAGTGTGGGATGCCGGTGTCGCGCTCCGCGCCGCCGACCGAACTGAACACGAAGTGGTCCACGCCGACCTCGTCGGCGACTTCCACGAGGTTCGTGCCCTGTTCGATCTCGTCGTCGTAGCCGTGTTCCCAGAAGTTCGTCACGCCGAACACGGCGTCTACCTCTTCGACGATGGGTCGGAGGGTGTTCTTCTCGGACAGGTCGCCCTGCACCACCTCGGCCCCGCGCTCCGCGAGGTCGTGTGCCGGGGCGCTCTCTGGGTGGCGGGTCAGCGCGTGGACCGCGAACTCGCCGTGGTCGCCCGACAGTAGGTGGTCGGCGACCGCGCCGCCTTGGGTTCCGGTCGCGCCGGTCACGAGGACGGTCTGGGACATAGTGGCGGGAGTGCGACGGACGCGGGCATAAGTGAACTGGCCACTGATACCATCCCACACACTTATCGACTTCTGCGGCGTACCTCCGCTGCGATGCCCGAGAGTATCTACTCCGTGTACCTCGTCCAGCGACACGGCGAACAGGGTGGGAAACGAGAGGTCACGTCTCCGGTTCCGGGCCACGAACTGGAGTTCTACGACACCGGCGTCTGGCTGGCCCGCGAGGCCGGTCGGAACTTCTTCCCTTACGAGCAGATTCGGACCATCCGGGAGCATCCCGAGGGGCGACGCGACGAGCAGGAAGGCACTGCGGAGGCTCGGACGCCGGAGGGCGGGAGCGGAGACGGAGAGTCCAGTGCCGAAGAGGAGATGCTGGAGGACTGAGAGAGCCGCGAGAGCGAGAGCAATCAGAACTCCGATTTTCAGGGAGTCAGCCCGACGATTTCCCGGTTCAGGATGTCGGCGTAGCCAGAGAAGGAGAACTTGAGTTTCGGGACGCCGGGGAACGTCATGGTCTGGACCGCGAGCATCGGCCGGTCCACGTCCGCGCCGAGTCGCCGGAGGCTCGACTCGACGGCGTCGTAGAGCTTCGCCGTCTCCTCGACTTCGAGGTCCGAGCAGACGCCTGCGACGCGCGTCGGGAGTTCCGCGATGACGTCTCCGTCGTCCACGACGGCCCACCCGCCGCCCATCTCCTTGACGTGTTCGACCGCGGTGCGCATCGCCTCGTCGTCCGCGCCGATCGCGAGGACGCCCGTGGTCTCCCAGACCAGCGTGGTCGCGACCGCGCCCGAGTCGATACCGAGACCGGTGACGAAACCGGTGAAACCGGTGCCATCACCCTTCGGGTGGCGGTCGAGCAGGGTCGCCTTCAGGATTCCGGCCGCTGGGTCCGCGAGCAGTTCGTCGCCTTCGACCGGCGGGACGACGGTCGTCTCGTCCGACAGCAGGCCCTGCTGGTACTCGACCGCTCGGACCTCGCCCGGTCGGGCGTCGGCGTCGTCGCCGACGCCCTCACCACCGCCGCCCGCGACGTCGGCGGGTACTCGGAACTGCTCGGGGTCGGTCGAGACGTTCACCGAGTCGTAGAAGTGGTCGGGGTACTCGTGGGTCCGGGGCGCGACCTTCGACTCGCCCTTGTTGTAGACGACTTCGCCGCCGCTGACGACCGTCGTGACGTTCACCTCGTCCAAGTCGTCGATGAGGACCACGTCCGCGACGCTCCCCGGCGAGAGGGAGCCGACGCCCTCTTCTGCCAGTCCGAAGTGGCGCGCCGGGTTGAGCGTCGCCATCCGAATCGCGTCGGCGGGTTCGACGCCCTCCTCGATGGCCCGGCGGACGACCACGTCCATGTAGCCCTCGCCGATGAGTTCGCGGGGCCACATCCCGTCGGTCGAGAGCGAGAGTTCCGCGGTCGGGACCTCGGGGTAGGCGTCGCCGATAGCGTCCACGTCGTCCCGAATCGAGCCGTAGCGCCCGATGGCGTGGACCCCGTTCTCGACGCGCTCCACGATGTCTTCGCCCGAGATTGCCTCGTGGTCGTCGTCGATGATGGTCGCGAACGCCGAGAACTTCTCGCCCGAACAGCCGGCGGCGTGGCCCGAGACGGTCTTGTCCTCGGCGTCGGCGCGCTCGTAGAGCAGTTCTGCGGGCGTGTCCCGGCCGACCGCGTGAATCCAGTCGGTCTCGCCGACGCCGACCACGCGGTCGTCCGCCAGCAGGTCCGCGAGGGCCTCGGCCTCCTCGTCGTCCGCCCGGCGGGGTTCGAAGGTGTCCAGCAGGGGTTGGGGCGGGACCACGGCGCGGACCCGGACCGGGAGGTACGAGGTGGCCGCGAGGAACTGCTCGACGCCCTCCGCGCCGAACGCCGGGCCGTAGCCCGTGACCTCCGAGACGACCGTGGTGGTGCCGCCCTCGACGGCGTAGTGGTAGGCGTTCTCGAACGTCTGGTGGAGGTCGAGGTGGGTGTGAGCGTCAACGAAGCCCGGCGTGACGACGCGGTTCGTCGCGGTGATGACGCGGGTGTCGTCGCCGATGACGGGCGAGGCGTCCTCGGGGAGCGCGGCGACGCGGTCGTCCACGATTACCACGTCGCGCGACTGGAACTCGCCTTTCTCGGACAAACAGACGCGACCGCCCGTGACGACCAAATCGGCGTCCTCGTCGCCGAGCGCGGCCGACTGGAGGTGGTTCACTCCGTCACCTCCCAGACGACGACGCCGCCCTGCTCGCGCGACCCGACCTCACCGCGCTCGTCCAGCACGTCGAGGTGGCCGACCGCCTCGCTCATCCCGGAGAAGTACTCTGTCGCGGGGAGGTCGGAGAAGAGTTCCTCCATCACCTCGACCGCGGTGGTCGGGCCGCCCGCCACGATTTCGCGGACGTTCTCGGTGCGCTCCTCGTGGGCCGCGAGAATTTCGTCGATGCGCTCGCCGGGGGCCGTAATCTCCTCGCGGTGGCCCGGCAGGAATCGGTCGAAGTCGCGCTCGCGGAGGTTCGCCAGCGAGCGGTTGAACGCCGGGAGGACGCGCGGTCGCTCGCCGCCGTCGGAACTCCAGCCCGACGAGGATTCCGAACCGGTGGGTAGCTCGCCGCCCTCCTCGGCGGGCGGTTGGAGCAACGGGTTGGGCGTGATGTCGGGGAGGACGTGGTCGCCGACGATAGCGCGCTCGCCCTCGTCGGTCTCGTATGTGAAAATCGTCTCACCGGGCGCGTGACCCTGCACGGCCTCGGCGGTGAGCGCGGTTCCCGCGACCTCGACCGTCTCGCCGTCGTCGAGCGTCGCGTCGGTCTCGACGCCGGGCGCGACGTCGAGAAACACTTCCGGCAGGTCGGTGATGGTCTGGGCGGTCGAGCGCGCCATCCCGTGGCGCTCGAAGAAGTCCACGAAGAACGACTGCTCGTAGTCGAGTCGGGCCTCGAAGTCCGCGATAATCTCCGCGGTGGTGGGGCTGGCGAGGACCCGCGCGCCCGCCTCGCTGAGTCGCTCGGCGAGTCCGAAGTGGTCGGGGTGAGGATGGGTCACCAGCACCTGCTCCACGTCGGTCGGTCCCATGTCGTGGGATTCGAGTTCGTCCAGCAGGGCGGCCCACGCCTCTTCGCTCCCCGGTCCGGGGTCGATGAGCGTCCGGCCCGCGAGGTAGGCGTTGACCGGGCCGACCTGAAACGGCGTCGGTATCGAGAACCGCGTGAACATACCGACACTGTGGCCGCCTGCCGATAAACAGTTTTTGACACGCGCCGCCACCGAGACGGAAACGACGGGACGGCGCTCGCTCGGGAAGCGCACATCTTCGCAGGCCACCGGAGGTGCGCATCTTCGCAGGCCACGGGATGCGCCGCGCTCTCGGCCGTGCAGGACCACGAGCGCGGCCGAGAGCGCAAGCGGGGAGGCACGGGGCGCGGTCTGCGTGCGGTGGCAGTGCAGTCGCAGTGCGGTGCCGTTGCGGTCGCGGTACGATAGGCGTCGGCGATAGCGTGCCGTGCAGTTGCAGTGCTGTGCAGTTTTGCTGTCGCGGTTCGTCTTCGACCCGAAACTACCGTCCCACTACTTCCGGCGCTCTCCTTCCCACACGACCGACGACGGACATCGCGGTATCCCGGCGAGGGGAAGAGCTATATCTGTCCTTCTCGTAAGAACATAATGGTGCGTGAGACATGAACAAACATTTCGAAGACGCGTGGTACTACGGCAAGCGCGCGGGCAAACACCTCACTCGCGGCGTCCGCGAGGAACTGACACCGGCCGAGCGACGAGTCCGGAAGGCCACGGGCCGCGAGCAGACGCCGACGACTCGCGTCCAGCGGTGGCAAGCGGAACTGAAAGCGACCGAGGACGAGGCCGCCGCCCGCGCCCGGCGTGCGGTGCGCAAGGTCCGCGAACGAGTCTGACGCCGTCGTCGCGCCGGGCCGCGGGGAGACTCCCCGACGGCAGTCGCGTTTCCGACCGTAAAGTAAGCCTTAAGTCCGGGAAGGCGGAAGACTTGGACGCACGGGTCGGTAGTCTAGTCCGGTTATGACAGCTCCTTCACACGGAGCAGGTCGGCGGTTCGAATCCGCCCCGACCCACTTCTGACGGCGCAACGCGACGAGCGTAGCGAGGAGCCTGCGCCGTCGAATGGGTTGCCGAAGGATTCGAACCAGACGAGTCGCACGCCCGGAACGGCGCGAAGCGCCGCACGCCCGGACCGTCTCGGCGAAGTTCGCAATCCGTCCCGACCCATACTTTCCTGCGAACTACACCGCGAGTACGCGAGTCGCCGTCGAACACTACACCGTGTATTCGGAATCGTCGTCTAACTCGCTCTCGTCGATGTCCTCCAACGCGGCTTCGATTTCCTCGGTATCCGATAAAACGTCCTGTACGGCCGCTTCGAGTTCTTCCGCCGTTTGCTCGTCCAGTTCCGCCTCGTCGATAGGCGAAGTCCCGGTTTCGAGGTCCAACTGGAGGACGGCGTCTTCCCACGCGTGGCGGTAGACGGTGACGTCGGCGTCCTCGTCGGTCGCCGACCACTCGCCGTCGTCGTACTCCACGAGACGGATTTCCCGCTCGATCTCTCGACTCATGATCGCCGGTACTCACGACCGCGAGAAAAACGTTCGCCCGTCGAGTGCCGTCGGAGGCGCGACAGTCGCTCTACGGTCCGCTGCGAGGAGTCGAATCCGGACGGGAAAAAGAAAGCAAAAACCGAGATTTCAGCGCCGACGCAGGCCGACGAACGCGGCCGCGACGAGCGCGACCAGCGCGGTCGAGACGCCGAAGCCGGGGACGCCGCCGCTGGAGTCGGTGGTCGTCTCCGCGGTGGTGTCGTCGGACATGGCCGACTCGTCGGTCGTCTGCTCGCTCTCCGCGGTGGTGTCCTCGGAGGCGGAGTCCGCGGTCGTCTCCTCGGTAGTCGTGCGTTCGCCGCGCTTCTGGAAGTAGACGTAGCTGGTGTCGGTGACGTTCGCGCCGGCCTCGTCTACGTAAGGAACCTTGTCCGCGGTCGCGCTGAAGTTCTGGCTCCCGTTGTTGCGGAACGCGGTGACGACCAGCACCTGCGGCTTCTCGACCGTCGCGTCCAGCGAGACGGTGAGGTTCTCGTGTTCGCTTGCGTTGAGGTAGTCGGTGTGGCCGATTCGCTTGCCGCTCTGGTTGTAGATGACCGCGAACCCGCCGTCGGGCAGCGTGACGCTCTCGATGGTCACGGTGTCGCCCTCGAAGTGCTGGTCGGGCATCGATACGGAGGCAGTTTCGTTCGCCTGTTCGTCCGTTGTCGTAGTCGTGGTCGTCGTTCCGGGGGTCGCAAGCGCCGCTCCGGTGAACACCGCGAGCGCCACGAGTCCCGCAACGAGGACCGTTCGTGTCGTGCCTGTCATCGTTATCCTGTTCCGAGAGATGTCTCTCAGAGAGAGTATCCGGCGAGCGAGAGGTACTCGCGCCGAGACGTCTCCGGAACTCGATACTCCGTTGACACGGGACTGAAAACTACCTTACGGAAGCGGATGCGAGGGGGTATCACGAGGGGTGGAATCGTGAGACACACGGGCCGGTGGACGCTCGACGGTCGGGACCGGTTCAAGCGGGTTACCCACCGTTCAGATTCGAACTAACGTATATATATGGCTCATAGAAAACACTTAACCCGGTCGGGTCGCAGTCGGAGACGCGGCCGGAGTATCATGAGCACGGACCCTGACACCCTCGACACACGGACCGACCGAGACCACCCCGCGAATTTCGAGACCGACGCCCGCGACGGCCGGCCGGACGTCGAACTGCGCTCCGTCGTCGTCGAGTACGAGGACCGACCGGACCGACGGACCGTCTATCCCGCTGGCGTCTCCGGGATGGAGCGCATGTCTTCGTGGCTCACCGCCGACGACGACGCTTTCGTAAACCTCGAATCGAACCACTGAGACCGTCCGCCGACGAACCGTTTCCCGACGACTTCTTCGGGGTGCTGACCGACCGGAACCGGCGCGCTACGTCGGCGACGCTCCGCGAACGCGAGGAGACGGAGTCGAACGCGAAGAGACGGAGTCGAACACGAGGAACGAAGCCGAACGCGACCGGAGATTCGATAGCGAGCCACAGGGCTTCAAATAACCGGCACAATTAAATAGGCTCGCTCGTGGCAGTCGAGTATGAACCTCGCCCTCCGACTACTGATGGCCTGCTTCGTGATAACCGCGCCGACGCTCCTGTTTCTGGGTCTGATGCGCGGACTGGAGAAGATGCGCGACGACGCGCTCCTGCTGGCGCTCGCCGAGCGCGACGACACGCCACAGGACGTGTCGAGCGCGGCCGCCGAGGCGCTGGACAAGGGACCGATTCGCGCCGACGGTCACGGCGGAGACCGCGGTTCGAACGGTGCGGACGCCGCCCCCGTCGCCGTGCCGACGGCCGACGAGTTCACCTGCTCGACGTGCGGCGTGTCGAACATGGCGGGCGCGAGGTACTGTCAGGGCTGTCTCGGCGAACTGAACCGGTAACTCCGCCGGTCGCGTTTTCGTTCCCTAATTTTCGTCCCCGTCAGTCCGCCGCGGTCCCGGCGGGCGGTTCCCGATACCGCTCGGCGTAGTCAACGAAGTTCTGGAGGATGCGCAGACCGGTCTCACCGCTCTTCTCGGGGTGGAACTGCGTGCCCATCACGTTGCCCGCGTCGTTGGCCGCGACCGCGGCGAAGTCGAATCCGTAGTCGCAGGCCGCGACGGTGTGGTCGTCCGCGGCCGCGCAGTACGAGTGGACGAAGTAGGCGTAATCGCCGTCTTCGATGCCCGCTGCGAGAGGGTGGTCGCGCTCGACCGAAACCTCGTTCCAGCCCATCTGGGGGACTTTGACTTCCTCGCGGGGGAGGCGCTCGACGCGGCCGGGAATCAGGTCGAGTCCCTCGACGGTTTCGCCCGCCGGCGCGCCCTCTTCGCTCTCGGTGAAGAGTAACTGGAGACCGACGCAGATGCCCATAATCGGGGTGTCTTCGGCGGCTTCGCGCAACACGTCGTGGAACGGCGCGGAGTTGCGCATACACTCCTCGAACGCGCCCACGCCGGGGAGGACGATGGCCTCGGCGTCGGCGATTACCTCGGGGTCGTCGGTCACTGCTACGTCGGCGTCGGCGCGCTCCAAGCCCCGTCTGAGGCTCCGGAGGTTGCCCACGCCGTAATCGACGATGGTGACGTTCACATGGGAACGTGGGACCGGGAGGTATTGGACCTTTCCCGTTCCGGTAGGACTGTCCGAGGCTTCTTGTCTCTGGCCCAAATGGTAAGCGGCATGAGAGTGTCCCAGACCGGTCAGTTAGCCGGGGTCGCCACCGAAACGCTCGCGGAACTCCGGGCCGGACTCGTGGACGCGATTCCGCGATTCCTGACGGCCGTCCTCTTTCTCGTGGTGGCCTACGCGGGGATTCGGGTCGCGCTGCGCGTCGTCGGGTCGGCGCTCGGGCGACTCTACTCCGAGCGACTCGTCGCGGACCTGTTCACGGCCGTCGTGGGCGTCTTCCTGTGGTTCGGGGCCGCGCTCACGCTCCTGAAGATTCTGGGGATGGGCGAAATCGCGGCGAGTCTCGGGACTGCCGCGGGGTTCGTCGCGCTGGGCGTCAGCTACGCCCTCTCGGACATGATAGCCGACACGGTTGCCGGGGTGTACCTCCTGCGCGACGCGGACTTCAATCCGGGCGACACGGTGGTCGTCGGCGACGTGACCGGCGTCGTCAGGCAGATCGACCTCCGGAAGACCCGCCTCGAAGTCGAAGGCGGCGACACGGTGGTACTCGGCAACAGTTCGGTCGAAGAGAAGTGGACGAAGAAGGCCGAATCGGCGGCGAACCCGGCCGACCGGCCGGATTCGCCGCCGGGGTCGGAGGTATCGGGTTCACCGCCGGCGTCGGAAAAGTCGGGGTCGCTCGGCGAGTCAGAGCGGTCGGATTCGACGGCGGGGTCGACCTGACGAGTCTCGCTCGACCGCGAGCGACGCTACTCTCTGATGAGGAGGAGTCCGCCGTTGGTCGTCACTTCGGTCGCTCCCGCGGGCATCTCGAACTCGAACTGACGGTTTCCGGCAACGACGATGGCCAAATCGCCGAGGAAGTCCACCGACACCTCGACGCCGGGTCCGAAATCGACGACGACGACGTTCCCGTCGTCGTACTCTCGGTGAGCGATAGTCACGTCGTCTCGCTCGTCCGCGGCCGACCGCAGGGGGTTGGGTGTCTTCACACGTTATATTGGAGCGTAGGACGGGTAAGTGCTGTGCCCCCGGCGGATTTCGGAGACTCGGGAGACGAAAAGAGACGGCTCGAACGGGAAGGAGACTGCGCTACAGGAAGTCTTCGATGTGGTCCGCGACTTCGTTCGGCGTGTCGCCAACCGGGACGCCGGCGTCGTTCAGCGCGTCGATCTTGCTCTGGGCGGTGCCGGTGCCGCTACCGGAGACGATGGCTCCGGCGTGGCCCATGCGCTTGCCCGGCGGTGCGGTCCGGCCCGCGATGAAGCCCGCGACCGGCGTGTCCATGTTCTCGGCGATGAACTGAGCGGCCTCCTCCTCGTCCTCGCCGCCGATTTCGCCGCACATGACGACCGCCTTCGTGTCGGGGTCGTTCTCGAACAGTTCGAGCGCGTCGATGAAGTCCGTGCCGATGATGGGGTCGCCGCCGATGCCGATGGCGGTGGTCTGGCCGATGCCGCGGTCGGTTAAGTTCGAGACGACCTGATAGGTGAGGGTGCCCGACCGGGAGACGAGACCGACGTCGCCCGACTCGAAGATGTTGCCCGGCAGGATACCCAGCTTCGACTCGCCGGGGGTGATGATGCCCGGACAGTTCGGACCGATGAGTCGGGTATCGACCTCGGAGAGGCGCTTGTTGACCTTCGCCATATCCTGCGTGGGGATGCCCTCCGTGATTGCGACCACGAGGTCGAGCGGCGCGTCGAGCGCCTCGAAGACGGCGTCGCCCGCGAACGCGGGCGGGACGAAGACGACCGAGGCGTCGGCGTCCTCCTCGCGGGCCGCCTCGTGGACGGTGTCGTAGACGGGCACGCCGTCGACCTCTTGGCCGCCCTTGCCCGGCACCGCGCCGGCCACGACGTTGGTGCCGTAGTCCATCATCTGCTCGGCGTGGAACTTGCCTTCCCCGCCGGTGATGCCCTGTACGACGACTCTGGTGTCGGAATCGACTAGAACGCTCATTGTGCTTCCTCCTCGGAGTATTCGACCGTGCGTTGAACCGCGTCTTCGAGGGTCTCCTCGACCGTGACGAGGTCGTCGTTCAGAATCTCGCGGCCCTCTGCGGCGTTGGTACCGGCGAGGCGGACGACCACGGGCTTGGGAATCTCGTCGAACTGTTCGAGCGCGTCGTTGATGCCCTTGGCCACCTCGTCACCGCGGGTGATGCCGCCGAAGATGTTGAAGACCACGGCATCGACGTTCTCGTCGGAGAACACCATGTCGAGGGCGTTGGCCACGCGCTCGGCCTTCGCGCCGCCCCCGATGTCGAGGAAGTTGGCGGGTTCGCCGCCGTAGTAGTCCACGAGGTCGAGCGTCGTCATCACGAGTCCGGCACCGTTGCCGATGATGCCGACGTTACCCGAGAGTCGAACGTAGTCGAAGCCGTACTCGCCGGCCTTGCGTTCGAGGTCGTCCTCGAAGGTCTCCTCTTCCATGTCGGCGAGTTCCTGCTGGCGGAACAGGGCGTCGTCGTCGATGTTCATCACGGCGTCGGCCGCGACGATTTCGTCGTCCGCCGTGACCATCAGCGGGTTGATCTCGACCTCGCTGGCGTCGCGGTCGTCCCAGAGCTGGTACATCGTCTGGAGGACGCTCGCCACGTCGTTAGCGAGTTCGCGGGGGACGCCCGCGTCGTAGACGACCTTCCGGGCCTGATAGGGGTGCATCCCGAACGCCGGGTCCACGTGTTCACGAGCGATGGCGTCGGGGTCCTCCTCGGCGACCTCCTCGATGTTGACGCCGCCCTTGGTAGAGACCATCGCCACGGGCTTGCCCTCGCCGCGGTCCATCGTCACGCCGACGTAGAGTTCGTTCACGAAGTCCACGGCCTCTTCGACCAGCACGCGCTCGACGTGGTAGCCCTTGAGGTCCATCCCGAGAATCTCGTCGGCGACCTGCTCGGCCTCCTCGCGGCTCTCGGCGAGCTTGATGCCGCCGGCCTTCCCGCGGCCCCCGACGTGTACCTGTGCCTTCACGGCGACGGGGTAGCCGATGTCCTCGGCCGCCTCGACTACCTCGTCTACCGACGACGCCAGCGTCGCGTCCGGCGTCGGAATCCCTGCGTCGGCGAAGACCCGCTTCGCCTGATACTCGTGTAATCTCATTCTGGACTCGCTCGATACTTCCCGCGTGCGAGAGTTAGTAGTATCGGAATCGGTAGGCGCAGTCGTCCGGAAATCGGGACGGAAGGCGGTTCGGCAACCGGACGACGCTACGCCTCGACTGTCTTGAACCCTATCGCCGTTCGAATCGGACAATCTGTCATTGGCCGTGAAACAACGAGCGATACCGGAAGCGGGAACCGGTCCGGCGAGAGTATCCACCCGCTAACTCGAAGAGCGGTCGTGTTCTCCACCCGAGAGTAACGACGTGGTTTCGTGACGCCGGTTCCGAGTTCGGCGTCGTATATAAGCGAAGTGCCGACTTGGACGATAGCGGGTGTTAATACTTTCGGCAGCCCTTCTCTAACGACGTGTGTTAACACATGACTAGGGATGCCGAAGACACCACGGAACGGCGAACGGTTCTCAAACGATTCGGGCAGGGGGCGCTGGCAGTTCCCCTCCTCACCGGGACGACGAGCGGGGCGACGGAGCCGGACGAGGGTCGAGGCGCGGCGGACGGCGTGAATCGAGCGGCGACCGACGGCGCGTACAACCACCGGTTTCAGGTGTGGGCAGCCGAACACATCGGTTTCGACTACCACTTCGTCGCCGACGGACCGGTCCGCGGCGTCGGGCATCCGGAGCAGTGGCGCGGCGCGGAGACGAACAACGACGTCGTCTCCGCTCTCGGTAACGGCCGATACCGCGTCGAGGGCCACACCGGGAACGGCTACGACGACACCTTCGACGTCGGGCGAGTGTACAGAATCGTCATCGACGACGCCAAAATCCTCTGAGGAGCGTCGGACGGGCGCTCCCCCGACAGTTCACTCCGCGGCGTACAGGCGCACCAGTCCGCAGTCGGGGCACCGACGCGGCGTCACGTCCAACGCCTTCGTCACGCCGACGGCGGCCAGTACGTCGTCGCTCTCGGCCTCGGTCCGGACTCGGAACTCTCCCTGTCCGGTGAAGAGGTCGGCTTCCTCCAGTGCGACGTCGCAGTCCGGACAGTGCGCGTCTACACTCATACGCGGTGGTTCACAGGGTCACACGAAAAACATGTCGGACGACGTTCAACCGAGCGACTGTCCGGCGCGGGCAAGTCAGCGCGAGATGTCGGCGCAGGAGGTCGGCACGAGATGTCGGCGCAGGCGGGCGGCGGCCCGACTACTCGGCGTAGAACCGGACCAGTCCGCACTCCGGGCAGACGTAGGCGTACGCGTAGGTGTTGCTCGTCACGCCGAGTTTGCTCAGGATACCGCCGTCGCGGTAGTTGAGCCGAATCTTGTTTCGGCCCGCGTTCGTGTCGTACTGGACTTCTTCGAGGGGGAGGTCGCAGTCGGGGCACCGTCGGGGACTCATGCCCGGCCGATTTCGGTCGTCCGACAAAAGCGTTGAGGATTCGAGTCGGGCGGACGGTTCCCCGCGAGACCGATTCTCGCGAAGTCACGGCTCTATCACTAGTTTGCCGAGGAAACTGTTGCGCAGGACCGCCTTCTGGGCGTCGGCGGCGTGGTCGAGGTCGTAGGTCTTCGAGACCCGCGGTTCGAGGTCCCCGGCTTCGAGGAGTCGCGCCAGCTTTCGCAGGACGGCGGCCATGTCGGGCGTATTGAACATGCTCATCAGACGGAGTTCCATCTCCTTGCCGCGGGCCGCCGCGACGTTCTCGAATCCGGCCGCTGGCTCCGTGTTGCCGATGCCGACGACCCGGACCCCTTGCGTGCCGACCTCGGCGTCGAAGTCGAGGTACTGGTCGAGGCGGTGGTCCAAGATTACGTCCGGGCGGCCCGCCGCCTCGACAACGACGTCGGCGAGGTCCTCGCGGTCGTACTCGACCGGGGCGTCCGCGCCCAGTTCTTCGAGTTGCGCGTGGTACTCCTCGGAGGCGGTCGTGACGACCCGTGCGCCCATCGAATCGGCGAGTTGGACCGCGACGTGGCCGACGCCGCCCGACCCGCCGTGAATCAGGCAGGTCTCGGCCGGGTCGAGTCCGGCGTGGTCCACCAGCGCGCGCCACGCGGTCACGCCGACCAGCGCGACCGCCGCGCCCGCGGCGAAGTCCGCGCCGTCGGGCAGTCGGGCCACGCGGTCGGTCGGCGCGACGGCGAACTCGGCGTAGGTCCCCTGCCGGTCGTTGCCGAGTCCGGTGCCGAACACGCGGTCGCCCTCCGCGAAGTCGGTCACCCCGTCGCCCACCGCGTCCACGACGCCCGCGAAGTCCGACCCCGGAATCATCGGGAGTTCCGGCGGGTCGTAGCTCCCCTCCCGGAAGTAGGTGTCCACCGGGTTGACGCCCGCCGCTCGGACCTCGACGCGAACCTCGCCATCGCCGGGGTCGGGTCGCTCGACGTCTTCGACCGTCAGTACGTCCGGGCCGCCCTGCTCGTGGTAGCGAACTGCTCGCATGGAAGCGGCTACGCGACCGGCGGGGATAAAACCGGAGACTCAGAGGAACTCGTCCAACTTCTCGGCGCTGAGTTCCAGATAGTCGAAGTCGAAGGTGTAGACCTCGACCGAGACCGTGCCCGTCCAGCCCTCGCGCAGGGGTGCCAGCGCGGTCTCGAAGTCGGTGGTCCCCGACCCCGTGGGGACGTGTTCGTCGGCGTCCTCGCGGGCGTCGTTGACGTGAACGTGCGAGACTCGGTCGCCGTGAGCGTCCAGAAAGTCGGCCATCTCCTCGGCGTCCAGTCCGTCAACGCGGGCGTGGCCCGTGTCGAAGGTCGCGCTGGCCTCGGTCTCGGCGAACACGCGGTCGAGGTGGTGGACCGTGAACGGGACGCCCGGCAGGTTCTCGACGCAGATTTCCACGTCGCGGTCGGCCGCGAACCGGTCCAGAACTCGGACGGAGTCCAGCAGGTGGGGCGCGATTTCGTCCAGTTCCCACTCGGGCGGCCGGGCGCTGGTTCCGGCGTGGAGGACCGCCTTCTCGGCACCCATCTCGCTGGCAACTTCGATGCAGGCGCGCTGTTCGGAGAGCGACCCCTCGCGAACGGGGTCGCGGGGCGACCCGATTTCGAGGTCTACGAACGGGAGGTGGACCAGCAGGTCGAGGTCCGCCTCGGCCGCCAGCGACCCGACCGCGTTCGGGTCGATTCGGGTGCGCTCGGTCGCGCCGTCGAGGTACAGTTCCGCGAAGTCGAACCCGATTCGTGACGCCGCGCGGAGCGCGTCGTCCCACGGCACTGCGCCGGTGTGGGTCTGGGTGACGTACCCGCGGCGGACGGTGCGCGGGTCGGCGTCGTCGCGCCGCTCGCCCTCACTCACCGGTCGGTTCCTCCCCGCCGTCCGGCGACGCGACCGGTTCGTCTCCGGAGGAAACGCGCTCGCCGGACTCGCGTTCCGGGGTCGGCGCGACGAACTCGCGGAGCGCGGCGACCGAGGGCGCGACCATCGTCGGCGACCGGTCGCTCGCCTCGACCTCCTCGCGGGTCGCGTCGCCCGACAGCACGCAGACCGACTCGCAGCCGACGTTCTCGGCGAGTCGCACGTCGGTCTCCAGTCGGTCGCCGACCACGGCGACCGCCTCGGGCGCGTACCCTTCGGCGTCGAGAATGGGCGCGACCATCTCGGCGTTGGGCTTGCCGAAGACGCGGGCCGGGGACCGGTCGGTCGCGGTCTCTATCATCGCGCCGATGGCACCGCAGTCCGGCACGAATCCCTCCGCGGTCGGGCAGACCGTGTCGGGGTGGGCCAGCAGGAACGTCGCGCCGTCCCGGATTGCGAGGGTCGCCTTCCGGGCCTTCTCGTAGGTGAGTTCGGTGTCGAAGCCGACGACGACGGTGTCGGGCGCGTCCTCGCCCGGTTCGGGGTCGGTCACGACATCGACGCCGTGGTCGGCCAGCGCGTCGGCCATCGTCTCGGTGCCGAGGACGAACACCCCGTCCGGGTCGGTGCGCCGGAGGTGCTGGAGAACCCCGTCCGTCGAGAGGAGCACGTCCTCGGGAACGGCCGGAATCCCGAGGTTCGAGAGGCGGTCGGCGTAGTCGTCCTTCCACTTCGAGGAGTTGTTCGTCAGGAAGTAGACGTCCACGCCCGCCTCGCGGAGCGACGCGACGAGTTCGTCGGCCCCCTCCACGAGGTCGTCGTCCAGATAGACGGTCCCGTCCAGGTCGAAGAAAATCGCCTCCTTCTCGCCGAGGGACGACAGCGAGGCGAACCGCCGGTCGGCGGTCCGGAGGTCCTCGAAGTCGTCGATTTCGACCCAGCGACGCCCGGACACGTCCGCGACGCCGACGTCGTGGTCGCGGTCACCGACGAGGCGGTCGATGGCGGCCTCGGTCCAGTCGCCGTAGTCGCCCTCGCGCTCGATGGTCCGGGTCAGTTCCTCGAACAGCATCTCGGAGAAGTCCGCCGAGAAGCGATACGCGTCGGTCGAGACGCCGTAGGCGACGTCCTCGGCTACGTCCTTGGCGATGTGGGTCACGCGGTCGTCGCCGACCGTCACCTTCATCGCCTCCTCGGAGAAGGTCTCGGCGTCGGTGGCGACGGCGCTCCCGGCCGGCGCGTCCAGCAGGTCTTCGAGCAGTTCCGGTTCGAACACCACGTCGCCGTTGGTCAGGACGAACGGCTCGCCCGCGACGTCCTCGCGGGTCAGATACAGCGAATACATGTTGTCGGTGTTGGCGAACACCTCGCTCTCGCGGACGGTCACGTCGAGTTCCGGCCGGGCCTCGCCGACCGCCTCGCAGAGCGCCCGCACGTCGTCGGCCAGATAGCCCGCGACGACGGTCACGTCTGTCACGCCGGCGTCGGCGTAGGCCCGGAGTTGGTGCGCGAGAATCGGCGTCCCGTCCACTTCGATGCAAGACTTCGGCTTCTGAAGCGTGAGCGGTCGGAGTCGAGACCCGATACCGGCCGCTAAGATTACCCCCTTCACAGATAATTCACCGGACCAGTAGCCAACGCAGACGTTCTTAACCTTGCCGGCCGCGTCTCGGTGCGGTGTCAGGTAGTTCGGCGCGGGCGGCGTCAGTCGGCCGCGCCGCCGAACTGGAGGACGCCGGGGTAGTCGGCGATGACGCCGTCCACGCCCGCCCGTCGGAGTCGGTCGGCCTCGTACCAGCGTTCGACGGTCCACGCGTTGACCTCGCGGCCCTCCTCGTGGGCGAGTTCCACGACGTCGATGTCCTCGAACGGTCCGAGCGTCCCGTACTCGGCGTTGAACAGCGTGGTGTCGGCGATGGCGTTCCACGGCGGATGGACCGCCTCGCAGTCGTACCGGCGGGCGATCTCCATCCCGTCGGCGATGGAGTCGGCGAACACCGCCGCGACGGGGACCGACGGGTCGGCCTCGCGGACCGCCGCGAGCGCGCCCTCCGCGAACGACGAGACCAGCACCTCGTGGTCGGTCGCCGAGAGCGCGTCGAGAACGTCCTCGGCGAACTCCTGCCAGAGTTCGCGCTGTTCGTCGCGGGCCTCCGGCGGGAGGTTCTCGCGGGGGCGCACGTCGGCCGACCCCGGATTCTTGAACTCGACGTTGACGCCCACGTCGGCGGGGAGGGCGTCGAGAATCTCCTCGAGCGTGGGGACCCGCTCGCCGGTCCCGAGGACGTCTAACTCGGCGAGCGTCTCGTACGGCGTCTCCCAGACTTTCCGGTCGGCGAGGTCGGCCGGTGCGTCCGTCACCCGGCCGAGGTCCGAGTCGTGGAACGTGACGATTTCGCCGTCCGCGGTCGGCATCACGTCGATTTCGACCATCTCCGGACTCGCGCCCACGGCGACGCCCGACGCCGCCTGTTCGACCGCGGCGACCGTGTTCTCGGGGTAGACCCCCGCGAACCCGCGGTGGGCGATGAGCGATACGTCGGCCCGATTCGGCGCGTCCTGCCCTGTCGTTCCGCTCGTTTGTACCATATTGAGTTCGAGCGCCTCGTTGTCCGCGGAGGCGTTACTGCCACCCTTAGCCGGGGGTTTCGCCGAGGCGAACTTGAAGCTTTCTCATCGGGTATAAATATTGCTGGCGACCGCAACCGAATCGATAGAGTCCGCTATAGATTACGTATCCGGGCGCTCTCCCGCGGTTTTTCTTCGTCCGTCGCTGACGCGGCGAGTCGCCGACGGACGGCGGAGACGACCGCGGCCGAGCGCGGAGCGGCGGGCGCGCAGTCGGCGACGACCCGCGACTCGCCGACCCCGCTCGCGTCCGTCGATTCCGGAACGGCCGGGTCGCCCCCGAGGAGTTGCGCGCGGACCGCCGCGCGAGCGTTCGCGTACGAGTCCGCGGTCGGGTCGAGCGCACCGTCGAGACCCGCGAGCAAGTCCTCGAACGAGTCGGCGACCGGGCCGGGCGCGACCGACTCGTAGTCGAAGTAGAACCCCCGGCGGGCGCGGTACTCGTCGCGGTCGTAGGCGTAGAAGACCACCGGCCGGTCGAGCAGGAGGTAGTCGAAGTAGACCGACGAGTAGTCGGTGACGAGCGCGTCGGCGTACCGGAGGAAGGGGTAGACGTCGGTCGCTTCCGGGAGGGCGACGACGTGCGAGAGACCGTCGGGCAGGTCGAGGCTGTCGCGCGGGTGGGTCTTCGCGACGAGCGTCGCGTCGCGCTCGGCGAGAAACGAATCGAGCGCCGGGAGGTCGAGGCGGTCGGCGACCGACTCGTCGGTCCACTCCCGGAACGTCGGCAGATAGAAGACCAGCTTTTGCCCGTCGGCGAGGTCCCGTATTCGGTCGAGCGCCGCGCCGTCCATCCCGACCGTCTCGCCGGGAATCGCGCCGAAGAGCGCGTCGTTTCGGGGGTAGCCCGTCAGCGCCATTCGCTCGCGGTCGATGCGGAGGCCAGAGGCGAACTGGTCGGCGACGCCCTCGCCGGGCACCGTCAGCAGGTCGAACTCGTCGGCCATGTCGGCGTGGGCGCGCCGGAGCGGTTTCGGTAACTCGCGGAACCCGGCGTCCCACGAGATGCGCTTGAGCGGCACCCCGTGCCAGAGCAGGACGGCGAACGCGCCCGCCGTCGCTGGCATGGCGAGGTCTCGGTGGCCCTGCGTCAGGAAGACGACGCCCGCCCGGAGCGTCAGCAGGAGCCCCCGCGGCGAGTAACAGCGGTACGCCTCGAAGCCCGCTCGCTGGAGTTCGCGGACGACTTCGGGGTCCTTCGAGAGCCAGACCGGTCGAATATCGGGGCGTTCGGCCGCGACGTGGAGGAAGAGGTACTTGGCGTTGTCCGCGAACGCCGCGCCGCCCTGCGCGCCGAAGACCCAGAGCGTCTCGTCGCGCGGCGGGTCCAAATCCTCGATTGCGCGGTAGAGCGCCCACTGACCGAGAAACGAGGCGTGTCCCGCTGACGACTCGACGGTTTCGGCGACGCGACCGCTCAGGTCCATCGACTCCGCTCCGGCGTCGGTGGCGGTTGCAGAATCATCGCACAGCGATACGACGCCCGCCGACAAAAAACCGGTCGGACGTGAGAACCGGATTCGAACCGAGACGGACGGGGCCGGACGTGCGCGTGCCACGGGGTACCGTGAGAATCCGTAGCGGTCGATACCGCCATTAGCAGGCCTTATATCCGCAGAACCGCCACACCGACTCAATGAGTTACAAAATCGGTCTCGTGGGCAAGCCCTCGGTCGGCAAGTCCACGTTCTTCAACGCCGCGACGATGAACGACGTGCCGGAAGGGGCCTACCCCTTCACGACCATCGACCCCGCGGTGGGCGAGGCGTACGTCCGCGTCGAGTGCGCCGCGCCGGAGTTCGACGAGGAGTGTACGCCGAACGTCGGCTACTGCGACGACGGGACCCGGTTCGTCCCGACGAAACTAGTGGACGTCGCGGGCCTGATTCCCGGTGCCCACGAGGGTGCGGGACTGGGTAACCAGTTCCTGACCGACCTGAACGAGGCCGACGTGCTGGTCCACGTCGTGGACTTCTCCGGGAAGACGGACATCGAGGGCGAACCGACGGAGGGCCACGACCCCCGCGAGGACATCGACTTCCTCGAAAACGAACTCGACATGTGGTACCTCGAAGTGCTGGAGAAGGGCATCGACCGCTACGAGAGCGGCTACGACGGTAACGAGGACGACATCGAGGTCGAGTTGGCCGAGCAGATGAGCGCGTTCCGGACGAACAAAGACGAGATAAAGCGGGAAATCCTCTCGCTCGGCCTGTCGCTGGACCCCGCCGAGTGGGACGAGACCGACCGCGAGGAACTGGCCCGCGAGATTCGCAAGACGACCAAGCCGATGGTCGTCGCCGCGAACAAGATGGACACGCCCGAGGCCCGAGCGAACTTCGAGGAGATTACCAGCGACCCCGCCTACGAGCATCTGACGGTCGTGCCGGTCTCCGCGCACGCCGAGAAAGCCCTGAAGCAGGCCGACGAACAGGGCGCGGTCGAGTACCGCCCCGGCGACGGCGACTTCGAAATCGTCGGCGACGTGTCGGGCGACCAGCGCGAAGGGCTGGAAGCCATCGAGGAGTTCGTCACGGAGTTCGACGGCACCGGCGTCCAGCGCGCGCTCGAAGGGGCGCTGTTCGACGAACTGGGCCTCGTGCCGGTCTTCCCCGGCGGCGCGAACGGACTGGGCAACGAGAACGGGGAGGTCCTACCCGACTGCTTCCTCCTGCCGGAGGGCGCGACCGCCGAGGACTTCGCCCACCACATCCACTCGGACCTCGGCGAGGGATTCCTCCACGGCATCGACTGCCGGAGCAACCGGCAGGTCGGCGCGAATACGCAACTCGACAGTCGGGACGTCATCGACATCGTATCCACGAACTGAGCGCGCGCCGGCGAGACATCTCTATCTGTTTCTAAGGCAGATTTTCGTTTTCTTTGTAAACATTCATATTTTCCTATCAACGCGCCCGCGACTCCAGCCGCGGGCACTCGGTGCGACAGACCACCGTCGGGTGGGGGCTTTCTAAACGTTCTTTCCGACTTCCTGTGTCGCTGTTCTCGTCGTGTTCCGACTATCCCACACCGAGGAGACGGAAACCCTCGAAACGAAAGCCACCGACGAGCGAAAAACGAGAGACTATTCGACCCGACAGACCGCCAGCATGTGTTCCGAGCAGTCCGCGGCGGTCCGGTCCTCGCGGAGCATCCGCACCACCTCGCGCACGGATTCGACGGCCTCGTCGTCGGCGTCGGCCAACTCGCGTTTCATCCGCGCGGCGACGTTCTCCAGACCGACCAGTTTCTCGACCACGAACCCGGCGGCCTCCAGTTCGCGCTCGAACTCGTCGGCGCGGAAACCGTGGCACTCGGCCCAGCCCTCGCCGTCGGCGAGTTGAGCGACGCGCTCGGCGGTGTAGTCGCCGTCGGCGGCGACGGGCGCGAGCAGGCCGTGGGAGTCGTCGAGCGTGAACTTCAGGATGTCACGGAGCATGGCGAATCGGCCGATGACCGAGACGAAGACAGGGGCTCCGGGGACGGCGACGCGCCGGAGTTCGGCCATCGCGGTCGCGCGCTCGTCGTCGTCCACGACGTGGCTCAGGGGACCGCCGAGACAGCACACCGCGTCGAAGGCATCGTCCGCGAACCGGAGGTCGCGCACGTCGCCCCGTTCGGCGGTGACGCGCTCGGCGACGCCCCGCTCGGCGGCCTTCTCGCGGGCCAACTCGACCTGCGCGGCCGAGAGGTCCACGAGCGTCACGTCGTAGCCGCGTTCCGCGAGCCAGCAGGCGTATCGGCCCGCCGCGCCGCCCGCGTCGAGGACGCGGACGGGGTCGGCGTCTGCCGCGTCGTCGCGCGCCGCCTCGGCGGCGCGCGCCTCCGCCTCGGGCAGGTATTCGGCCAGATAGTCGGTCGTGTTCTCGAACTCCATCCGGGTCACGGGGTCGCGGTCGAGGCGCTCCCACTCGCCCTCGCCGAACTCGTCGTAGTAGCGTTCGGGGTCCAAGTCGGCGTCGCGGTCGCGCTCTGCGGCGGTAGCGTCCTCGGCGTCGCGCTCGCCCTCCTCGTCGCTCATCGCTCGGCCCCCGCGTCGGCGGTCGATTCGGTGGCGGTTCGTCGGCTTCGTGTCACGCGGTCGTGCATCGGTCGTATCCTGTGAGTTGCTGTCGCTGATAGTCGAAAATCGAGTCGAGAGGAGTCGAAACCGCCGGGTTTCACCCCAACGCCGCGTCAGCGGGGGTCGGGACTCCACCCGGCGAGACCGGTCGCCGGTCCGTGATTCGGGCCAGTTCGGGGTGGAGTCGGTCGCGTCACGGTCGAAGCGTCAGCGGGGCGGAACGTAAACCTTGGCGAGGCGTGTTACCGCGGGTCAATCTCGTCTCCGGACGCGCATCGTCATCGGCTGGTCAGGGCGCATCGTCGCCGCCATCGAGAGGTCCGGGGTCGCCGTCGTAGGTCGGGTCGAAGACGACCTCGCGGACCAGCGTCGCCAGCACGAGTTGGAGTTCGGTCATGGCGAAGCGCATCCCGATGCAGTGGCGCGGGCCGCCGCCGAACGGGAGGTAGGCGTACTCCGGCAGGTCGGCCTCGAACGCCTCGGTCCAGCGCTCGGGTCGGAACTCGTCGGGCGCGTCGTAGAACCGCTCGTCGCGGTGAATCTCGAAGATAGGAATCGTCATCGCGGTTCCCTCCCGGACACGGTAGGGACCCAACTGCACGTCCTCAGTCGGTTCCCGGAAGAGGACGTACGCCGGCGGGAAGAGGCGCAGGGCCTCCTCGACGACCCGCTCGGTGTAGTCGAGCGCGGGCAGGTCGGCCATCGTCGCGCGCCGGTCGCCCAACTCGGCGTCGAGTTCCGCGCGCAGTCGTTCGAGCGCGTCGGGGTTGCGTCCGAGCAGGTGCCACGCGTAGGTCAGCGCGAGCGCGGTGGTCTCGTGGCCCGCGAACAGGAACGTCACCATCTGGTCGCGGACCACCGCGTCGTCCATCGTCGTCCCGTCCGGTCCCTCGGCGGTCAACAGGATGGAGAGCAGGTCGTCGGGCGAGTCGTCGCCGTCCGCGCCGCCGGCTCTGCGCTCCGCGATGAGGTCGTCCACCATCGCCTCGAAGTCGGCCATCGCGCGCTCGAACCGGCGGTTCTTCGGCGTCGGCACCCAGTCGGGGAGGAACGCCGACGCGCCGCCGGCGTCGCCCCGAGCGTTCAGCGCGGCGGCGGCCTCCCGGACCACCTCGCGGCGGCCCGCCACGTCCACGTCGAACAGCGACTTGGCCAGAATCTTGAGCGTCAACTCCGACATCGCGTCCTCGACGTTCACCACCTCGCCGTCGGCGAGTCGGTCGCCCGACTGCTCGGCGTACCGGACCATCGCGTCGGTGTAGCTCCGAATCTTCTCGGGCGTGAACGCGGGTTGGATGCGGACGCGCTGGTCGCGCCAGACCTCGCCCTCGGTCAGGAGCAGGCCCTGCTCGGCGAATCCCGCCGCGGCCTCTTGGAACATCTCGGCCTTCACGAACTTCTCGTCGTCCTCGACCAGAATCCGCTGGACGTACGCCGGTTCGAAGACCGTGCAGAACTCCTGTCTGGCGACCTCGTACCGGACCGCCTCGTCGCGCGCGGCGAGGCGGTCGTAGAACCCGAACGGGTCGCGGGCGAACTGGAGGGTGTTGCCGACCAGCGGCGGCGCGTCGAGTTTCGGCGGGTCGCGGAGGGTGGGGTTCCCGTCGGGGTCGCGGGCGGTCGCGTCCGCGATGGACTCCGCCGCGGACGCGTCCGTCTCCGACGAATCCGAGTGGGTCATACCAGATGGTTGGGCCGGGCCGTCGATAGGAATTCCGTCGAAGTCACTAGCTCTTTTTTATGCGCCGGGGGAAGTTCGTCCGTGAAGTACCTCACGCTCACTCTCCGGCAACCGCGGGAGACGCGCCACCCGATGCAGAACTTCATCGCCGACTCCCCGGCGGTGGCCCGCGAGGAGTTGCTGGCGTGGAACATCCTCCGCGAGGCGAGCGTCGAGTACCTGCTGTTCTACGTCGAGGGCGACCTCGACCCCTACCGGACGGCCATCGCTGAGGTGGACTCGATTCCCGAGTACACGCTGGTCCCCATCGACTCGCGCTCGTTCTACGCCTACGTCCATCAGGAGACCCGCGAGACCGACACCGACTTCCGGTCGGTGTTCGCCCGGCGGCAGTTGCTCGTCGTGCCGCCCATCGAGTACACCGGCGAGGGCCACATGCGGTTCACGCTCATCGGTGCGCCAGAGGACCTGCGGAGCCTGCTCGACGAGTTGCCCGAGCGTATCGCCGCGGACGTCGAGGAGGTCGGCGACTACGACCGCAGGCACGGCACCGTCGCGGGCGGCCTGACCGACCGGCAGTTCGAGGCGGCGTCCGTGGCGGCGCGGCTCGGCTACTACGAAGTCCCCCGTGAGGCGTCGCTGGCCGACGTGGCCGACGAACTCGACTGCGCGGAGAGCACCGCCTCGAACCTCCTGCGGAAGGCCGAGGCGAGTGTGATGCGACGAATCGTCGGCGAGTGAGGGCCGAGACTCGTCAACCCAACCGCTCGCCAGCGTGGACGAGCCGCCCGCTCTTGCCGGAAGGAACCGACAGAATGAGGTATCCCACCCGAATATTTGCCGCCAAGAATGTTCGACAAGGTACTCGTCGCGAACCGCGGAGAGATCGCGGTCCGCGTGATGCGGGCCTGCGAGGAGTTGGGCATCGAGACGGTCGCCGTCTACAGCGAGGCGGACAAGGACTCCGGGCACGTCCGGTACGCCGACGAGGCGTACAACGTCGGCCCGGCGCGAGCGGCCGACTCGTACCTCGATCACGAGGCCGTCATCGACGCCGCGAAGAAGGCCGACGCCGACGCCATCCACCCCGGCTACGGCTTCCTCGCGGAGAACGCCGAGTTCGCGGGCAAGGTCGAAGACACCGAGGGCGTGAAGTGGATCGGCCCGGCCAGCGACGCGATGGAGCAACTCGGCGAGAAGACCAAGGCCCGCAAGACGATGCGCGAGGCCGACGTGCCCATCGTCCCCGGCACGACCGACCCCGTCGAGGACCCCGCGGAAGTGACGGAGTTCGGCGACGAACACGGCTACCCGGTCGCCATCAAGGCCGAGGGCGGCGGCGGCGGCCGCGGGATGAAGGTCGTCCGGAGTCCCGAGGAAGCCGAAGACCAACTCGAATCCGCCGAGCGCGAGGGTGAGGCGTACTTCGACAACGACAACGTCTACCTCGAACGCTACCTCGAGAATCCGCGCCACATCGAGGTCCAGATTATCGCCGACCACCACGGCAACGTCCGGCACCTCGGCGAGCGCGACTGTTCGCTCCAGCGCCGCCACCAGAAGGTCATCGAGGAGGGTCCCTCGCCGGCGCTCACCGACGAACTCCGCGAGCAGATCGGCGAAGCCGCCCGCCGCGGCGCGGACGCCGCCGGCTACTACAACGCCGGCACCTTCGAGTTCCTCGTGGAGGACGACCCGGATCGCGAGGACGGCGAACTCCTCGGCACCGACGCGAACTTCTACTTCCTCGAAGTCAACACCCGGATTCAGGTCGAACACACCGTCACCGAGGAACTGACCGACATCGACATCGTGAAGTGGCAGATTCGGGTCGCTCAGGACGAGGAACTCGGCTTCTCGCAGGACGAGGTCGAACTCGAAGGCCACGCGATGGAGTTCCGCATCAACGCCGAGAACGCCGCGGACGACTTCGCGCCCGCGACCGGCGGCGAACTCGAAACCTACGACCCGCCGGGCGGCATCGGCGTCCGACTCGACGACGCGCTCCGACAGGGCGACGAGTTGGTCACCGACTACGACTCGATGGTCGCCAAACTCATCGTCCACGGGAGCGACCGCGAGGAGTGCATCGTCCGCTCCCAGCGCGCGCTCGCCGAGTACGACATCGAGGGCATCCCGACCATCATCCCGTTCCACCGGCTGATGTTGCAGGACGACGCGTTCGTCTCGGGCACCCACACCACGAAGTACCTCGACCACCACCTCGACAAAGAGCGCATCGAGGAGGCCCAGGAGAAGTGGGGCGGCGCGACCGAATCGAGCGCGGGCGACGACGAGGAGGTCGTCGAGCGCCAGTTCACCGTCGAGGTCAACGGCAAGCGCTTCGAGGTCGACTTGGAGGAGCGCGGTGCAGCCGCGATTCCGACCGCCGGCAGCGGGAGTGAGGGCGGCCAGAAGCCCCAGCCTGCGGGCGGCGACGACGGCGGGAGCGACGCCGGCGGCGCGGTCGACGCCGAGGGCGAGAGCGTCACCGCCGAGATGCAGGGCACCATCCTCGACGTGAACGTCGCCGAGGGCGACGAAGTGGCCGCGGGCGACGTGGTCTGCGTACTGGAAGCGATGAAGATGGAGAACGACGTGGTCGCCGACCGCGGCGGCACCGTCACGGAGGTCGCCGTCGGCGAGGGCGACAGCGTGGACATGGGCGACGTGCTGGTCGTCATCGAGTAGTCTCCGACTTCTTCTCCGTCCCCGTCCCTGCCACAACCCACTTGCTCACCGGGAGCAAACCCTCATGCGTGTCGCAGGTCTACCCGTATCGACTCGCGGACTTCCTCCACGAACAGGTCGGCGACGGCCTGCGGAGCGTCATCTACTACGACCGCAACGAGTACGAGGTCGTCTTCGTCCGCGAGGACATGGACGACTACGAGGGCGGGGAGATCGACGACATCGTCGCGGACCTCTGGGCCGACTCCTACGAGCAGGCGATTCGGGAAGACATCCGCAGGCACGGTGCGCTGAACTGCACGGTGTGGCTGTTCGACGACGCCATCGAGATGCACTTCGTCGCCGACGAGCGACAGGGCGTCGCGGTGGCGCTGGACACCGAAACGTTTCTGGCCCAGAGCAGTTTCATCCGGCAGTGTCTCGGCGTCGCCGGACTGGAGTAGCGACCGCGACCCAATTCAATCCAATCCGACCGCGACCCGACGCGCCATACCCGGTGTCGTCCGCGGAAACGCACCTTTCTTGTCGGGGTCGGGCCTATCCCCGCGCATGAACGACACCCGCCGGGCCGTCCTCGACGCCGTCGCGGACGGGCCGATTCGCGGTCCCGAACTCGCCGACCGCCTCGCTATCTCGCGCAACGCGGTCTGGAAGCACGTCGAGGCGCTCCGGGACGCGGGCTTCGAAATCGAGAGCGGCGACGACGGCTACCGCCTCGACGGCGTGCCCGAGTACGGCGGTCCCGCCGTCGAGTTCGGACTGGACGCGCCCTTCTCCGTCGAGTACCACGACGCCATCGGGAGTACGAACGACCGCGCTCGGGAACTCGCCGGGGAGGGAGCCGACGACGCGGTGGTGCTGGCCGACGAGCAGACCGGAAGCAGGGGCCGCCTCGACCGCGAGTGGTCGGCCCCCGCGGGCGGCGTCTGGCTGAGTGCGGTCCTCCGGCCCGACCTGCCGCCCGCCCACGCCCCGGCGCTCACGCTCGCGGCCGCGGTGGCGACGACCGACGCGGCCCGCGAGGCCGGCGTGCCCGCAGAAATCAAGTGGCCGAACGACGTGCTGGTGACCGACGCGAACGCCGAAACCGCTCGCGGCGGCAAGAAACTCGCGGGCATCCTGACCGAGATGGAGGGCGAGGCCGGCCGGGTCTCGTGGGTCGTGGTCGGCGTCGGGGTGAACGCCAACGTCCCGGCCGACTCGCTCCCCGAGGACGCGACCAGCGTCCGCGAGGAGGTCGGCGACGTTGACCGCCGCGCCTTCGTCCAGCGCCTCCTCGAACGATTCGACGACCTCCGGGCCGACCCCGAGGCGGCAGTCGAGGCGTGGCGCGACCGGTCGGCGACGCTCGGCCAGCGCGTCCGCGTCGAAACCGCGACGGGGGAAGTCGTCGGCGAGGCGGTGGACGTGGCGGTCCCCGGCGCGCTCGTGGTCGAAACGGACGACGACGAGCGCGTCCGGGTCCACGCGGGCGACTGCGAACACCTCCGGCCGGTCTGACGAGGGCCGAGCAACGCAGGCCGGAGCGAAGCGGAGGCCGAGTAGCGCAGACGGTTGGGGAGGAGGTGCAGTGCCGTACGGAGCGGCGTGGTTCGCGGTACTGTGCGGTAACTCCTACTTGTCGGCATCAGTGCGATTCGCGGTGCTGTCTACGGTCGCGGCACAGGAGGAATCGCCAGTCACTGACTCGTAGCCGTCTTCTACGGCACTGACTTCTCGACGTTCGCGCCCTCGGCCTCCGACTCGGTGGACTTCTCGCCGTCGTCGCCGACCTGTACCGTCAACACCGGTACGGAACAGGCCCGGACGACGCCCTCCGCCACGCTCCCGAGCAGGAGTCGGTCGATACCGCCCCGGCCGTGGGTGCCCATCACCACGAGGTCGCAGTCCTCGCGCTCGGCGTACTCCACGATGCGCTTGCTCGGCGACCCGTCGAGGAGTTGCGACGAACACGCCACGCCGTACTCGGCCGCGATGTCCTCGACGCGCTCCAGCGCGGTCTCGCCCTCCTCGCGCAACACCTCGTCCACGCCCTCCCACGAGGTCTCCATGTGGAGGCCCGCGAACGTCGCCGAGTTGACGACGTAGACCGCGTGAAGTTCCGCGTCGTGTGCGGCCGCCAGTTCGGCGGCGTGTTCGACCGCGCGCTCGGTCCCGGTCGAACCATCGGTCGGCACGAGTATCCGGTCGTACATCTATCTGGTAGATGGTATCACTTCACAGAGCATAAGCGTTTGCAGTCGAGCGACGGTTTCGAGAGGGATTCGCCGGACGACCGTCTCTCTCGACGACCGAATTTACGATAGCACGACCGTTTTCGACACCGGAAGCGAGGAGTCAGCGAAAGCCCCGCTCGTTCGCGTTCGCCGGTAATCTGCGTCACCGAGCGCGTCCGGGGAACACCGAGCGTGGCCAACTACTTTCCGTCGGGAGCGCGGAGAGCGCGTATGGTCTCCCGCGAGAACGAGATTATCCTCGTCTGCATCGTCGCCGCCCTGCCACTCGGCTTCGCCGTCGCCTCCGTCGAGGGCGCTCCCGACTGGGCGGCCTACCTCGTCCTCGTCGCGGTGGGCGTCGTCCTGCCGGGGTTCCTGACCGGGCGATACCGGCCGGACGGGGCGTAGCGCCGCCGGTCCTCAGCGCACGAGCGCCGCATCGACGAGCGCGCGCTCGGCCTTCCGGAGGAGCGCGGACGCCGTACTCTGCGTGCAGTCGAGTTCGTCGGCCACCGCCGCGAGGTCGGCCTCTCGGGGCACCTCGTAGTAGCCCAGTTCGCGGGCGGTACCGATGGCCTCGAACTGGCGCATCGTCAGGCGGCCCGCCAGCGACCCTGCGAGGCGGCGGTGGTCGCTCACGCGCTCGACCTCGACCTCGACCTGTTCCGGGAAGTCGGCGACGACCTGCCGGAGTTCCTCGGGGTCGCCCAGCACCGTCAGCGCGACGGCACCGTCCGGCCCGAACACGATTGGCGGGACGACGACGACCCGGCGACCGTCCATCGCCGAGCGCCACGCCTCGTCCTCGGGCCGGAGGTCCATCGCCACGTAGGCGTAGAAGGCGTCGTCGTCCACGGGCGCGAGGTCGAACCACCGAACCTCCTCGACGGCGGCCAGCGCCGCCCGAAGCGATTCGATGTCGCCGGCCACCAGCGAGAGGAAGTATTCGACGCCCTCGTCCTCGTGAGTATGCCACGACAGCAACTCCTCGCGCTCGAAGGCGTCGCCGGGCGCGACGCGCTCGGGCACCGACAACTGCATCTCCGGCGGCAGTCGAATCGTCACGTCGAGCGATTTCACGGCCGGACGAACGACCGCCCTACATAAAAACACCAATAGCTTCGCGGCAATCGGGAGGTGACCGGACGCCCTCGTTTCTGACATGAGCGAACGCGACTACGCCGCGGAAAGCGCGGAAGCGACCGACGACGACGCCGAGACCGCGACCGCCGCCGGGACCGCGACCGTCGCCGAGACGCCGCCACACTGCTCGGGTCTCCCGGTCGTCGGCTCGACCGTCGCGGCGTCGCGCGACGGCGTGGCCTTCACCGACCGGGTCGCCTCGCACGGCGACTTGGTGTCCTACAGCGCGTTCGGCACGGAGATGCTCGCGGTCTTCGACCCCGAGGTGGTCGATACCGTGCTGGTCTCCGAGAGCGACGCCTTCGAGAAGGGCGAGTTCGAGATGGCCTTCGGCGACCTCGTCGCGCCCGAGGGCCTCGCCTTCGCCGAGGGCGAGCGGTGGCGACGCCAGCGGACCGCACTCCAGTCGGCGTTCACGCCGGACAAAATCCGGAGCTACGCCGACGCGATGGTCGAACACACCGCCGCTCTGAGCGACGACTGGGCCGACGGCGAGGTAGTCGAGGTCGGCGACGCCTTCGCCTCGCTGACCCTGCGCATCCTCACGCGGGCGCTGTTCGACCTCGACTTCGACGCCGAACGCGGCGCGGTCGTCCGCGAGGCGACCGACTCCATCTCCGCGATAATGGACCGGTTCGGCCTGCTCTCGGTCCTCCCCGAGTGGGTTCCCACGCCGACCAAACGCCGCTACGAGCGCGCGATGGCCGATTTGGACGCGCTCGTCGAGAGCCTGATGGCAGAGCGTAGCGTCGCGCGAAGCGCGACGGACGGCGCGAGCGGTGACGAACCGCGAGCGTCCACGGACGAGGAGCGCGACGACCTACTCTCCTTACTCGTCGCGGCCGCCGACGCAGAGGGGACCGGGATGGACCGCGACGCGGTGCGCGACCAACTCGTCACCTTCCTGTTCGCGGGCCACGAGACGACCGCGACCGCGCTGACGTACGTTTGCTGGCTCCTCGCCGGCAACCCGAACGTCCGCGAGCGACTCGACGCCGAACTCGATTCGGTCCTCGGCGACCGGGACCCGACCTTCGCGGACGTGCCGAACTTGGACTACACCGAGCAGGTCGTCGAGGAGGCCCTGCGCCTCTACCCGCCAGTCTACGCGCTCTACCGCGAGGCGAGAGAACCGACGGTCCTCGGCGGCTACCGCGTCCCGGCGGACGCGACGCTCCAACTCGCCACCTACAGCATCCAGCGCGACGAGCGCTGGTGGGACGCGCCCGACGAGTTCCGGCCGGAGCGCTGGGACAGCGAGGCGGGAGACGTCTCGAACGACGGCCGCCCGGAGTACGCCTACTTCCCGTTCGGCGGCGGGCCGCGCCACTGCATCGGGATGCGCTTCGCCATGACCGAACTCCAACTCGTACTGGCGACGCTGGCGCGCCGCGTCGAGTTCGAGCGCGTGACGGAGAAGCTGGACCTCTCGATGGGGCTGACGCTGGACCCCGGCGCGGTCGAACTGCGAGTGCGGAAAAGAGAGTAGAACGGCCGGGGGTGACTCAGAACCTGTCGCTCCGCCCCGAGGCGGCCCACGCGTCGGTGGGCGCGCTCGTGGGGACGCGACCCGCGCGACCCTGCAACCCGCGCAGGCGGCCCGCGAACGACCAGCGTTTGCCGTGCCACGTCGCCTCGTCGTCGCTCTCGGCGGCGGCCGCGGCGACCTCCTGCGAGCGGAGGTGCGCCCCGATTGCGGCGGCGATGGCGGCGGCCTCCTCGTCGGTAGCGTCGTCGGGAATCCGGAGGTCGGCGTCGGCGAGCGGGTCGCTCGTGGCGTCCGCGTCGCTCGCGTCGGCCGACTCCTCGTCGGGGTCGTCCGTGGTTGGCGTCGCCATGGTCAGAGCGGGATGTTGCCGTGCTTCTTGTCGGGCAGTTCGTCGCGCTTGCTCGACAGCATTTCGAGGTCGTCGATGAGGCGCGGGCGAGTCTCGGGCGGTTCCAGCACGTCGTCCACGAACCCGCGGTCCGCGGCGGTGTAGGGGTTGGCGAACTGGTCGCGGTACTCGTCGATGAGTTCGTCGCGGCGGGCCTCGGTGTCCTCGGCCTCGTCCAGTTCGTCGTCGTAAAGGATGTTGACCGCGCCCTGCGGTCCCATCACCGCGATTTCGGCGGTCGGCCACGCGTAGTTCACGTCCGCGCCGATGTGCTTCGAGGCCATCACGTCGTAGGCCCCGCCGTAGGCCTTCCGGGTGATGACGGTCATCAGCGGGACCGTCGCCTCGGAGTAGGCGTAGAGCAGTTTCGCGCCGTGGCGGATGATGCCGCCGTGTTCCTGGTCCGTGCCGGGCATGAAGCCGGGCACGTCCACGAACGTCAGGATGGGGATGTTGAACGAGTCGCAGAACCGGACGAACCGGGCGCCCTTCTCGGAGGACTTGATGTCGAGCGTCCCGGCGTTGACGCGGGGCTGGTTGGCGACGATGCCGACCGAGCGCCCGTCGAGTCGCGCGAAGCCGACGACGATGTTCTTCGCGTAGCCCTCTTGCACCTCGAAGAACGAGTCTTCGTCCACCACGCCGTCGATGACCCGCGTCATGTCGTAGGGCTTCTTCGGCTGGTCGGGGACGATGTCGGTGAGTTCCTCGTCGCGGCGCTCGGGGTCGTCCCACGGTTCGACGCGGGGCGGGTCCTCGACGTTGTTCTGGGGCACGTACGACAGCAGTCGGCGGATGTCGTCCAGCGCCTCCTCCTCGCTCTTCTCGGAGAAGTGCGCGACCCCGGAGGTCGATTCGTGGGTCTTCGCGCCGCCCAACTCCTCGAACGTGACCTCCTCGCCCGTGACCGTCTCGATGACGTCCGGGCCGGTGATGAACATGTGGCTGGTGTCCTCCACCATGAAGATGAAGTCCGTGATAGCGGGCGAGTAGACCGCGCCGCCGGCGCACGGACCCATGATGGCCGAAATCTGCGGGATGACGCCCGAGGCCTCGGTGTTGCGTCGGAAGATTTCGGCGTAGCCAGCGAGCGAGGTGACGCCCTCCTGAATCCGCGCGCCGGCCGAGTCGTTCAGCCCGATGACGGGCGCGCCGACCTCCATGGCCTTGTCCATCACTTTACAGACCTTCTCGGCGAACACCTCGCCGAGCGACCCGCCGAAGACGGTGAAGTCGTGGGCGAAGACGAACGTCTTCCGGCCGTTGACCTCGCCGTAGCCCGTCACCACGCCGTCGCCTTTGACCTGCTTTTCCTCCATACCGAAGTTGTGGCTCCGGTGCGTTCGAAGCTGGTCGAACTCGTTGAAGGTGCCGTCGTCGAGGAAGTAGTCGATGCGCTCGCGCGCGGTCATCTTGCCCTTGTCGTGCTGGGCCTCGATGCGGTCCTCGCCGCCACCCTGCAGGGCCTCTTCGCGCAACTCGCGGAGCTCCTCGATCTTGTCTTCCATCGTCATGTCGGGTCCCTCCGATGGCTACTCATTGGCCGATTTGAGGACCACGGAGCGGAAAAACGTTCCTAAACCGCCGGAGCGAACGGAAGGAAGTCGCCGGCCTACCCCACCAGTGCGCCGACCAGCGCGGCCGGCGAGATTCCGGCGAGCGCGAGCAGGTTCACCGCGAGCGTGGCTACGAGGAAGAGGGGCAGAACCGTCCGGACCGACCAGAGCCACGCCGGGCCGAGCGATTGGACGCGCGACCCCGCGCCCGAGGAGTACTCCGAGAGGGCGTCCGCGCCGAGGACCCACCCGACGAAGACGAGGAAGCCGGTGAGTCCCGCGGTCAGCATCAGGTTCACGAGCGTCCCGGAGACGAAGGTGAACAGCGACGGCCGGAGCGCGTTGGCGCTCCCGGTCACGAGGACGAGACCCGCGAGACCGAGCGTCGCGCTCCGGCGCTCGACGCCGTGTTCGTCCACGAGATAGGCGACCGGAATTTCGAGCATGCTGATGGACGAGGAGAGCGCCGCGAGGACGATGACGCCGAAGAACAGCACCGCGAGCGGTTGCCCGAGTGGGACCTGCGAGAACGCGCCGGCGAGACTCACGAACAGCGCGCCGGGACCGCCGCCGGTGGCCGCCGGTCCCGTCAACTCGCCGAACGTGGCGAACAGCAGCGGGAAGACGACCAGGCCCGCGAGGACACCGACGCCGGTGTTGAGGACCGCGATGGCGCTCCCGTCGAAGACGAGGTTGTTGTCGTCACCGAGATACGAGGCGTAGGTTATCATCGTGCCGACGCCGAGCGAGAGGGTGAACAGCGCCTGTCCGGCCGCCGCGCCCAGCACGTCGAAGAAGTTCGCGCGGAGGTAGGCCGCGTCGAAGTCGAGGTAGAACGACAGGCCCGCGCCTGCTCCGGGCCGCGTGACCGCCCACGCCGCCAGCGCGACCAGCAGGACGACGATGGCGGGCATCATCACTTTCGTCGCCTTCTCGATGCCGTCGCGGACCCCGCCGACCACGACCAGCGCGGTCAGCGCGAGGAACCCGACGTGGAACCCGACCGCCTGAACCCCGAAGTCGATGCTCCCGAAGTACGCGCCCGGCGACCCGAAGTACGACCCCGTGAAACTGGCGAGGAAGTACCGGAGAATCCACCCGCCGACGACGCTGTAGAACGACAGCAGAACGAGGGCGGTCACGACGCCGAACAGGCCGACCGCGCGCCACGATTTCGACCCCGACGAGAGTCGGTAGAGCGCGCCCGCCGGATTGCGCTGAGAGCGTCGCCCGATGACGAACTCCGCGAGGAGTCCGGGGACGCCGACCAACAGGACGATACCGAGATACACGACCAGAAAGGCGCTCCCGCCGTTCTCGGCGGTCATCCACGGGAAGCGCCAGACGTTACCGAGTCCGACGGCGCTCCCGACCGCGGCGAGGATGAAGCCGAGGCGGGTGTGCCACGATTCGCGTGTCATTGCTACGCAGTCTCCATGCCACCCCAAAGAGCCTTTCGAGTTTAGAATCGTAAGTTGGGATTCAAGACGGTTTCTGTCCGTATTTTCGTGATAATTTCGAGTGACGGACGCCCGATACGTCGGGTGCCGGTGAAAATCCGTAGATTCGAGCGCGAGATTCGCTCTCGAATCTACGAATCGTAACCGGCGGTGGGCCGTGCCGTCGCTACGAGCGTGCGGTCTCGAAGAAAAACGATCGGCGGAAGTTCGCGGAAGTCCGGAGCGTCCGGAGACGTCCGGAGTCGTTCGCGGGCGTCCGGGGTGTCCGGAGCGGCAGACTCTCGTTTAGAAGTAGCCCCCGGTGGTGAGACCCTCGTAGAGCGTTTCGAGACCGAGCCAGAGCGTCATGAGGACGACGGTCGGGACGACGATGCGAACCCACCAGAGCCACGCCGTGGTGAACGACGAGCCGATGGACGAGCCGCGACCGAGTTCGTCGATGGCCTCGCGGTCGGCGACCCAGCCGACGAAGATGGCCAGCAGGAACACCGAGATGGGAAGCAGGAGGTTGAACACCACGTCGTTGTAGAAGTCGAGCCACGTCGTGCCGAACGTCGCGGGCAGGCCGATGACCGCGATGGCCGCGCCCATCGCCAGGGCGGTCGTGCGTCGGCCGACGCCGTAGTTCTCGGTGACGTACGACACCGGCACCTCCAGCAGACTGATGGAACTGGAGAGGGCCGCGAACAGCAGGACGGCGAAGAAGACGAAGCCGATGACGCCGCCCGCCGGGAGGTTGCCGAACGCGCCAGCCAGCGCGATGAAGGCAGTGCCAGCACCGCCGCCAGCGCCTTCCGCGCCGCCCGTGGCGAACAGGATGGGGAAGACGACGAACCCGGCCAGTAGCGCGACCAGCGTATTCACGACGACGATAGCGCCGCCGTCCGCCGGGAGACTGTCGTCGCGCCCGAGGTACGACGAGTAGGCTATCATCACGCTGAACCCGAGCGAGAGGGTGAAGAACGCCTGACCCATCGCGGGCGGGACGATGGAGCCGAAGTTGCTGGCGATGACGCCGAAGTCCGGCGAGAGGTAGTACTCGTAGCCCGCGGTGGCGCCCTCCAGCGTGGTCGCCCACGCGGCGAGTCCGACCAGCAGAACCAGAATCGCGGGAATCATGACCTTCGTCGCGCGCTCGATGCCGTCGGTGACGCCCGACGCGACGATACCGATGGTAATCGCCATGAAGACGAGGTGTGCGCCGATGGCGACGGGACCGGAGGCGACGGAACCGAAGTACGCTCCGGCGTCGCCGAAGTACCCGCCCGTGACGCTACCGGCGATGTAGCTGAGGACCCACCCGCCGACGACGCTGTAGAACGACAGCGTCACCAGCGAGGAGAACACGCCGAGGCCGCCGGTGAACGACCAGTTGCCGTAGCCGAGTTTCTCGAACGCGGCCACGGGGTTGCTCTCGCCGCGCCGACCGATGACGAACTCGACCATCATCGTCGGGAAACCGATGAGGAAGACCGCCAACAGGTAGACGACGAGGAACGCCGCGCCGCCGTTCGCGGCGGTCTGGAACGGGAACGACCAGATGTTCCCGAGACCGACCGCGCTCCCGACGGCGGCGAAGATGAATCCGATGCGACTCGTCCACGTCTCTCGTTCTGCCATGTGTGAGGGTAGCTTTCAAAGGCCCAGATATAAACGGAACGATTCGGGAGCGGGCGGGCGATTTTTACCAATTTCTTGCTGACACGTCCGCCGGAGCGAGTCGGAATTTGACGAACGTCGAATAGAGTCACAGCGCGTCCGAGCGCCGGTCTCGCGGCGCTCCGGTACGTTCTTGGTCGCCGCCCGAGACGGACCGAGCGATGGACGACCACCTCCGACGCGGTCTCCCGTTCTTCCTCACGGTCGGCCTGCCCGCGGCCGGCGGCCTCGACTGGTACGCTCGCACGGGGTGCGAGGACTGCTACGGCGCGGGGCTTCCGCTGACGCTCGCGGGCTACCTGCTCGCGCTGGCCGCCGCGGTCTGCTTCGCGGCGCTGGCGTCGTGGCTCCTCGGCGAGGCGATAGAGCGCGCGCTCGACTGGCGAGTCGGACGGGCCGTCTTCGCGCCCTCCGGACGGACGCTGGCGGCCCTCGTGCCGGTGGTCGGCGTCGCGCTCGCGCTCGCCAGACCGCTGTTCGCGGGACAGACGACCGCCGACCCAGCAGTCTGGTCGCTCCTAGCGGTGCTGTACGCGCCGTTCGTCGCGGGCCTGTTCCCGGCGTTCGCGCTCCTGACCGCCGTCGAGTCGGGCCAGCAGGGCGTCGCGCTGTTCGTCGCTCTCGTCGGCTGTCTGCTGGCCGCGAGTCTCGCCGAGGTCGCGTGGCTCTATCTGTTGGCGACCGGTCTCGGACGCGTCGCGGCGGGCGTCGGTCAGCGCGTCGCGTCCACGAGGAACTCCTGGAGCGAGTAACCCGCCCAATCGGGGCGCTCGACGGTGACTCGGTTCCACTTCGAGAACGCGTAGACGGTTCTGCCGTGTTCGCGGGTCCGGTTCTCGCCATCGGTCTGCGAGAGCGCGGACTGACCGAAGACGAGGCGTCGGAGGTGGCCTCCCTCCTTGTCCACGACGAGCGTGAGGTTCGCGCGGAGTCCCCGCTCGCGGGCGAACGCGCCGTCGGTTATCTTCCGGGTCCCGGTCTGGAGGTAGTACGCCGCGTCGGTGTCGTTCACGCGCAGGACCAGCGTACTGTCGTTCTCGCGGACGACCGAGACGTTCGCGTCCGGTCGGCGGACGGCGCTCCAATCGGCCGGGAGACCGTAGAACGAGGTCAGCCGGCGGTCGGGGTCACACCGGTCGGGACCGTCGGTCTCGGGCGCGCGCGACCGCACCGACCAGCGACAGGTCTCGTCGGCGAACAGCACGGTACCGCCGGACTGCGTGCGAATCCGATTCTGTGACCCCTCGACCGCGGCGCTCAGGAAGACCCGGTAGTCGTGCGATGCGGACGACTCGGCGTCCGCGTCGTCTCCCGACTCGCCCGCATCGTCGGGCGCGAGCGGAATCCGCCACTCGACGGCGTAGTCGCGGTGGTCGAGTTGCGAGAGCGCGTCGAACGCGATTTCGTCGGGCGACTCGCCGAAGTCGAGGTCGTGGTCGGCGTGCGCGCCGGGGTCCGCGAGGCGGTAGCCGACGACGCCAAGACTGGCGAGCGAGGCGACGACGAGTACCGCGAGCAGGACCCGGCCGCGCGTGCCGTCGGGGACCATCCCGCCCGCAACGTCGGAGAGCCGTCCGTCCATACCGAGGGCATCGACGGCGACCTGATAAATCCTCAGGCTTCGCCGTACACCGGCACCGCTGCGCCGCTGGTGACGGGGGTCGCGTCCGAGCAGAGGACGAGGACCGTCGCCGCGATGTCGGCCGGTTGCACCCACTTCTCGTGGTCGGCGTCGGGCATCGTCTCGCGGTTCGCGGGCGTGTCGATGACGCTCGGCATCACCGCGTTGGCGCGTACCTCGCCCTTCTCCTCCTCGGCGATGCTCTCGGTGAGCAGGCGGACGCCCGCCTTCGACGCCCGGTAGAGCGCGTCGCCCTCGCCGCCTTCGAGCGACGAGCGCGCGCTGACGCTCACTATCGAGCCGTCGGCTTCGCGGAGGTGCGGAAGCGCGTGCTTGCTGGCGAGGAACGCCGTCTTGAGGTTCACGTCGAAGAGGAGGTCGAACGTCTCGGCGTCGGTCTCCGCGACGGGCGTGCCCCCGCGCCACGTCCCCGCGACGTTGGCGAGGTAGTCGAGACCGCCGTGGTCGTCCGCGATTTCGGAGACGACCTCCTTCACGCCCGCCTCGTCGGTGAAGTCGCCCTCGTAGAAGTCGATTCGCTCGCGGTCGGCGTCGAGGCGGGCGTCCTCGTCGTCGGGTGCCACCACGTCGGCCGCGGCGACCGTCGCGCCCGCGTCGGCGAACGCCTCGCAGACCGCGCTCCCGAGCGCGCCGCTCGCGCCTGTCACGAGTGCCACGTCGTCACCGAAGTCGAAACTGACGCTCATGCGGAGAAGCGTCTACGCGGAGCGGGTTAAAGTGGCGGGGCGAGTGAGGAGACGGTGAGTGCGAGTTCGCGTTCGGTCTCGGGAAGCGTCGGTGGACTCGCTCTCTCGGCGAAACGCTCTTCCTCCGGGACGTGTTGGAGTACTACGATATTCGCATGGAGTGGGAGGGGCCGGTCTACGCGTTCTTCGGAGTCGCGCTCCAGCTCTTGGCGTGGCAGAAGTACGCGGACGGACGGCCCGACGAGTGCTTGCTCGCGCTCCTCGCCGGAACCGTCTTCCTGCTCGTCGGCGTCGGATACCTCACCGAGTTCACGTCGTTCGTCGTGGCCGCCGCCGTCGTTCTCCTCGTTCCCGCGTCGTACTTCAGTCTGAAGGTCCACCTGAAGAACTCGAACCCGAAGTGGTGGCGCTGGTACGAGCGACAGTCGTGAACGCTCCGTGGGCGGCGGCGCGCGCCGAGTAGCGGCGCGCGCCGAACCGCTCACGAGCGATAGAGGTAGAGTACGACCACGAAGAACAGCAGGAGCGGGACCACCGGGGCAGCGGCCTCGAAGGGAACCAACAGTAGCAGTATCGCGCTCATCACGACGAACTCGATCACGACGAGGGCGCTTATCGCTTCGGTCGGGCTGGCCATCTCTCGACGGTGGTCGCCGAGAGATGTTAAATCCTCGCCACGACCGGGGCGCCGTTCGTGGTCGGTGGCATCGAGCACGTTCCGGAGTCTGTCACACCGAGCGCGCTCCGCGGTCTCTCCCGACGAGCGTGCGCCGCGTCCGCAGTCGCGGACGCAGTGCGGACGCCGGCCTGAGAAATACGGAGCCACTGCTACGAAACGAAAATCAGTCTCGAAGAAACGAAATTATTGTCGAGCTACAGAATCACGTCGGCCACGTCGCTCGCTCCGGCGCGGCGGACGACCGCGCGCACCACGTCCTGCGCGCCGGCGAGGTTGTCCGAGTCGCCGTCGAGGACGAGCAGTTTTCCGGCGCGGCCCTCCTCGATGACTCCGCAGTCCAGCCCCGCGATGCGCGCGCCGTTGAGCGTCGCCATCCGGAGGACCTCGCGCGCGCTCACGTCGGCCAGTTTCGCGGCGAACTCCATCTCGCGGAACATCGACGGCGAGTTGAGCATCACGTTGTCGGTGCCGAGCGCGACCGTCGTCCGGTCGGCGAGTTCCGCGATGGGCGGCACGCCGACGTCGGTCACGAGGTTCGAGCGCGGGCAGACCACGACCGGGATGGCGCTGTCCGCCAGTCGGTCGAGGTGGAGCGGTTCGGGGTGGACCATGTGGACGAGGAAGTCGGGGTCCAAGTCGAGCGCGGGGTTCACGTCCGAGGCGTCGCGCTCGCCCGCGTGGATGCCGAAGAGCTTGCCCGCCTCGGCGGTGGCGTTGCGCTCGCGCGAGAACTCGCCGTCGCGCGCCCCGCTCGCGCCGAACCCCTCGGCGGCCTCCATCGCCTCGACGGTCTCGCGGCCCAAGATGAACGGTTCGACGCCGAGACCCTCCGCGGCCTCCCGGAGCGCGTAGACGCCCTCGACGCCGCCCTCGCGGAATTCGAGGAACGACGCGGTGCCGGTCGTCTGCATGAATCGAATCGAGCGACGCATCGCTTCGACCTTCTCCTCGCGCGAGGCCGCCCGGAGGAGGCGGTGTTTCAGGCCGTCGGGCGGCGCGACGAGTTCGTCCAAACTCAGGCCGCCGCCGGCCTCCTTGGCGATGGAGTCGCCGATGTGTGTGTGAGCGTTGACGAACGCTGGCAGGACGATTTGGGAAGAATCGACGGACGCTTCCTCTACCGCGGCGATTTCGCCGTCCTCGACCACGACTCGGCCCTCGATGGGTTCGAAGTCCGGCCCGCGGAGGACGGTCCCCTCGACTATCATATCGGGTGAATTCTTCCGGACGGCCTTGAAGGTCCCTGTTCGTTCATCCGGGGGACGTGGTTCCGTTTGGAGATGCTCGATACGCGGTGATCGGGTTGGTCGTCAGAGTCGGAAGGTCGGTCGAGCGCGAGCGGTCGGGGTCCCGGCGCGCGCCGACTCACGGCTCCGGCGTTCCGAACCGGTAGGCCAGCGTCCGGAACCGGCCGACGGCGCGGGGGAGCGCGGCCATCCCGACGACGGAGACGAGTGTCGAGACGGCGATTCCGGCGAGGCCGACGCCCGAAGCGACGTGGGCGGCGGCCCCGGCGTAGGTCGCGGCCGCGACGGTCGCGCTGTAGTAGGCCGACCGGACCGGCATCGTGTGAAGGTCGCCCGGCGCAGGCCACTCGCCGAGGTCCACCCACGGTCCGCGGAAGGTCCCGGCCGCGCAGGTCGAGACCCCGATGGCGGTCAGCGCGGCGAGCGCGATGGGACCCGGCGGTTCGGCCGCGAGCAGGAGGACGAGCGCCGGAATCGACAGCATCGAGATTTCCAGCCCCGCGAAGAACACGTAGTCCAGCCAGCGTTCCACGTCCAGCATGGCGTCCTATTCGAGCCGATAGCGCAAGAGTGCGGCGATGCCCCCGAAGCCCGCGAGTTGGTCGCCCGGCGCGAACTCGCTGGAGAAGACCGTCACGTCGCCGCCCTTCTGCTCGGTCGTCCTGATGAGTTCGTTCACGTCGAACGCCCACTCGCCGTCGGCACCCCGCTCCTCGCGCAGGCGCTCGTCCAGAAGCAGGAGGTGTTCGATGGCTCCGAAGTCGGCGGCCTTCTCGACCTGCTCGGCACCGTAGGCGACCTTCACGCCCTCGCCGATGCGCTTGGTGAGTTCGTCGATGAGTTCGGCCTCCTGGGCGATACGGGTGTCCTTCTGGACCTCTTCGACCGCGCCGCGCTTGAGGACCTCGTGGACGCCTCGGTCGCCGACCGCGCTGGTGTCCACGGTGGTGATCTTCTCGGTCAGGTCCCGAGCGTTCTCCTCGACGTAGTCGAGCGCGTCCTGCTTGGTGAACCCCGGCCCGGCGAGGATGATGGCGTCCACGTCGAGTCGTTCGAGCGCGCCGGTCAGTTCCGCGAACAGTTCGTCCCGGCCGCGGGCGAACTCGCCCTTCCCGGTCGTGCCCGTGAACTCGGCGCGCTCTTCGGTGCCGTACTGGGCGACCGTGTGGATGTGGGCCTTCCCCTCCTCGACGGTGACGATGGCGACGTCGGCGTTCTCGGTGGCTTCCTCGGCCTCTTCGAGGCGGTCGAGTTGGTCGGTCTTCCAGACCTTCTCTATCGTCAGTTCCTTGTTCTCCTCGACGTTGACGGTGTGGTGCTGGCCGAGTTGGTCCTCGCGGGAGGCGCTCTCGATGACGCCGCTGATGCGCAGGCGGTTCGAGAACTTGTGGAACTCGGTGTCCTCGACTTCCAAGGTGACGTGCATGTGTTCGCGCTCGCCGCCGGTGTCACGCATCTGGTCGTCGTTGCGCTGGATGCGCCGGGTCGTGTCGGCGGCCACGAAGTCACCGGGTTCGAGGACGTAGGTGAGATGCCAGAGGTCGTCGAGGGTCTCGGGGACGAGCGCGATGCGCTCTCGGCGGCCCTCGGCGGGTTCTCTGCTCGTGATTCGCATACCGTTTCGTGCGTGCGTTGGAGGTAAGTGTCCTGCTATTCGGGGTGCCCTGTCAGCTTATCATCCGAGTGTCGTCGTCGGTCAGGCCGTCGTCGGTCCGGGTCTCGGGGGTCCGACCGCGGCCCTCGGGCGACTCCGAGTCGAGGTCCAACGCGTTGGCGAACGAGCGTCCGTAGATGTAGAACGTGGACACGCTGAAGAAGAAGTACACCCACGGCAGGAAGAGGATGCCGACGATAGTCAGCGAGATGAGGTTGGCGACCAGCCCTTGGACCGCGATGATTATGAACGCCAGCACCCAGCCCACGACGTACTCGGAACTGGTTGCCACCTCGAAGATGGTGTCGAAGTCGAAGCCCGCGCCGATGGTCCGCTCGCGCGCAAAGTTCACCTGCGCCGCGGGGGCGACGTAGCCGAACGCGAGCAACAGTACGAGGAAGAGGAGTCCGCCGCCCGCGGTGAACAGTCCCGCGAGGTCCTGACTGCCCGAGGCGGTACCGGCACCGATGCCGAGCAGGAAGAACGCGACGAACGCCGCGGTCGGCACGAGCAGGTAGAGGAACCCGAGGACGAGCGACTTCAGGCCCGTCATCATGACGCCGAAGCCGAAGTCGCCCCACTCGGGGATGTCGTCGTCCTCGCCGAGCGCCTCGCTCATCACCTCCACGAGGAACCCCTGAACCGCCAACATCGGGAGCAGGAGGAACGAGAACAGCAACAGGCCGCCCCCGATGAGGTTGGTCACGAGCCAGTCGTCGTCGGACATCGGGAACGAGAGTCCCCGCGTCAGCAAGTCGCCGGTCGAGCGTTCTGTCATGCCCTGAATTGACACATCCGTTACTTAAGTTTTCGTACTCCGTCTCCGACGACGAGAGGCCGTTTCGACGTTCTCGGGTCGGCGTAACCTCACCCCGCGATACCCCGACCCACCAGCCGCGCGACCACGACCAGCGCGTAGAAGCCGCCGCGCTACTCTCCGTCGCGCTACTCGCCGCCCTCGCGGCGGCGCTCCCGCCAGCGCGCGGCGTCCGCACCCCACTCCGCAGACCGGCCCGGCTCTCGGTCGTCTGCGCGGTCGGCGGTCGAATCGGGCGCGGAGTCGGCGGCCGGAGAGTCGGTGGCCGGAGAGTCCGCGACCGCCGACTCGTCGCTCGCGGCCGCGTACCCCCGGCCCCACAAGTGGACGGCCACGACCCCGGAGTAGAAGTTGAGTCCGGTTCCGAGGACGTGCCCGACCAGCGGCACGCCGACGTCCAGCGCGCTGAGACCCGCGTACCCCACCGACCCACCCGCGAACGCGCCGAAGCCGGCGAGCCACCTCGCGAAGTACCGCCGGTCGGAGATGACCCGCCAGACGGCCCGCAGTTCGAATCCGGCCCTGATAGACTGCTCGCGGGCGACGCGAGTCAACGCGGCGGGCACGAAGTACCACGCGGGGAACGCCAGTAGCCCGACCGCCGTGACCAACAGCGCGCCGATTACCAGCGCACCGAACGCGGCGCCGAGGCCGGTGTTCGCCCCGCCTAGCACGAGCGTGATGACCCCGAGAACGGCGACCGCGACCACGCCGACGAGCAGATACCCGGCGAGGACCGCCCACGTCCGAAACCCGGACGCGAGCAGGTCGCCGACGGACTCGAACGACGGAGCGTCCGCGCCGCGGGAACTCCGGTCGAGGACCCGGCCGTAGTAGCCGGTGACGACGAGCGCGGGAAGTATCAGTACACCGAGCGCACTCAGCGCCGCGCCGACGGCCAGCGTCCGAGCGGGCGTCTCGCCCGACAGCGGGTATCGGAGCCAGTCCACGAGTGTCCTCAACGAACGGTCGTCGTTCCGATAAGTCTTCGCGTACGACCGTGGAGAGCGGTCAAGCGACCCCGCGACCCACCAGCCGCGCGACCACGACCAGCGCGTAGAAGCCGCCGGCGAGCGCCGCCACCTCGCCCGGCCGCCCGAACGCGGCCAGCGATCCGAGCGCGACGGCGAAGACGACGCTCGTGACGACCGCCGCGACCAAGGCGACGAAGTAACCGCCGCTCCGCGCGCTCCGGACGAGTCGCCCGCGGTCGAGCGCCGCGCCGAGGGTCCGGGTCCGGGCGACCCCGGCCAGCGCCGCGGGCAGGAGGTAGGCGAACCCGAGCGAGAGGAAGAGGACGACCGTGCCCGCGCCGAAGACGAACAGCGTGGTCCCGAACGACTCGGGTCGTCCGCCCGCGCTCGCGCCGCCGACCGTCAGGACGAGGACCGTCGCGGGGACCGAGAGGTAGCCGACCGCGACGACGACCGCGCGCAGGCCGTCGGCCGCCAGCGTGCGGACGTTCCCGAATCGGGGCGGCGCGTCCGCGGACGCCGCGGACGCGCCGGACGACTCGACGGTGGCCCGAAACACCGACTGGGCGTAGCCGGCCAGCAGGACGGCGGGGACGAGCGAGAGGACCGCGAGGACGCCGAGTCGCGCGAGGAGTCCGAGCGTGACGACGAGAATCGCGCCGACGAGCAGGGTCTCCTCGCGGTCCTCGCCGCGAACCGGGTAGACGAGCGCCTCGCTGAGCATGCACGGAACTTCGAACGCGGGAAGTTAGGTCTGGCTACTCGCCCGTGAGAACAGGAAGCGGAGAGAGCGGACGAGAACTCGGGAGCGGACGGAGACTCGAACGCGGACGGAGGTTCGGGAGCATCGACCTCGGACTTCAGGCGGTCGCTCGCTCGCTTCCGCCGACGGTCTCTCGGCGGTCGGTCGGGGTCGCCTCGCGGTACCCCTGTCCGTAGAGCGCGAAGGCGACGGCGTCGAGGTAGAACGTCGCGAACGGAATCAGCACCCACCCGACGAAGGGTATCGAGGCGAGAGCGCCGACCAGCGCCCCGCCGACCACGAGGACGACCAGCGCGACCAGCCAGCCGGTCGCGTAGGAGTTCGTAGTGACGACGCGCCAGAGCGGTCGGAACTGGAACGCCGCGCCGAGCCGACCCTCGACCGCGAGGCGGGCGAGCGCGGCGGGCAGGACGTACCACGCGACGAGCGCGGTCAGCCCGGCGAGTGCGAGACCGCCGAAGACCACGACCACGCTCAGGAGGTCGGGACCGACGTTCGTGACGGGTTCGGCGACCGTCGCGGGGTCGGTCGGGAGGCCCGCGTCGGACTCCACGACCGTCGTCTCGACCGAGAAGACGACCAGACTCGCCGCCACCGCGGTCAGCAGGACGACCGGGAGCGCGAAGTACGCCAGCGTGACCACGATGGCCTTGAGGCCCTCGGCGAACAGGTCGCCCCAGTCGTCGAACGACGGCGCGGGTTCCTCGGCGTTCGTCCGGGCGAGGACGCGCTGGAGGTAGCCCGCGACGAACACCGCCGGAATCAGGAGCCACGAGAACAGGGTGAGTAGCCCGCCGACGAGTAACGTTTTGGTGCCGTCGTCGCTGTCTACGACGTATCTGAGTGCTGTTTTGAACATTGTAAACTCCGAGCGGGCGCTTCGGCTTCCCGAAGAAAGTGGCTCGCTTACAGTAAGTAGGTTCGCTAACAGCTTAGTCTTTGCGTGGCTGGACGTGGCGCGGTGCGGTGTGAGGAGGACGGGAAAATCGAGGTGGCCCGCGCTCGCGCGGGCCACCTCGATACGCCGCCGCTACTCCTCCTTCATCCGACTCCCGCCCGGCGGCAGGAACTCCTGAATCAGGTCGGGACTCGCCACTTTCCGGACGAAGGAGGTGTCGGCGAATCGCTCGCGGAACGCCCGATAGATGCGCTTGGCGATGTCGTTCTGGGCGTAGCGTCCGGGTTCGACCGCGACGTGGGTCTCGACCTGCGGGACGATGGCCTCGGGCGGCCCGCCGAGGACGCGGGTGTGGGGTTCACACGAGATGCCGACCGCGACGCCGACCTCGACGTCGCGGAAGTACTCGCGGTCGCCGCGGATGGCGAACCCGCCCTTCTCCAAGTACTCGCCGCTCTCGGGCGTCTTGCTCACTTGGTCGGGCGTGACCATGTAGGCGTCCCCGGCGAACCGACTGTCCTTCCAGACCGACGAGTACGAGACCGCGAACTGGGCGGCCTCGCGCTTGCTCCGTTCGGGCACGTCCACGTCGCGGGAGGGTTCGCTCGGGTCGGAGGTCTTGAGGACGGTGACGGGACCGCCGTGGGCCTGCGCGTGGAAGAACAGGTCGTTGCCCTCCAAGTACTTCTGGACCAGTTCCTCGTTCTGGTCGGCGTTGCGCCCGCCGATGACGAGGAAGCCGTCGCTGGTCCGGAACCACCGGAACCGCTCGTACCACTGTTCCTGCTGGCGGACCGGAATCGACTGGCGGGAGAGCCAGTCCACGTCCTCGTGGTCGTCCTCGTCGTCCCCATCCTCACCGTCGTCCGGTTCGGCCTCCCACTCCTCCTTGCGCCGTTCGACTTCCTCCAAGTCCTCGCGGGTGTCCTCGATGGCGGCGAGCGCGCCCTCCTTCTTCCCCTCGATGCGCTTGGCCTCGGTGTAGAGTCGGTCGGCGTTCTTCTCGACCCCCATCTCGGCGTCGAGCGGCACGTCCACGCCGTCGAGTTCGACCGTGACCGTGCCGTTCTCGGGGTCAACGCCCTGCACGGCTTCGGCGGCCTCGATGCCCTGCTCGGCCCCTTCCTCGAAGCGGGCCTCGATTTCGTCCCACGAGGTCCCCTCGTCCAGCGCGTTCCGGACCGTCGTGAGGATGTCGTCGGCGAGTCCGTAGTGGCCGTAGAGTCGTTCGGCCTTCTCGCGTTCCAGTTCGGCCTCCTGCTCGAAGCCCTCGATGGCCTGCTCCTGCTGTTCGATGATGCGTTTCTGCTTCTCGATTTCGGCCTCGAAGTCGGGGCGCTGGTCGCCGACGGACTGCTCGGCCTCCGTCTCGCCCTCCGGCACGAAGTTGGTGAAGTAGTAATCGACCGCCTCGTTGAAGGTGTCGAACGCCTCGCCGTCGCGGTCGGCGTACTCTTCGAGGGGCATCGGCGTCACGTCCACCAGCACGTCGTCGTCCCGGTAGACGCGGGGGTCGAAGTTCCCGGTCCGGACCGGTTCGGCGAGTCGCTGGATGGCCTCGAAGATGGCCTCGTAGTCGCTCTCGTCGGCGTCCGCGATGTCTTTCCCCTTCTCGACGCCGGCGCGCGTACAGACCTCCTCGGCGTAGAGCCCCCCGAAGTTGAGTTGCGTGGCGAGGGTTCGCACGAGGTCGGTGTCCGACTCGTCCATGTGGGCCACCAAGGTCTCGTACTCGACTTCGAGGGGGTTGATGCGCTCGTCGGGGAACTCGTACTGGCTCCCCGGCGCGACGGTCCGGGACTTGAGTCGCACGGTGTCGAGGCTGTCCACGACCTCGTTGTTCTCGTCCAGCACGGCGAGGTTGCCCTGTCCGAACAGTTCGGCGACGATGGTGGTGTCCTCGTCGCCGCGCTCGAAGTGGAACTGGAGGATGCGGTCGAAGCCGTACTGCTCGACGCCGGCGAAGTCCGCGCCCGAGAGCCGATTGCGGAGCATCATGGCGAAGTTCGGCGGTCGGCCCGGCGCGTCGGGAACGTTCTCCGGGGCCGAGACGTGGGCGCGCTTGGTCTCGCCGACCTCCACGATGAGTTCGACGCGGCCGCGGTCGAAGTCCCGCATCTTGAGTCGCAGGAGGTCGTCGTCGTAGAGGTAGGCCTTGTCGAGTTTCGCGCCCTCGTACGCGCCGAGTTCCGCGACTACGGCGGCGAGGTCGATACTCGACAGTTCCCGCTTGACGTCGGTCATACGTAGCCCAAACAGGGCCTGCGGTATCCCGGTTACGTTTCCCGGAGGTTATTCCGGGCCGAATCGAAACCGAACGTAGAGAGGTCAGAACGCCCACAGACGACCGAGCCAACAAGACTACAAACGCCCCGCGGACTCGACCGAGTACGTCCGCGGTCGGGGTCTTCGACCGCGGGGGAGATTCCGACATGACCAACCACGACTACAGCACGCCGTCGCGGGGGAGTTCGAACTGGCACGAGCCGATGAACCGCAACTTCGAACGACTCGATACGGACGTGGAGATACGCGACGAGGAGGCGAACCGGGGCCAGTACCAACCGAAGCAGGGCACGAAGTTCCTCGCCACCGACACGGGCGCTCGCTACCTCGCCGACGGGTCGAACTGGCACCGACTCCAGTATCCGACGAGCGAGTCCCGGAGCGCCGAGGTGACCAACTTCGGCGGGACCCGACCCGCCATCAACACCGAGAAGACCTACGTCAAGGTCGCCGCCGACGGGAGCGGCGACTACGAGTCGATACAGACGGCCATCGACGAGGAGTTCCCGTGGCTCATCCAGCGGCCGGTCCAGATCGACATCCGGCCGGGCACCTACGACGAACACGTGATGTTGCCGCCGTATCTGGCGAACTGGGCCGAACAGAGCGAGCGAGACGAGCGCGTCCCCGTCGAACTCAAGGGGAACCGCGACGACCCCGAGAGCGTCAAAGTGCGCTCGCTGATGGCGACCGGGGGCGTCGGCGCGACCCAAGCCATCGGTATCACGTTCGACGGCGCGTGCAAGTGGGACAACGAGGCCTGCGCCGTCGCGTCGTACAACACCTACCGACTGGCGCTCTACGACTGCAAGATAGACGCGCCGGGGAACGCGATGGTCGCCTACAACGGCCACCTCAAGGTCGGTCGCACCGAGGTCAACGCGCGCGGCGAGGCGGGCGGCGACAACGGGAACACCGGGTGGGGAGCGAAGGTCAAGAACATGGGGTACTACTGGGCGACGGCCGACGGGACGACCGGTAGCGTCAGCGGTCCGGCGTACAACATCGATTCGGGAATAATCGCGTTCAACCACGCCGGCCGCGGCCACTTCGACGGCGACCCGCTCGTCTCGAACACCGGCGGCGGGTTCGCCATCAACGAGGGCACGAAGAAGATTCACGGGCTGAACGGGTTCGCGTAGCTCGCTTCCGACCGAGTCGGAGCGCCCCCCGGCGACCGTCTTCAGACCTCCAACGTCATCCCGTCGTGCCCGAACTCGACGTCGAGGTCGGCGTACTCGTCGGCGAGGTCGGCGTACTCGCCGGGGCGACGCCGGTAAATCTCCTCGATTTCGGTCAGGACGGTCCGGTCGGGGGAGACGGTCCGGACCTGTTCGAGCGTCTGGTCGAAGGTGGTCTGGTGGTCGGTCTCCTCGGTCCAGAGTTCGTCGGTCATGATGGGTTCGCCGTCGCCCGTCTCCCGGAAGTAGCCACACTCCTTGACCCACAAATCGAGGTCGTCGGGCACCTTGTCGAGGTCTAGAAACGTCGTCTCGTCGGGGAAGACGAGCACCGAGGCGTCGCTCTCGGAGAAGCAGTAGCCCATCGCAGCGTCTTCCGGACCGCCGGGGTCCAAGGGTGCGCCGACGGCCGTGACTTCGATGCCGCCTCCAAGGTCCATCGTCTCGCCGTCCGCCAGAAACTCGAACTCGGCGTAGCCGCGGTCGTCGTACTGGGCTTCGATGTCGAGCGACTCGGCGATGCGGTCGTACGTCGTCTCGCTCATCACGACCGTCGCGGGGTCCTCGTTGTCCCAGTCTTCGAGGGGATACTGCGGGCGACCGATGGCTTGGACCACTCGCAGGCCGCCGACGTGGTCCATGTGGTGGTGCGAGAGGAAGATGTACTCCACGTCGGTCACGTCCTCGCGGTTCAGCATCGCCCAGATGGACTCGGGCGCGTCCACCAGCGCGTCGGCCTCGTGGACGAAGGTCGAGTTGCCGAGTCTGGCGTGGGGTCGGCCCTTCTCGCGGGCGGGTTCGCAGACGCGACAGTCGCAGGTCGGCATCGGGGTCTGGGAATCGCCGCCCGAGCCCAAGAGGGTGAGGTGCATGGGGCGGATAGCGGACTCGCGGTAATGAGGCCACTGGCAGAGGAGAGGTGTACGTCGAATCTGTCATAGCGGCGTGAGAACACCTGCCGGCGATTACAGTCGCTTGCTCACGTACGGCCCGTCCTGATGGTAGCCCAACTTCTCGCGGTAGTACTCGCGGGCACCGATGCCCGAGATGACGCTGACCTTCCCGTAGCCCGCGTCGGCCGCCAACTCCTCGGCCTTCCGGAGCAGTTTCGTGCCGTAGCCCTTGTGCTGCCAGTCGTAGGACTCGTCGCCGACCTCGACCATCGGGCCGTAGACGTGGAGTTCCCGCACGAGGGCGGCGTCTTCGAGTTCCCGGCGCACCGGATTTCCGGGTTCGCGCAGGCGGCAGAAGCCTATCAGGAGGTCCTTGTCGGGGTCCTCGTAGCTGATGAAGTGTTCCGTGCCGCCAGCGGCCTCGTAGGTCATCACGTCGAGTTCGACGTTCTCGGGGTCCTCGTCGTTCATCCCGACCTCGCGACACCGGATGCAGTCGCAGGTCCAGCCGTGGTCGTCCATCTTCTTCCGGGCCAACTGCCGGAGGTTCGACTTCCAGACCCCGGCGTCGATGAAGTCCGCGGGGATGTCGCGCTGGACGCGCTGGAGGCGGGTGTACTTCGGAATCATCGACTTGATCTCCGCGACCAACTCGGCGGCCTCCTCGTTCTGGAGCGGTTCGTACTCGTCGCGGTGCCACCAGTCGTAGGTCGCGGTGCCCCGGACGACGAGCGTCGGGTAGATTTTCAGGTAGTCGGGCTTCCACTTCTCGTCCTCGAACAGTCGCCGGAAGTCTTCGAGACACATCTCCTTGGACATTCCCGGCTGGCCGGGCATCATGTGGAAGCCGACCTTGAACGCCGAGTCCCGGAGTCGCCGGTTAGCGTCGATGGAGGCCTGCACGCCGTGGCCCCGGTGCATCTCGCGGTTGATTCGCTCGTAGGTGGTCTGGACGCCGACCTCGACCTTCGTGCCGCCGAGGTCCAGCATCCGATTTATCTGCTCGGGGTCACACCAGTCGGGCTTGGTCTCGAAGGTGATGCCGATGGCGCGGACGTCGTTTCGCTCGTTCTCGGCGATGACGTCCTCCAGATAGCGGAAATCGACGTTTTGGGGGTCCTCCGCGAAGCTGACGCCCTCGGCGGGCTCGGGCGATTTACCGGTGTCGTAGTCGTTCATCGCCTCCAGCGCGCGCTTGACGAACCACTCCTGATAGTCGTGGGAGCGCGCGGTCATCGTCCCGCCCATCAGGATGAGTTCGACCTTGTCTACCGGGTGGCCGATTTCGCGCAGCTGTTCGAGGCGGAGCGTCACCTGCCCGTAGGGGTCGTAGTCGTTCTGGACGCCGCGGGCCGCCGCCGGTTCGTGACCGGTGTAGCTCTGCGAGGAGGAGAACTCCGACCCCGGCCCGCCGGGACAGTAGAGACACTTCCCGTGCGGGCACTGGTGGGGACTCGTCATGATGGCGACCGGCGAGACGCCCGAAGCGGTCCGAACCGGCTTGTTCTGGAGGACTTCCTGTAGGTCTTCGCGGCGCTCCTCGGGCGCGTAGTCGAGCAGTTCGGAGTTCTTGGGCACCTTCGGCGAGGAGTGCTCCGAGCAGACCGACAGCTTCTCGCTTTCCAACTCGTCGCGCTCTACGTCGCCGTCGAGGATGCGCTCGACGAGTTCTTCGCAAACCCGCTCGAACGCCTCGGTCTCGGTGGCGTCCGGCGTCTCGGTACTCATTACGTGGTATTTGGTCGGTTAGTCGGGAAAAGGGTGTCGTCTACGCGTCCGGTATGGAAACGACGAATCGGAAATTATAACTCTTTCATCGGATTTGTTTTCTCAAAATGGAGAAGGAATATGAAGATACTGCTGTCTTTCTTCTCATCGGAGTGTATGGGTTTATTCTGATGGCAATGCTCGCTGATTTCGCTTATCGCTACACACCACCTGCTGGAGATGGGGTGCAAGGATTCAATTGTTTCCTATTCCCAATGCCAATCATCCTTTTATTTTGGTTCTTCGCTTCCAATAGGTATGCAATACTTCAGAAAAAACCTCTCCACCTCCCAGTTAGAGCCATAGTTTTGATATTCCTATATATAGTGTTATCATATTTCGGTACGGATGGTTGGTCTTATGCATTCATGGGAGTCACCGTAGCATATTCTGTTCTTTTAGCCATGATATTTGAAGTATATCTAATTCCCATTAGGCCAGAAAGACTCCGAAACATGACTGACAAACAACTGAAATTCTACGCCTCGAACTGGCGGTTTGCCGTTCAATTGCTTGTTACTGGCTCAATCGCTGCTGGAGTCGGGTTATTTTACAAAGGCATTACTACCGATAATTTTGTCCCAAAACATCTCATTTTCCTACTAGGAGTTCCGGCAGTTGGAGTTATATCCAGCATATTACACCTATCTCGGAAGATTTGGGCAGTTCAAGACCACATATAGTTTGTGATTATCCCTACGAAACCGCCGAGTCCGATTCCGCGCGCACCTCCCCGCCGGTCTGGTACCAGTACGCGGCGGCCACGACGGCCGCGATGACGAGGAACGCGGCGACCGACTGCGCCCAGTCGTGAGCGCCCAGATACACCCGGTTCGGGACCATCACGACCGGCACGGCGAGCGTCGGCCAGAACCGGCGCTCGACCAGCGTCAGGTAGAGCGTCGGGACGAGCGCCATCGTGACGTGGCCCGAGAAGTTCCAGAACGGCGAGAGCGCGGCGTAGGGCACCGTCGCGGCGGCGAGGGCCTCCATGTACCCCGGCACGAGCGACCCCCAGTCGAAGCGGTGCCAGACGAGCCACGTCACCCCGGCGGCGAACAGCACGCCGGAGGCGACCAGCGCGTCCACCTGCCACGCGTTGCCCTTCGTGACCTGATAGAGCCCCTGCCCGGTGACGAGGACGTAGGCCGCAGTCGGAACGAGCGAGGAGGCCCCCGCGGCGAGGAAGGCACCGAGACGGCGCGCGAACGCCGCTCGGTCCGCGTCCTGCTCCGCCCACTCGTAGTGAATCAGGACGACCGCCCCGATGCCGACCATCACCCCCGGATGGAAGACGTAGGGGTACAGTTCCATCGCCGTGTCGAACGCGTTCATGTCGGACGCAGTACGCCCCGGCGAGGCAAAACGTCGCTGGCGGACGAATCGCCGACCGGCCCGCTCGGCCCGACGCCTTGCGCGGCCGGATGTGATGGGATAACATCTCAAAGAAGACTCAAATCGTTGTGTGACAATTGTCACACCACATGCCGAGACGCCCCGACGTGTGCGAAATCCGCGCGGCGCTCGCAGACCGCCTGCCGTCGCGTCCGGTGGGCGTCTTCTACTGCTACGTCCTCTCGCGGTCGCTGGCGTTCACCGTCCCCATCTACGTCATCTTCTACCAGTCGCGTGGTCTCTCGCTCGCGCAGTTCGGCCTGCTCGAAGCGACCTACACCGTCGCGGTCCTCGGGTTCGAGTTTCCGACGGGGTATCTGGCCGATCGCGTCGGCCGCCGGAACGGTCTCGCGCTCGCCAACGCGCTCGGTGCCGTCGGCGCGGTCGGCTACGCGCTCGCCCACTCGTTCCCGGCGTTCCTCGCGGCGGTGGTCGTCCGTGCGGTCGGCGCGACGTTCTCCTCCGGTGCCTCGGACGCGTGGCTCTACGAACTGCTGGCCGCCGAGTCCGCCGAGGCCGAGTTCGCGCGCGTCTCGGGTCGCGCCCGCGCGCTCGGCCTCGCGGGGCAGGCGGGCGCGGCCCTCGTCGGGAGTCGCGCCTACGCGGTCAGCCACCTCCTGCCGTGGGCGTTGGACGCCGCGGCGCTGATAGCGGGCGTCGGCCTGCTCGTCGCCGCGGTGCCGTCGGAGCGGGCCGAGGAACGTACAGCGACCCCGAAAGCTAACGAGAATATTTCGGAGAAACACGAGGAGACGGCCGAGAGCGTCGGGGACACGCCCGACGACTCCGACCACCTCTCCGTCGCGGCGGCCATCGCGGTCACGCGGACCGCGCTCGCTCGGCCCCGACTCCGGTCATTCGTGGCCGTCACGTCGCTGTTCCTCGGGGTCGTCTCGGCGGCGCTCCTGTTCGTCCAACCGGTCGGCGTCGAGGTACTCTCCATCGACCCCGCGCGCCTCGGCGGGGTCTACGCCGGACTGACGTTCGTCTCGGCCGTCGCGGCGAGCCAAACCGGTCGCGTCGAGTCGCTGGTCGGCGTCTCGACGTGGTTCCGGGTCGCGCCCGTCCTCGCGGCGGCCGGCCTGCTCGCGGTGGCGGTCGAACCGTGGGTCGCGCTCCCCCTGTTCTTCGTCCTGCGGGCGCTCGCGGCCACGTCGCGGCCGCTCGCCGACGGCCGCATCAACGACGAGATTCGGTCGCGCGGCCGGGCGTCGGTTCTCAGCACCGTCTCGATGCTCCGGTCGGTCGCGGTCGCACCGCTCAAACTCGCGGCCGGAGCGCTCGCCGTCGCCGCGCTCCCGACGATGCTGGCGGCGCTCGGCGCGGTCTTACTGGTCGGCGTCGGACTCGTCGCGCTCGTCGGGACGCGCGCGCCGGACGCTGCAGAAACCGTCCGGCAGTCCGAGGCGAACTCCGAGTAACGAGCGACGCGAACTCGGCAGTCCGACTCGTCTGAGTTCGAGAAGGAGAATCGGCGTTTCGCGGACCGACTACAGTCGCTGGCTGATGGCCTCGACCACGGCGTCGAGCGCGGCGTCGCGCTCGCCCGTGAGGAACTCGACGGCTCCGTCGCGGGTGCCCTTCGCCGAGATACCGGCGTTCGGGGCCTCGTCGGCGGCGTCGGCGGCGACCTCGCGGACGTTGACCCGGCCGTCGCTCCTGACGTGAATCTCGTCCTCGCCGAAGCCGAGCGTGACGTGTTCGTCGCCGGGCGCGCCCTCCGCGCCGAGTTCGCGGCGGTGAATCTCGTCCAGCAGGACACCCGTCGGCGGGAAGTCGAAGCGGTGGGTGAACGCCTCGGTGTCCAGCACGGTGAAGGAGACGCCGTTCGCGCCCCGGACCGAGAGGTTCGGCTCCACGGTGTCGAGTTCGGTCTCCAGCTTCTCGCGGAACTGCTCGCCGACGTGTTCGGCGAGGTCGCGCTTCTCGTGCTCGAAGAGGAGGTCCGTGATGAGCTCGCGCTTGTCCTCGTAGGACTGGTAGAACGCTTCGAGCGCGACGGCCTCGCGGAGCGCCGTGGTGTGGTCGGCGTCGTAGCCCGCGTCGCTGGCGAGGTCGGTGTAGTCGTCGGGCGCGTCGTCCCAGTAACTGACCGCCGGGAGGTGCGAGACGTCCTCGCGCACGTCGGCGTTGACGTGGGCCGCGACGTTCGCACCGAGGACGCCGACCGTCAGGTCCGCCGCGTCGGTCCCGTCGAGGTAGGGGTTGACCGCTACGTCGGCGAGGTCGGCCACGCCCTCGTCGGGGTAGCCCGCGTCCACGGTGACTCGCGGCGCGTCGTAGATGTCCAGCAGTTCGAGACCGTCACGGGACTCGTCGGTGCTCCCCGCGGCGACGAGGACGAACAGCGGCAGTTTCTCGTCGTGGCGCTCGCGGTTGTCGAGCATCGTCGTCACGTCCTTCGTCGCGTCGGCCATGTCGTAGTCGCCGCCTTCGAGCGGCCGCCGGTCGAAGAAGTGGTACTCGGCGTCGCTCTTGGCGTGTTCGTCGCGGACGAGCGGCAGGACCGCGCGCTCGATTGCGGCACCGGCGACGTAGCCGTCGGCGGTGGCGTTGTGCCGGACGATGACCGGACGGGACTCCATGACGGCGCGCCGAATCTCCTCGGCGGCGTCGCGGATGCGGCCGTGGACCGCGGCGACCGACTCGTGGTCGGCCAGCAGGTCCACGTCGTCCGGTCGGGCCTCACTCGTCAGCGCGGCTTCGAGTCGGTTCTCGACGGCCTCGCGGTCCTCGCCCGCCAGCTTCTCCAGTTCGTCGGTCTCGACCTGTAGCTCGTTGTTCCGGAGCTCGACCACGCCGTCGAGTCGGACGTGGTCGCCGGTCTCGACCTCGGGGTAGGCGCGGACGCCCGCCTCCACGAACGCGGCGCAGTCCACGGTCGCGGTCTCGTCGCGGACCTCGAAGACGGTCGGGCCGCTGGTCTGGCGCGCGCCGACGACTTCGCCCTCGATGCGGACTTGCTCGTCCACGCGGTCGCTCAGGCTGTCGATGGTGACGCGGGCGCGTTCGGAGTCAGACTCGTCGGCGTCGGTCGTCTCCTCGGCCTCGCGCTCGGTGTCCTGTTCACTCTCAGCTTCCTGCTCGTTCTCGGTTTCCTGCTCGCTCTCGGCGTCCCGCTCGGGCTCGGACTCGTCGGTGGACTCGCTGGTCTCGGCCGCCTGCCGTTCGGCGGGGTCGACCGTGCCGGAGCCGTCGGTGGTCGCCTGCTGGTCGTCGGTCTCGTCGGCGTCGTCGGTATCGGCCTCTTCGGGGAGGATAGCGCCCTTCTCGGGGTCGTCGATGAGCTTCCCTCGGAACTCGCGTTCGGACTGGCGAATCGACCAGCCGAGGTCCACGTTGCCGTTGTCGCGGACGCCGGTGACTTGAACGAAGACGGTCTGGCCCTCGTCCCAGTCGAGCGAGTCGAGTCGCTGGTCGAGCTCGCTCTTGTGGAGCAGGCCGGTCACTCGGTCTCCGATGTTGACGAAGACGCCGAACTCGGCGAAGCCGTCTACTGTTCCGCTGTAATACCGTCCCGGCGTCAACTGATTCGGGTTGTCGCCGGCGAATTCGAAGAGGACGTCCTGCTCGTGGCTGTCGCAGATGGCACCGTCGGCAGGAGTCCCGCAGATGATACACGAACCCATCTTATACGCGAGAAATATAGCCCCGGCCTAAAACTGTTGTCGAAACTGGCCCGCCGAATCGAGACAAATTACTCCTCCTCGAACGCCTCCGCGCCCGGGAGGTCCGCGACGCCCTCGTGGGTGCCCACGTACTCGGCGTCCGCGACCGCCTGCGCGAAGTCCTCCACGCGCCGATACTCCCGAATCGCCAAGACGTGGCTCTCCTCGACGGCGAAGACGATTTCGTCGGTCCCGTCCCGGTGCTGGTAGTGGTCGCCCTTCTGGGGGTCCTCGTGGTCGTGCGAATCGTCGGGCTCGTCGTGTCCCATCCCATCGGATTGGGACGCGAGAGAACTTTAAAGTTGACCGGGACAGTTGAACCCAGATACCGTTCGGTGCTGGGCGATGCGGCGGCGATTGCGGTGCTGTATGGTGGCGAGGCCGGACGGTGCTGGGCGGTTTCAGAGAAGTCGATGATAACCCGCGTCGCTGTTGCAGTCACGCCCGAAATTCAGCGCCTACTCGAAGACCGGGCTGTCGTCTTCCATCGCCTCGATGTCGTCAGCGATGTCGCGGACCTGCTCGGGGAACAGCGCGACCTGTACTTCGTTGCCCTCGTCGTCCTCGCAGACGATTTTCACGCGCTTGTCGCCGAACTCGCGGGCCTCGGCCGACTCCACGTCGAACAGTTTCGCGGTCCCGGACTTGTTCGAGGGGCCGACGTTTTGGATGGCTCCGTCCTTCAACTCGACCATGAAGTCGTCGAGGATGAGATTGAGCATGGCGTACAGTTCGTCGGGCACGGTCTTATAAGTGGGCGGGTCGGAGTTTGTCGAGGCGAAAAGACGGGCGAGGAGTGGGTATCGTCAGTAGCGAGGAGGGGGAACGCGACGAGAAGCTAGCCTCAGGCTTGAGCATGGGAGTCAACCGCACTGCAACCGCACGGCACCGCGGCGGCCACGTCCTCCCCAACCGATTGCGTTGCTCACTTCGTTTCGCTACTCATCCCTCGCGCGCTGAAGGCGCGACCACTGACGGGTCGCGCCAGCACGCACCGAGGTGGAGACATTTGGTGAGTCGAAACGACCGGAGAACCCACTCTCAGACCGCCACGCAGACCTCTGCGCCCAACTCCACGACCCGGAAACAGACCTCGCTGGCGTTCCAGACGACCAGTTCGTTCGCGGCCGCGAACCCTCGGAAGGCGTAGCCAAACACTATCGCGGCGGGAATCGCGCCGGCGACGAGCGCCCGGAGCGTCGAGGTCTCGTGGACCGTCCGGAGGCCCACGAAGAACAGGACCGCGCCGTAGAGCGCGCAGGCGCCCCGGAGCGTGGGACTCGGAATCCCCGCGAGGACGCACGGCGCGGTCGCGTAGGCGATGACCTGCACCGTCTCGCTGGTGCCCGCGCGGTCGCGGACGAGTGCCATCAGCAGGACCGTCTGGAGCGCCGCCGTCAGGTGGAGGACCGCGGGGGCGACGAACACCGTGGCGAGCGCGAGACCGAACAGCGCCGCGAGCGCGGGACGACCGCCGACGGAGGGTGCCGCGCCGGGGACCAGCGCGAACCGGGTCGCCTCCTCCAGCAGGACGACCGTCATGGCGAAGACGAGGCCCGGCGCTTGGTCGCCCGGCGCGATACCTCGCTCGAAGAATCGCCGGGGACCGGTGAGGACTTCCAGCCACGCCCGAGCGAGCGCCGCGGGACCGCGGTCGCGCCCGCCGGTCGGGTTCTCGACCCACTGGGTCATTGCTCGACTCTAGTCGGTCCGGAGGGTATGACAGTTCCGACATCGCGCTTCGTAGGACTCGTCGGCACCGACCATGATGGTCGGGTCCTCGACGTGGGCCGGTTCGCCGTCGATGAGCCGCTGGTTCCGAGTCGCCGGTTCGCCGCACTGGGCGCAGATGGCCTGATACTTGTCCACGTACTCCGCCAGCGCGACCAGCCGCGGCAGGGGTTCGAAGGGTTCGCCCCGGAAGGTCTGGTCGGTGCCCGAGACCACCACGCGCCGGTCGTCGTCCGCGAGGAACTCGCAGACCGCCACGAGGTCCTCCGAGAAGAAGTTCGCCTCGTCGATGGCGACGACCTCCTCGCCGTTCAGTTCCTCGGGGATGTCCCAGACGCCGTCTTCGGGGTCCACGACCGTCGCGTCCCACTGGCGGCCGTTGTGCGACCCCACCGTGCCCTCGCCGTACCGGTCGTCCAGGGACGGCTTGAACGCCGCGACCTCTTGACCGGCGATTTCGGCCCGGCGGAGCCTGCGGAGCAGCTCCTCGGTCTTGCCCGAGAACATACAGCCGGTGACGACTTCGACCCACCCGCTGTTCGTTATCTTGTGCATGTCCGTTCCGCGCTCACAGGAGCATCAAAAGGGTTGCCGATTCGCGTCGGCGACCTGTGACGGCACGGGCTATCGTCACGCCGCCGACGGTCTCGGCGACGGGCCGCCGCGCTCCAGAATCTCGTCCACTATCTCTCCGAAGTCCGGTGCCTCTCTGTCGTGGTCGGGTTCGTCGGAGGGGTAGTGCGGAACTACCGGCATGCTACCACCTTCTCACCGAGCAATGACGCGTCGGAGTAAAATATCGTTTACTGTCTCTTTCGTGACGAGCGCGCGGCTAGCGTTCGGAGGGGTCGTTTCCGGGGTGAAAGCGGTGTCACGACCACGCCCCTTTTGTCTGCGGCCGACTTCCCTTCGGTCGATGGAGGTCGCTATCCTCACCGTCGGCGACGAAGTGCTCGCGGGCGACACCGAGAACACCAACGCGACGTGGCTCGCGGGCCGACTCAGCGACGCCGGCGCGACGGTCGCGCGCATCCTGACGATACCCGACGACCGGGAACTCGTCGCCGAGACGGTCCGCGAGTGGGCCGACTCCTTCGACGCGGTGGTCGTGACGGGCGGCCTCGGCGGGACCCACGACGACGTGACCGCCGACGCTATCGCCGACGCGTTCGACCGCGACCTCGCGGTGGACGACGCCGTCCGCGATGACGTGATAGCGACCGTGGCGGCGTACCGCGACGAGAACCCCGAGACGGTCGCGGCCCACGAGTTGGACCTCGACGTAGACGCGTGGGCGGCACTACCCGAGGGGAGCAGACCGCTCCTGAATCCGGAAGGGCTGTGTCCCGGTTGCGTCCTCGAAAACGTCTACGCGTTCCCCGGCGTCCCGACGGAGATGCAGGCGCTCTTCGAGCAGGTCGCCGACGAGTTCGGCGGCGACGTGGTCTCGGCGACGCTCTACACGCCCCAACCGGAGGCCTCCCTGCTGGACGCGGTTGCCGGCGTGCGCGAGGAGTTCGACGTGACCGTCGGGAGCTACCCCGCCACCGACGCACGGAACCGACTGAAGGTGTCGGGGTCGGACTCCGAGACGGTCGCGGCGGCCGCCGAGTGGTTGCGCGAGCGCGTCGAAGTCGTCGCCGAAGAATAAGTTACTCCTCGCGCTCGCCGACCTGCACGAGTTGCTTGCCGATGTTCTCGCCCTCGAACAGGCCGAGGAAGGCGTCGGGCGCGTTCTCCAAGCCCTCCGTCACCGTCTCGCGGTACTGAATCTCTCCCTCGGCGACCCACTCGCCGAGTTGCCGGGTCGCCTGCTCGAAGCGCGGCGCGAAGTCCCCCACGAGCAGGCCCTCGACCGTCGCTCGTGTCTCGATGAGCTTGCCGAGCTTTCGCGGTCCGGTCGGCATCTCCTCGGCGTTGTACAGCGAAATCTGGCCGCAGACCGCGACTCGCGCGTCCACGTTCAGCTTCGAGAAGACGGCGTCGGTGATGGGACCGCCCACGTTGTCGAAGTAGCTGTCCACGCCGTCCGGGGCGGCCTCGTCCAGCGCCGCGCGGTAGTCGTCGGTGTCCTTGTAGTTGATTCCGGCGTCGAAGCCGAGTTCGTCTTCGAGGAACGCGACCTTCTCGTCCGACCCCGCGAAGCCGACGACGCGAGCGCCCGACTGCTTGGCGATTTGGCCGGCGACCGACCCGACCGCCCCGGCCGCGCCCGTGACGACGAACGTGTCGCCGGCTTTCGGCTTGGCGACCTCGCGGGTGCCGAAGTAGGCGGTCCGACCCGGCATCCCGAGGACGCCGAGCGCGGTCGAAATCGGCGCGAGGTCGGGATTCACCGACTGGAGGTCGCTCCCCCGAGCGGTCGCGTAGTCGGCCCAGTGGAGGTCTCCCGCCACCACGTCGCCCGCCTCGAAGCCCGCGCCGTTCGACTCCACGACTTCGCCGACGACGCCGGCCCGGAGCGGGTCGCCGACCTCCCACGGGTCGGCGTACGACTCTCCGGCGTCCATCCGGCCGCGCATGTAGGGGTCTACCGAGAGGTAGAGCGTCCGGACCAGCACTTCGCCGGGGTCCGGGTCCGGCACATCCTCTTCGACTAACTCGAAGGTGTCGCGGTCGGGTTTGCCCTCGGGACGCTTCGCCAGTAGGTACTTGCGGTTCGTCTCCGGCATAGTTCCAGTAAGGGCGACCACGGGGAAGGGACCTGCGGAAGGGGCAGGGATGGTCGGTTTAAACCTCAGTCAACCGCACCGACGTTCTCCTCGCTCTCCATCGTCGGCGGGGCCGGTTCGATGTTGGCGTAGTGGACGACCTCGCGGCCGAGTTCCCGGACGCGCTCGGCCACCGTCTCGTCGGTGAACGTCCCGTCTCGAACCGCCGAGTGAGAGCGCGGGACCGCGGCCTGATGGGGTAGGACCCACGCGTCGAGCGCGCGACAGACCGACCGGAGGTGTTCGAGCGCCGTGATGGGAAAGCTCCCGCCCGAGACCGCGAGCAGACCCACGGTCTTGTGTTCGAACTCGTCGAACCCGCAGTAGTCGATGGCAGTCTTCAGCACCGACGAGTACGACCCGTGGTACATCGGCGACCCGAGCAGGATGGCGTCGGCCGCCCGGACCTCGCGTTTGAGTCGGTCGGCGTCGCCCGCGTCGGCGTCGTCGGTGTCGGGGTCGTACGCGGGCAGGTCGTACTCGCGCAGGTCGAGCAGTTCGGCCTCGCCGCCCTCGTCTTCGACCGTTTCGATCGCGGTCTCCAGCGCGACGCGGGTGACGCTCTCGTCTCGCAAACTGCCACAGATTGCGACGACGTGTGGCGTGTCCGGCATACCACTCCCGTCGGAAGCGAGCGACAAATAGGTACGGACGAGCGTCGGCGACAGCGAAGACTCTTGGGTCGGCGGCCGCTACGTCGCGCCGATGGATACGACTCGGGCACCGCGACCGTCCGACGGACGACTTCGCGTCCTCCTCGCGGGACCGGTCGGATGGCGCGAACAGTTTCGCTCGGCGTTCGCCGCGGACGACGCGTTCGCCGTGCAGACCGTCGAGACGGTCGAGGAAGCGGTCGGGACGGCGACCGACCGACGCACCGCGGTCGATTGCGTGGTCAGTGCTGGACGGCTCGACGGCGAGACCGGTCTCGACCTGTTGGACGCGCTCCGGTCGCACGGGGTCGCCCTCCCCTTCGTGCTGGTCCCGGCCGACGGGAGCGAATCGCTCGCCAGCGACGCCATCGCGGCGGGCGTCGCCGATTACCTCCCGGCGGACGCCGACGGCGAGACGCTCCGGCGTCGGTGCCGGGAAGCCGTCGAGCGAGGCGCGGACGAGCGCCGCCGGCGCGAGCGCGCCGACCAGTTCGAGTCGTTTTTCGCCACGCCGGAGCAGTTCAGCGCGGTCCTCGACGCCGACGGGACGGTCCGCCGCGTGAACCGGGGGGCGCTCGACGCGCTCGGCCGGGACGAGCAGGCGGTCCTCGGCAAGCGATTCTGGGGTCTCCCGTGGACCGACGACTCGTCGCGGGACCTCCAGCGTGCGATTCACCGCGCGCGCCGCGGGGAGTACGCCGAGTTCGAGGCGGGAGTGCCGGGCGGTAGCGGCGACGGGACCGGCCGAGCGAGCGACGGCGGAACCGGCAACGAAGCCAGATTCGAGTTCACGGTCCGGCCGGTCGCGGGCGAGGACCGCGACGCGGACCGCCTCGACGACGAGGACGCAGACCGCCTCGACGCTGCCGACGACGACGCAGACCGTCTCGACGCTGCCGACGAGGAAGTCGGCCGTCTCGTCGTGGCCGGCCGGGAAGTCGCCGAGCGCGTCCGACTGGAGGAGGAACTGCGCGAGTCCGAGGAACTCCACCGCGTCACGCTGAACAACATGACCGACACCGTGCTGGTCACCGACGACGACGGCGAGTTCACCTACGTCTGCCCGAACGTCCACTTCATCTTCGGCTACAGCGCCGAGGAGATACACGGTCTCGGGACCATCGACGAGCTACTGGGCGAGGATCTCTTCGACCCCGACCGACTCGACGCCGAGGGCGTGTTGACCAACATCGAGTGTACCGCGACCGACGAGGACGGCCGGGAACACACCCTGCTGGTCAACGTCCGGCAGGTCTCGATTCAGGGTGGGACGACCCTCTACAGTTGCCGCGACATCACCAAGCGCAAGCAACGCGAGCGGGCGCTCACGCAACTCCACCGGACCAGCCGGGACCTGCTGTACGCCGAGACGAAGTCGGAGATAGCCGACCGCGTGGTGACGGACGCCGACTCGATTCTGCCCGCGGCCGCGGCGCTCTACCGGTTCGACAGCGAGGAGAACGTCCTCTACCCGACGGCGGTCTCCGACGAGTTCACCGACCTCGTAGGGGTGCTCCCGGAGTTGCGCCTCGACCGCGACAGCCCCGTCACCCGCGCCTTCGTGGAGGACGAGACGCGAACGTGCGACCTCAGTGGTCGGACCGGCCGCGGAAGCCGACCCGACACTACGGACTGGACCGGCATCACGGACCGGACCGACCACGGAGACGGAGCTGGCCGCGGCGACCGACCCGACCGCGTTCCTCGGTCGCCGTTCTCGACGCTCGGCGATTACGTCGCTGTGCCGCTGGGCGACCACGGCGTCTTCGTCGCGGCCGCCGCCGACGGGACCTTCGACGAGGTGGCCGAGGAGGTCGCGGAACTGCTGGCCGCGACGACCGAGGCGGCGTTCGACCGGGTGGAGCGCGACGGCGAACTCCGGGAGCGCGACCGGCGACTCCAGCGCCAGAACGAGCGGCTCTCGCAGCTCAACCGGGTCAACGAGTTCATCCGGGAGATAGACCAAGCGCTCGTCGGCGCGGAGTCCCGCGAGAAGATAGAGACGGCCGTCTGCGAGCGACTGACCGCCGACGACCGCTTCCGGTTCGCGTGGATAGGCGGGACGACCGCGCTGAACCGGACGCTCCGACCCCGGACGTGGGCCGGGGCCGAACAGGGGTACCTCGACGCCGTGCCACTGGAGTTCGACGGCGACCCGAAGACGGTCGAACCGAGCGTCCGGACCGCCGAGCGCCGGGAGGCGACGCTCGTCTCGAACGTCGCCGAACACCTCCGGACCGGCCGGTGGGGGAAGGAGGCGGTGTCGCGGGACTTCCAGTCGGTGCTGTCGATTCCGCTGGCGTACGACGACGTGCTGTTCGGGACGCTGACCGTCTACGCCGACAGCCCCGACGCCTTCGACGAGATGGTTCGGTCGGTCCTCCGGGAACTCGGCGACACCGTGGCGTCGGCCATCAACGCGGTCCAGCGCAAGGAGGCGCTCCAGAGCGACACGGTGTTCGAACTCGAATACCGCGTCGCCGACCCGAGCGCGCTCCTCGCCCGCCTCGCGAGCGAGACCGGGGCGACGATAGCGGTCGAGGGCGACGTAACGGGCGACGACGGGACGACGCTCGTGTTCGCCACCGTCGAGGGCGCGCCGCCCGACCGCGTGGTCGCGGCGGCCGACGAATCGGTCGGCGTCGCGGACGCGGAGTCGATTCGGGAGACCGACGAGGGCGGTCTGGTCGGTCTCCGCCTGCGCGAGAAGTTCGTGACCGCGGTGCTGGCCGACCACGGGGCGGTTCTCCGGCGCTTCGAGGCGACCCCGGAGGGCGTCTCGTTGACGGTGGACGTTCCCGATTCGGTGACGACGCGCTCGATAGACGAGGTGGTCTCGAACACGTACGACGGGGCCGAACCGGTCGCGCAGCGCGAGCGAACGCGGGCGCTGGACACGCGCGGGCGGACCGGGCGACTCGTGGACGACCTCACCGAGCGACAGTTGGAGGTGGCTCAGATGGCCTACCACGCGGGGTTCTTCGACTCGAAGCGCGACGTGACCGGTCGGGAAGTGGCCGAGATGCTGGACATCTCTCACACCGCGTTCTACGACCACGTTCGGCGAATCGAGCGGAAACTGTTCGCGTCACTGTTCGAGAACCGGGCGCGGCCCTCAGGGGTTGAATAGTAAACAACGCGTCCGGGGGGTACGGGTTACTATTCAACGAGACAGTCCATGTTCGGGGAGCCGTTTAGCAATATTTACCGAATGAAAACCCGCGACCCAGACTACGACGCGGACGCAGATTACGAGTACGAGTGCCTGAAGTGCGGCGAGACGGTGAGCGCGAGTAGCCACCCCGGCGAGTGCGACGACTGTGGCAGCGCGATGCGCAATCGACGGATGCCCTGCGAGTAGGTACAACGAATGGCAACGAACACACTCGACGACTCCGAGACGGACGAGTACTCCGAGACCGAATCGGCGCTCCAAACCGCGCTGCGACAGCTCTCGGCGGCGGCGACCCACGTCGACGTGGACGAGGGCGTCATCGAACGCCTCAAGCACCCGACGCGAGTGGTCGAGGTCGGCGTGCCGCTGAAACGCGACGACGGGAGCGTGGAGGTGTACACGGGCTATCGCGCCCAGCACGACGACGTGCGCGGCCCGTACAAGGGCGGCCTGCGCTTCCACCCCGACGTGACCGCCGAGGAGTGCGTCGGGCTGTCGATGTGGATGACGTGGAAGTGCGCCGTGATGGACCTGCCGTTCGGCGGCGGGAAGGGCGGCGTCGTCGTGAACCCGAAAGACCTCAGCACCGAGGAGAAAGAGCGCCTGACCCGGCGGTTCGCCGAGGAGATTCGGGACACCATCGGGCCGAAACAGGACATCCCCGCGCCCGACATGGGCACCGACGCCCAGACGATGGCGTGGTTCATGGACGCCTACTCGATGCAGGAGGGCGAGACGACGCCGGGCGTCGTCACGGGCAAGCCGCCGGTCATCGGCGGAAGCGAGGGCCGCCAAGAGGCGCCCGGTCGCTCGGTCGCCATCATCGCCCGCGAGGCGCTCCGGTACTACGACAAGACCGTAGACGAGGCCACCGTGGCGGTCCAAGGCTTCGGTTCGGTCGGCGCGAACGCGGCCCGCCTGCTCGACGACTGGGGTGCGAACGTCGTCGCGGTCAGCGACGTGAACGGCGCGGCCTACGACACGACGGGACTCGATACCCACGCGGTGCCCTCCCACGAGGAGCAACCCGAGGCCGTGATGCAGTACGACGCGCCGAACACGCTCACCAACGAGGAAGTCCTCGAACTCGACGTGGACGTGCTGATTCCGGCCGCCATCGGGAACGTCATCACCGCGGACAACGCCAGCGACGTGCAGGCCGACGTCGTGGTCGAGGGCGCGAACGGCCCGACCACCTCGTCCGCCGACGAGATTCTGAACGAGCGCGGTGTCGCCGTGATTCCGGACATTCTGGCGAACGCGGGCGGAGTCACCGTCTCGTACTTCGAGTGGTTGCAGGACATCAACCGGCGTCAGTGGTCGCTCGAACGCGTCAACGACGAACTCGAATCCCACATGCTCTCGGCGTGGGACGACGTGCGGGCCGAAGTCGAGGCCCGTGACCTGAGCTGGCGCGACGCCGCCTACGTCGTCGCGCTCGAACGCGTCGGCGAGGCGAAATCGAGCAGAGGGCTCTGGCCGTAGCGAACGCGGTCGGAGAACGTGAACGAAGCGAACTTCGCAGACGGCGGGCGCATCGGGTTCGCTTCGTGAAGAGAACTAGGGATTTGCTTGCTCGGAGGAACGCCGATGCGCCGGGTCAGGGGCGGGCGGTGCTGTCCGCTATTTTCTGTGGGACCGAACATCACGTCCCGAAGAAGTGGGTCACGCCCCGGAGAGGTCGGTCACGCGCCCGACGAACAGCGGCGTCTCCGTCGGGCGGTCCCGGACGTAGAACAGGAACGGACGATTCACGCGCATCTCGACCTGCCTCGGCGGGGCGTCCTCCGCGATTATCGCCGCCGTCGCGGCCGCGGCCTCGGTCCCGCGCTCGTCCACCGAGACGACGCTCCGGTGGCGGACGTCGCTGACGGAGAGACCGCTGTCCTCCTCCGCGCTCATCCCGCTCAGGTCGGCAGAGGGGCCGAACGCTCGCTCCACGCCGAGGGACTTCAGCGCCTCCACGAGGCCGACCGACGAATCGACCTTGAACTTCGGGAGCGCGAGGTCCACCAGCGCCTCGGTCGTCCGGTCGAGCATGGTGGCGAGTCGGTCCACCGTCAGCGACGCCTCGAAGTCCTCGAACTCGCCCGCGGCGGGGAGGACGACGACCATGCTCGTGGCCTCGTTGGCGTAGGGGAGTTCGACCAACTGGTGCCCCTCGATTTCGGCGTACTGGACCTCTATCGACTGGTGCATCGTCGGCACTTCGGTCGTCGTCCCGTCGAGCGCGGTGAACTCGCGCGGTTCGGTCTCCTCCTCGGAGAACGGCACCTTCCAGCGCGCCGAGAAGTAGACCGCGTTCGTCAGCACGAGGCGAGTAGTTTGGTCGATGGACCCGCGCACGAGCAGGTCCTCGATTCGGTTGCCCGTGTTGTCGGCGACCCACGAGTTGATTCGCTTCCGGGCCGTCTCGGGCGACCCCCGGAAGTCCGCGAGTCGCAGGCCAGCGCCGTAGTAGGCGTCGAGCAGGTCCAGAAACTCCTCGCGGAAGGGGTAGCCCTCCTGTCCCCAGACGGCGTTCGCCGTCGTGAGTTCGAAGGCCGGGCCGGGGTCCTCGCCGTCGTCGCCGGAGACCGTCCGGACGTTCGCTTCCGTCCCGTCGGCGTTGCGGCGCTCGAACTCGGCCGCCAGCGACGCGAACGCCGGATGGAGGTCCTCGCGGTCGAGGACGAAGTGGAGCGCGTCGGCCAGTTGCGCGGCCGTCTCGCCGCGCGCCCCGGCGTACGTCATCGCCAGCGCGACCGAGACGCTGTAGGGCGAGTAACAGCAGTTCGGCGCGTCCCGCTGGTCGCGCAGGACTTCGAGCAGGTCGAGCGCGAACGCGACGTTGCCCCGAATCTGGTCGGCGAGCAGATCCTCGGCAATCTCGGGGTCGGTCGCGGGGTCGATCTGCGGGAACGACGGCGCGTCGAGGTCGTCGAAACCGGGCGATTCGGTGGTCGTCTCGGTCGCCGGCTCGGCGGACGTAGACGTGTCGCGGGTCGTGTCGGTCGCAGTTCCGGTCGTCTGCGGGTCGTCGCTTCCGGTACACCCCGCGAGTCCGGCGAGGAACGCGCCGGACAGCGCGAGCGTTTCGCGGCGGCGGAGGGTCATGGACGGTCGTTCCACGGGTCGGGATAAACGCTTTCGGTAGGGTGAAGCAGGCGCTTCAGTTACAGGTCGAAACGAGCGGTCGAACCGGACTCAGCGACGGAGGCGGGCGACGAGTTTTTCGACATTTAGGTTTGGTTGTATTATTTCCGATGAGCGGTTTTGGCTTCTGTTCGGAGCCGGAACAGGATTTTTGCAACGGTCGTGGCCAATTCTGACTGCTCCTTCAAGTCCCCTCGCAAGGGATGCTCCTCAACCGAATGCGCGGACGCATCACCACGGTACTTCAACTTCTCGACTGCCCGGAAAAACGCTTCATCGAGCGTTGGCCCATATTTCTTGATTTCCTCCCGCTGTGATTTCAGATTCTCAATTAATGTCGAGAGCGGAAGTGTGATGCTGTTTTCCGTATCGAACCAGAGGTCAACCGCCTCCATGCCGTTCGTTGCCCGCAGGATGTCGATAGTTAGACTCTCGATTAACTTCCGGTTGAGAACTAAGACTGCATGATCTGCTTTGGTCTTATAACAAAGGTTAATTTCGTACACGAGCGCGGGGTAGAACTGCCCATCGATCTTTGAGTCATCAATATCGATGAAGTCTCCATCGCGTTGTTTCTGCGCCTCGACAGTCGAGGTCCACGGATGTGATTCGCCGCATCCATGGCAATAGCTCGGGATACTGTCCTTACCGGGATAGGGCGGGCCATTGTACTCGGTTTGGATATGATGATGACAATCCGGGCATGTTGTCCGGACTTCACCCCCACAGTTCGGGCAGTACGCGTAGGGTGCCGCATAATCTGGATTGATTACCTGTTGCGAGGTGACCGGTTCGTCTATTTTGATTTGCTGGACACTCACGTCCTCTGCTTTCTCTGAGTCAATGAGATGCCCGTTCGTACAGACAGCGAGGTAGTAATTGGCCATGGTTTCGTGGCACTCATCTGACTGTCTTAAAACCTCACCTGTATACCCGCATCATTGCCGGTCGTTGCAGAGGATTTCGTATGACGGTCCATGATGCGCCACTGCCTACCCGCTCCAGAACCTCACTGGATGAAGTAACAAATGTCCTAGTGGGTTCACCCCGAATTAACCTACTGACGGAGTCGGGCCCTGGTGTCTCCGTCCCGTTCTTCGACGTCGACCAGTCCGTCGTCCGCGAGGTCCGAGAGGAGTCCCTCCAGCCACTCCCGGCCGTACTCCCCGCCCGGCGCGTAATCGACCCGGACGCGGGGACCGAGTTTCGACAGGGGGAGTTCGTCGTACTCCTTCAGAATCGAGACGACCTTCCCCCGGAACTGCCTGCGCGACCCCTCGAAACTCGGCTGGGTCGGCACGTCCGGCGCGGTGAAGTCGCCGGTCTCGTAGGCGTGACACCACTCGCGCCACGGACACCCCGCAGAGTCGCACTTCGGCGACTGCTCGCAGGCGACGCCGCCCAACTCCATGATGGCGTTGTTCCAGACGCGGGACTGGCCCTCGGGCATCGCTTCGCTGGCGGCTTCCTCGAAGAGCGCGTCGTCGTCGGGCACGTCGAAGGCGCGGTGGAGGACGCGCTTGACGTTGGTGTCTACCACGGCGTCGCCGTTGTTGAACGCGAACGAGGCGACCGCGTTCGCGGTGTACGGGCCCACACCCATCAGATTCTGGAGTTCCTCGGGCGACTCCGGGAACTCGCCGTCGTATTCTTCGACTACCTGCTCGGCGGCCTCGTGGAGGTACTTCGCGCGGTTGTTGTAGCCGAGGCTGTGGTCGGTCCAGAACCCCACCACGTCGGCGCGGTCGGCGTCCGCGAGCAATTGGGGCGTCGGCCACCGGTCGAGAAACGCCTCCCACGCTTCCACGACCCGGCCGAGTTGGGTCTGCTGGCTCATGACCTCCGAGACCAGAATCTCGTAGGGGTCGTCGGTCTCGCGCCACGGGAACTGGCGGTGGTCGGCCTCGTACCACGAAATCAGGGCGTCGCGGACCGCCGGGAGGTCGTCGGGGAGCGAGTAGTCGGCGTCGTCCGATGCGGCGTCGCTCATTGGCGCGGGGTAGGGACGACGCGGATAAAGGGACGGCGGTTCGATTCGTCTCCGGGCTACTGGAGCGCGCGCTGTCGGACCGCTCGGGCCTCCTCGCCGAGTTTCTCGGTCGGTCGGTAGGTGTTCCGGCCCATCGCGCTGTTCGCCGGACACGTCTGGGTCAGACCGGTGACGGTCAGCACCGCGCCGACGGCGAACGCGCCGGCGGTCACCGCCGGGCGGAGTCGGACGGTTCCCTGCAGCGACGCTATCGAGAGTACCACCAGCAGCGGTCCGAGCGTGATTCGAATCCCCTCGTCGAGTCCTCCGACGTTCTTCTGCATGTGTGATCCCGAACCACGGGACGACGTCGTAACACTTGAAGGTAAGTGTCGGTCGCACCGGTCGGGCGAACCGGGCGAGTACGGGTCGGCGAGTACAGGTCGAAGCGAGGCCGATTTATGCGACCGCACCGTCACCGGCGAAACGTGACGGTCGCACGCTCGATGATGGTGGTCGGGGCGACGCTCGTCTTCGCCGGACTGGCGATGACGCTCTACGGAGTCACCGGTCTGTTCGCGGTCGGCGGCGCGCTGTTGGTCGCCGGGGCGCTGGCCTCGTTCTCGCTGTCGCCCGAGTCGGAGTCCGGCGGTGCCGAGTGTCCCGAGTGCAGCACGAGGAACTGGGCCGACAGAGCGCAGTGTCGGGAGTGCGGTGCGGACCTCCGGTGAGGCGGACTGCCGGGAAACTGTTCCCGGCCGACGCCCGGACGCGACCAGTCGAAAGGCGTTTCCGCCGGGCCGCCAATCCTCCGGGCATGAGTCTGGACGACCTACAGGACGACGTGGAAGGCGAGTACTCGGCCCTCGGCGAGGAGCTTTCGGTCGAACTGGACGGCGAGACGCGCAACGAACTGGCCCTGCTGGAGGCCGCGCTCGACCCCGAGGACACCGACGACCTCGTCCGCCGGGCGGTCCACATGCTCTTCCAGCGCACGGTGGACACCGGGAATCTGGACTTCCACCTCCGGAGCGGCTACGACGTGACCTACGACGAGTACCTCTCGGGGATGACCTACGACGAGATGACCGGCGGCGGCCAGTCGTTCCCCCAGCAACAGCAGAAGGACGACCGGCGGTATCAGTTCTGAAGGCGTCGATTCCGGGTTTCCGTTTCTATTACTGAGCCGTCGAGAGTCCGCGGGCCGCGGTTCGTTCTCGGGAGTCCGCGCGAGCGACGACGGACGGCCGACGAATCCCGACCGCGAAGGGACAGACCCAAATCCGGGCCGGGAGAACGTCCACGACGAGACACCGCTATGCCACGCTACGAGGGCGTTCACGCTCACCCCGACGGCGACAGCACCGCGGCGCGCTTCGCGGCCACCGCCGCGCGGTACGGCTTCGACGGCGTGGTCGTGCGCAATCACAGCGACTCGACGCCCGACTACGACCCCGAGCGCGTCGCCGCGGAGTACGACGTGGACGTGGTGGACGCCATCGAGATTCGGGCCGAGAACCCGGACGTGGCGGCGGGCCACGTCGGGAACTACCGACCGAAGCACACGATACTGGCGCTCCACGGCGGGACGAACGCCCTGAATCGCTTCGCGGTCGAGTCCGACCGCGTGGACGTGCTGGCCCACCCCATGCGTGGCCGGGGGGACTTCAACCACGTGCTGGCGAAGGCCGCGGCCGACCACGGGACTCGCGTGGAATTCGATCTCTCGCGGGTCCTGCGCGACGACGGTGGGCCGCGCGTGCAGGCGCTACAGGACCTCCGAAAGTTGCGAGAGATTGTCACGCAGTACGACGCGCCGTACGTCGTCAGCGCGAACCCGACCAGTCACCTCCAACTGCGCGCGCCGCGGGAGTTGGTCGCGGTCGGCGAGGCCATCGGCTTCTCCGAGGAGCAGATTCGGCAGGGTCTCGGGGAGTGGGCCGCGCTCGCCGAGCGCAACCGCGAGCGACTCTCCGACGAGTTCATTGCACCGGGGGTCAAACGCGGCAGGTATGAAGAAGACGCTTGAGGAACACGCCTCGCGCTTCGACGACGTAGCGGGCGAGTACGACGACAGCCAGAACGACACCGAGGAGTACCGCGCCTGCGTCTCGCTCGTCGTGGACCACGCTAATCCCGGCCCCGAGGACACCGTGGCGGACCTCGGCACCGGCACCGGAGCCATCGCGCTGGCGCTCGCCGAGGACGCGGGCGAAGTCGTCGGCCGCGACATCAGCGAGGGGATGATGGAGCGGGCCCGCGAGAAAGCCGCCGAGCAGGGCATCGAGAACGTCGAGTTCGGCGAGGGCCGCTTCCGCGAGCCGAACGTCGAGGCGGCCGACGTGGTCGTGTCGAACTTCGCCATGCACCACCTCAGCGACGACGAGAAGGTCGAAGCCATCGAGGCCATCGCCGAGTTGGGACCGCGGAAGTTCGTCCTCGGCGACGTGATGTTCTTCGGCGAGCCGAACCCCGACGAGCCGTTCTACAGTCCGGAAGTGGACGACCCATCGACGGTCGGCCATCTGGCGGACGCACTGACCGACGCCGGGTTCGCGCTGACCGCGGTGGAGAAGGTTCACGAGCAGGTCGGCGTGCTGGTGGCCGAGCGCGGAGACGTGGAGTAATCCACGCAGGTCGGCGCGCGACCGGTCCGGTCGCGCGCCGAACGCACCACGAGCCTCGTATCTTTTAGCGAGAGAGTCGATGACGTAGCAGATATTCGTGCGTCTCAGAAACGGTGGCGGTTTCTCTGCAATTGATAGCGAACGGCGACGGAGCGACCGAGAAAGAGTGGCCGACTTACTCCTCGGTGTCGTACGACTCCCCGACCGCCGCCGGAACCCGCGTGTACCCGACGAGATTCAGCACGACCAGCACCGCGACGTAGGGGAACAGGCCGACGATGCTCCCCGGCAGCGAGATGCCGACGGTCTGGAACTGGACTTGCAACATGTCGGTCGCGCCGAACAGCAGCGACGCGCCGAACGCGCCCAGCGGGTTGTAGTTGCCGAAGAGGTACGCCACGATGGCTATCCAGCCCCGGCCGTCCACCATCGTCACGCCGGTCCCGGTGAAGCCGCTTCCGATGCCGATGGCGAGGACCGCGCCGCCCAGACCCGCCAGCGCGCCCGAGAAGACGACAGCGGCGTAGCGCACGCGGTTCACGTTCACGCCCGCGGTGTCGAGCGCCTCGGGGTTCTCGCCCGCGGCCTGCACCCAGTAGCCGTACTTGGTGCGGTAGAGGACGACCCACGCCGCGACCGCGAGCAGGACGGTGAACAGCACCAGCGGCGAGGCGTCGAACAGGACGCGGCCGAGGACCGGAATCTCCGCCAGCAGGGGAACGGTCACGTTGTCGATGTTCGGGAGCGTCGGACTGGAGACGCCGCCCCAGAGGACGGTCGCGGTGAACGGACCGAACCCGAGTCCGATGAACCAGACCGCGAGTCCCGCGACGATCTGGTCGGCCTCGTACCGGATGGTCAGCACGGCGAAGAGCAGCGTCAGGAGCGTGGAGACCGCGATTGCGACCACGATTCCTATCCAGAGGTCGGTCTGCCCGACCGACCCGCTCCCGGCCGCGAGCCACGTTCCGGCCGCGGCCGAGAGCGCGCCGAATATCATGAACCCTTCCAGCCCGATGTTGAAGACGCCGCTCTTCTCGGCGTAGAGACCGCCGATAGCAGCCAGCGCGATGGGCGTCGCGGCCCGGAGCGCGCGCTCCGCGGTCCCGACGGTCAACAGGTCGGCGACCGGTAGGTCGAACACCGTGGCGAGGGCCGCCAGCGCGACGAGCGCGACGGCCGTCCCGCCGATTCTGAGACGGTTCCGCGCGGCGTAATCCACGACGCTCACGTCTCGTCACCTCCCGTGACGGGCGTGCGGTCGTCGCTCGCGGTCGGCGCGAGAGAACTCATCGGCCGTCACCTCCCAGCCCGGTCCGTCGTGCGGCCATCCGGAACAGTTCCGGCGTGGCGACGAACAGGACGACGAGACCGACCACGCCGTCCACGAGTTCCGGCGGCACGTCGAGCGTGAAGCCGATGTACTGGCCGCCGGCGTCGAGACCCCCGAACAGGATTCCCGCGGGAACCACGCCCAGCGGGTTGTTCGCCGCGAGCAGGCTGACCGCGATGGCGTCGAAGCCGAACCGCGGGAACGTCGAGGGGTCGCTGTAGTAGCCCAGAATCATGATGGTGAACATCGCGCCCGCGAGTCCGGCGACCATCCCCGAGAACGTCATCGTGGCGACCACGTTGCGCTTCGGGTCCACGCCGGAGTAGGCCGCCGCGGGTTCCTGATGGCCGCTGGTCACGAGGTCGTAACCGAATCTGGTCCGGGCCATCACGACGTAGACGACGAGGACCGTCGCCAGCGCCACGCCGAGACCGACGACCGAGAACGACGCGCTGTCGAAGACGAGCGACGGGAACGCGACGTACTCGGGGAAGTTCTCGGTGTTGGGCGCTGACGCGCCCGCCGGCCGGAGGTAGCGGTCCACGATGAAGAAGACGACACCCGACGCGATGAAGTTGAGCATGATGGTCGTGATGACCTCGTTGGCGTCGGCGTAGGCCTTCATCAGGCCGGGGAGCGCCGCGTACGCGCCGCCGGCCAGAATCGCCGCGAGCGTACCCAGCACCATCAGGAGGACGCCTCCGACCGTCCCCTCCGGCAGCATCGGCGCGAGGAACAGAATCGTGACCGCGGTGGCGAACCCGCCGACGACGAACTGGCCCTGCACGCCGATGTTGAACACGCCAGCCCGGAACGCGACGGCGACCGCCACGCCCGCGAGGACGAGCATCGTGGACTGGCGCAGGGTGAACGCGACGTTCGAGGTGCTTCCGAACGCGCCGTACAACAGCGACGAGACGAACTCGACCGCGTCGTACCCCGAGGCCGCGACGACGACCGACCCGAGCAGGAGCGCCAGCAGGGTCGCGGCCACCGCGATGGCGAACCGCTCGACCACCGACGCGCGGAGCATCCGGTCGGCCGCCCGGTCGAGCGCGGCGCGCGCGCCGCCGGTGTCGCTACTCACGGTTCGACACCCCTTCGGTGGCAGATTCGTCGGTAGCGGACTCGGCAGACTCAGCAGTGGCGGAATCGGCGGATTCGGCGGTAGCGGAATCGGCGGATTCGGCGGTAGCGGACTCGGTGGACTCGGCGGTGCCCGAGTCGGCGGTCGCGGGTCCGGCGCTCTCGCCGGGGTCTTCGACGGTCCGACCGGCCATCAGCAGGCCGAGTTCCTGCTCGGTCACGTCGTCGGGGTCCACCACGTCCACGAACTCGCCCTCGTACATGACCGCCACGCGGTCCGAGAGCTTCTGAATCTCCTCGAGTTTCGAGGAGACGAACAGGACCGCGGTGCCGGCGTCGCGCATCTCCAGCAGGCGCTCGTGGACGAACTCGATGCTCCCCACGTCCACGCCGCGGGTCGGATGCGAGGCGACCAACAGGCTCGGTTCGTGTTCGAGTTCCCTGCCGACGACGAACTTCTGCTGGTTGCCTCCCGACAGCGACGCCGCCTCCGCGTCGGCGTTCGGCGGTTGCACGTCGTACTCCCGGACGATGCTCTCGGCGTGGTCCCGGACGGTCCGCCAGTCGATGAACCCGTTCCGGACGTACGGTTCGACGGTCTGGTTGCCCAGCAGGGCGTTGCGAACGAGGTCGTAGTCCTGCACCAGTCCCTCGTCTTGCCGGTCCTCCGGGACGTAGGTGATACCCGACTCGATGCGCCGGCGGCGACTGGTGTCCGTGATGTCCTCGCCCTCGAAGGCGACGGTGCCCGATTCGACCTCGCGCAGGCCGGTCAGCGCCTCCACGAGTTCGGTCTGTCCGTTCCCCTCGACGCCCGCGACGCCGAGGATTTCGCCCTCGCGGACGGTCAGGCCCACGCCGCCGACCTGTTCGAGGTCGCGGTCGTCTCGGACTCGCAAGTCCTCGACGGAGAGGGTCACGTCGCCGAGGACGGTCTCGCGCTCGGGGTAGTCGAACAGCACGTCCCGCCCGACCATCATCCGCGCGAGTTCCTCCCGCGAGGTTTCGGCGGCCGCGACGGTGCCGACCGCCTTTCCGTCGCGCAGGACGGTGATGTCGTCGGCGGCTTCGAGGGCCTCGTCCAGTTTGTGCGTGATGAAGATGAGCGACCGGCCGCGGTCGGTGAGTTCCTCCATCACCTCGAACAGTCCCTCGACCTCTTGGGGCGTCAGCACCGCGGTCGGTTCGTCGAGGACCAGCACGTCAGCCCCGCGGTAGAGGCTCTTGACGATCTCGACGCGTTGTTGGGCGCCGACGCCTAACTGCTCGACAGGCGTGTCGAGATACCGGTCCACGTCGAAGCCGTAGGTCGCGCAGATGTCCTCGATGTCCTCGTGGGCGCTCGCCTCGTCCACGAGTCCGTTCTCGGTCGGTTCGTGGCCCAACACGACGTTTTGGACGACGGTCATCGTGTCCACGAGCTGGAAGTGCTGGTGGATCATCCCGACCCCGGCGTCGATGGCGTCGCGGGGCGAGTCGAACTCCCGCGGTTCGCCGTCCACGTAGATGCCGCCCGCGTCGGGATCGTAGAGGCCGTAGAGGACGCTCATCAGCGTGGTCTTGCCCGCGCCGTTCTCGCCGATGAGCGCGTGGACCGACCCCGCGTCGAGCGAGAAGTCCACGGCGTCGTTGGCCACCACGTCGCCGAACCGCTTGGTGACGCCGTCGAGTCGGACGGCGGGTGCTCGTGTCCCGCTCATGATTGTGGTGTGAGATTACGTAACATAAATAACGACGAGATGGTCGGTCAGTTCTGACAGCCGGTGGCGCTGCACGGGACCGTCACGTCGCCGTTGACGATGGCCTGCTTGGACTCTTCGAGGTTCTGGCTCACCACGTCGGGGAGCTTCGGCCCGATGACGTTGCCCAGGACCATCGCGACCGCGTCCTGTTGGAGACCCAGGATGTTCTGGCCGTTGACCTGGTCCCAGTTGCCCTTCACGATGGCCTCGGCGACGCGGTTGGTCCCTTTGTTGATGTACTTGACCGCCGACCCCATGATTACGTCCTCGTAGTCGGGCACCGTCAGTGACTGGTCGGCGTCCACGCCGATGGCGTAGCTGTTGGCCTCGCGCGCGGCTTGGAAGACGCCCTGTCCGGCCGCCGCGGCCGCGTGGTAGACGATGTCCGCCCCGGCGTCGTACTGGGACCCCGCGATGTTGTTCGCTGTCTGGGTGTCGGTGTAGTTGCCGATGTACCCGACCTTGACGCTCACGTCCTCGTTGACCCACTTCGCTCCGGCCTTGTAGGCGCGCTCGAAGGCGTTGATGAGCGCGCCGTCCACCCCGCCGACGAAGCCGACGACGGCGTTGTCGGGGTTCAGCGAGTTACCGGCGTGGTCGAGCTGTCGGGTCGTCATCGTGCCCGCGAGGACGCCCGCCTGGAACGACATCTGGTGGTTGGCCCACGAGTAGCCCGCCACGTTCGGCTGGTCCACGTAGTCGTTGATGAGCATCCACCGCTGGTCGGAGTACTGGGAGGCGTTCGATTCGAGCGCCTGCGTGTGGTTGTACCCGACCAGCACTATGAGGTCGTAATCCGGATTGGAACTCTCGGCGAGCCGCGACTGGACCGTCCGGTACTGGGACTGGTCGGTCTCCTCGACCTGTTGGATGTTGATGTTGTAGTTCTTCGCCGCGTTCTGGAGTCCCTCCAGCGCGAGGTCGTTGAACGCCTTGTCGCCGAAGCCAGCGGGACTGGAGACGATGGCGATGTTCGTGGCGTCCTGTGCGCCGACGCGGCCGGCGAGCGCGGTGCCGGCGACGAGCGTCGCGCCGGACTTGAGAATCGTGCGGCGGTCGACGGCCTTCGCGGTCGGTTCTCGTCCGTTCCCGGGTTCGGAATCAGCAGTAGTGTCAAACATTCTCGCACCCCCACCACCAGTTACGCAGACGACAGTAAATAATTACCTTTCAATATTGAAGAGTGAGTTCGAGTGATAAACGTGGGACCGACGCCGGCGGACCGAGGAACCCACCTTTCAAGCCGACACGGCACCAATCGCCGCCAACTGACCGATGAAACACCTCCCCAAGCACCTCCGACCGCGCTGGCGATACCTCGCCGTCGAACTCGAAGCGTGGCCCGACGCCGACATCGACCGCCGGGACTTCCAGCGGAGCGTCTGGTTCGCCGCACAGAACCTGCTGGGCGACGCCGGGAGCGCCGACGCCGACCTGAAAGTCCTCCAGTTCGAGTTCGGGGAGGGCACCGGGGAAGCCATCGTTCGCGCGCGTCACGGTCACGCCGAGCGAGCGCGCGCGGCGCTCGCCTGCGTGGACGAAATCCGAAACGACCCCGTAGGCCTTCGCGTCCGCGGTATAAGCGGTACGGTCCGTGCCTGTGAAGAAAAGTATTTAGGAGCAGACGGCCAATTTTGTGACGAGAGAAAAGTCGTGTTCGAGGACGCAGACCGGTCGGCCGTCGAGCGAGACGGACTCCTCGACGTGCGGACCGACGGTGCGTTCGCGGGCGCGACGGAACTCGATTTCGAGTGATACTATGCAGGGACAAGCCCAACAGCAGGCCTACGACCGTGGGATTACCATCTTCTCCCCGGACGGACGGCTCTATCAGGTCGAATATGCCCGCGAGGCCGTCAAGCGCGGCACTGCGAGTATCGGCATCCGCACCGAAGGCGGCGTCGTACTCGCGGTGGACAAGCGTATCCGCTCCGAACTCATGGAGCGGACCAGCGTCGAGAAGATTCACAAGGCCGACGACCACATCGGCATCGCTTCCGCGGGCCACGTCGCCGACGCCCGCCAGCTCATCGACTTCGCGCGCCAGCAGACGCAGGTCAACCGCCTGCGCTACGGCGAGCCCATCGGCGTCGAGACGCTGACCAAGGAAGTCACCGACCACATCCAGCAGTACACGCAGGTCGGTGGCGCGCGTCCGTTCGGCGTCGCGCTCATCATCGGCGGCATCGAAGACGGCGAGCCGCGCCTCTACGAGACCGACCCGTCGGGCACGCCCTACGAGTGGAAGGCCCTCGCTGTCGGTGCCGACCGCGGCGAGATTCAGGAGTACCTCGAAGACAACTACAGCGAGGCGATGGACCTCGACGGCGGCATCGAACTCGCGCTCCGCGCGCTCGGGTCGGTCAACGACGACGAACTCAGCCCCGAGGGCGTCGGCATCGCGACCATCGACGCCGAGTCCGAGCAGTTCATGGAACTGACCAACGACGAGACCGAGGAGTACCTCTCGGAACTCGAACTGCTCGGCGGCGGCGACGACGAGACCGAACCGGAGGAGTAGCCGACCTTTCCTTCCCGCGGTTTCGCTAGTTGGGTAGTCGTGGGTGTTCGGTTACGCGTCGATTCTGCGTTCTCTTCGAGTGGTACTATAGCGGTATCTGGCGAGCCAGAAGTCAGAAGCCGAGGAGCCGGATAGTCAGGCGTCGAGGACGCCGACGCGCTCGCCGCGGTAGCCGAAGACGTTCTCGTAGCCGTAGGCCGACATCAGGACCGGATAGAACGATTCGTCGGCGACCAGTTCCCGGCGGTTCGAGGCGGCGAAGACCTCGCCTTCCGCGACGCGCTCGAAGTTCTCGGCGAACACGCGGAACTCGTCGCCGCCGTCCTTGGGAACCGGATTGCCGAGGCGGTACACCTCCACCTCGTCGCGGCCGTAGCCCGCGACCGGTTCGTCGCCGGGGAGCGCGCCGGTCGCCTGGAGGAAGCCGTAGATGAGGTCCTCGGCGTTGTCCGCGGCCTCGTCGGAGCCTTGGAGACCGCACTCGACTTCGATAACGTGGGGGTACTCGATGAGGCGGCCGTCACTCTCGGCCTCGGTCTCGACCAGCACGGAGACCGGCAGGTAGGGACAGACCGAGCGCGCGACGGCGTCCACCGTATCGACCAGCGCGAACGGTTCGGCGTACGACTGGGTGGAGTGCAGCGAGAGCGTCGTGCAGTCGCGCACCTCTTGGGCGAGCGCGGCGGCGAGGCGACGCTCGTGAGTGTCGGCGTTCGGGTCGCCCGGAAAGGCGCGGTTCAGGTCTTCTTCGACGTATCGAACGCCGCGCTCCAGCGCCTCCTCGTTGGCGACGATGAACTTGACGGGGCGCTCGACCGCCGGCGACGACGCGAGGAGACGCTCTATCGCCCGGACGCCGCACGGTTCGTCGCCGTGAATCCCGGCGACGACGGCGATCTCGGGGGTTCCCTCGCCCAACTGCTCGATTCGCATCGGCAAAAAAGCGGCACCGCGTGGTTTTGAGCGTTTCGACTCCCGGTCGTCGCGGAGAATCTCGGCGTGAAGAAGCTCCTCAGTCGTCGGTCGGACTACACAGCGACCGAATCGGCGATTCGAGGTCCCTGCCGACGTCGGTCAGCGCCACGTAGTCGTCGTCTTGGTCGTAGTCCACGAGTCCGGCGCGGGCGAGTTTCGGGACGTGGGTGTGGTACAGCGAGAGGTAGACCTGTAACACGTCGTCGGCATCGATTCGCGTGAGGGGTTCGCCTTCCTCGGCGACGGCCACCTCGTCGGCGAGGTCCGGCAGCGAGATGTCCTCGTGGGCGAACAGCGTGACCAGCGCCTCGCGCCGCCGCGCGTCCGAGAGGAGGTCGAACAGCGCATCGAGCGAGACGGGCCGGTCGGCCGACTCGAACTGCTCGACGGTCGGGCGCAACGCCTCGAAGCGGCCGTCGTCGCGTCGAGCGACGAGTTCGCGGTCGGCGTCGTACTCCACGAGGCCCGCGTCGGCCAGTTTCGGGAGGTAGCTGTGGTGGAGGCGAGCGCGCAGGCGTACCTCGTCGGCCAGCGTGGCGTCGTCCGCCAGCAGGTCCACGAGGTCGTCCACGACGACCGTCTCGTCGCAGTCGGCGAGATGCCGAAGTAGGACCCGACAGTCCCGGTTCCCGAGTACGTCGAAGGTCGCGTCGAGCGAGGCGTCACGCTCGGTGCTGTACGGTCGGGCGTCCGCCGCGTCGTGGCGAGAGTCGGTCGTTGTCATGTCGATAGCCTCCCAATCCGCGAGCAGTCGAGGGACCGCTCTGTCACGACCAACGACGCCGCGTCTATATAAGTTGTCGATTCTAGTTGATTACGCATACGAATAACGAGATAAACTACGGGAATCGGCGGACGTGAGCGTAGCGCTGCCGTTCGGGAAACCGTCACTCCAGCGATTCGGCGTAGGCGAAGTCCGAGTTATCTGCGGCCGGGAACGCGCCGTCCAACTCTATCTGCCACCCCTCCAAGACGGTCGGGTCCTCCAGCGCACGGGTCATCGTCTCGCGCACGTCCAGCAGGTCCACGCCGTAGTAGTCGCGGGGCACGCCGTGGAGGTACTGGAGCGCCGTCTCGAACAGCGAGCGCATCCCGCCGTCGTCCTCGAAGTCGAAGTGCTTGTACGCGCCCGCCGCGACCTGCACCATCCCGTGGAGGAACTTGCTCTCGGTGGTCCCGCTCCCGTAGTTGTACCACTCGTCCTCGAAGCAGTCGTGCGATTCGTGGAACTCGCCGGCGTTGAACAGCCGAACTCCGTGGACCGTCGCCCGACGGAGCGTGTCGTGTTCCCAGTGGCCCTCCGCGGGGAGCCACCCGGTCGGCGTCCCGACTCGGGGCGGGCCGACCGACTCGTCGCGGGTGTGGTCGTCCATAGTCGAACGTCGGTCCGAAGCGGCGTAAGGTGCGGGGTTCACGAGACGTACTGGAGTTCGCCGCGAGAGCGGGGGAGGACGGAACGCTGTAACACCTTCTGAGGCGCACCACAACAGATACGCCGGTTCGGGTCGAAAGGCGAACGTGTCCGTCGTCCACGACTACCACGTCCACTCGAACTACTCGGACGGCACCCCGATGCCCCGGATGCTCGCCGCCGCCGAAGACGCCGGCCTCCGCGCAGTCGGGTTCGCCGACCACTGCAACGTCTCCGAGCGCGACCACCTTCGGACCAGCAAGCGCGAGTACGGCATCAACCTCGACCGAACGTATCCGTTCCGCCGGGAGGGCATCGAGTCGCTGCGCGACCGGTACGACCTCCGGGTCTTCGACGCGGTGGAGATGGACTACGACCCGCGAGACGAGTCCGAAATCGCCGCGTTCCTCGACGAGGCCGACTTCGACTACGCCGTCGGGAGCGTCCACCGCGTCGAGGGGACCAACGTCCAGCGGAGTTCCCCCTTCGCGGACCTCTCGGAGCGCGAGCGGCAGGCCTTCGTGGACGACTACTACGAGCGTCTCTCGGACCTCGTGGAATCGGAACTGTTCGCCATCGTGGCTCACGTGGATCTGCCCGAGCGCACGCCCGAACTCCGGGGGTACACCACGCCGGACCACCACGCGATGCTCGCCGACGCCCTCGCCAGCTCGCGGACGGTCCCCGAACTCAACGCCGGACGCGTCCGCCGGGACTACGGGCAGTTCCACCCCGCGCCGGACCTCTGGGCGGCGCTCCGCGAGCGCGGCGTCGAGTTCGTCGCCGGGTCGGACTCCCACGACCCCGACGAGATTCCCGCGCGAAAGCGCGAACTGGACGAGTACTTCGCCGAGCGCGAGGCCGACCCGGTAGTGCTGTTCGAGTAGGTCCCGTTCAGGCGTGTCCGTCGTCCTCGACCGCGTGTGAACTCGATTCGAGGAGGTCGAGCGCGCGAGCGAAGGCCTCCTCGCTGGTCTCGAACTCACCTTCGTGGGTCCACTCGTCGTCGGCCATCGTGTACACGTCGAAGTCGCCGCCGCGGTACTCGTGGGACTCGACGTAGAGTTCGCGCTCGACGCTCCCGTCGTCGTCCGCGAGCAACCAGACGCCGATTTCCTTGCCGCCTTCGAGGTCCCGCCGTCGGTGCCACTTCATCGCTTCCCCTCACGGTTTACACGTAGTTAGCTCTTGACGCGCGACGAACTGCGAGGATGCGCTCGGTGACGTAAACGACCGGCGAACGCTCGGTGACGCAAAAACTCGTTTGGGTGTCTGCGCGAGTGAAGCGAGTGCAGGCTCGGAGGACGCGGTTTGTCCTCCAGTGGACTGAAAGGGGCCGCCCGCTCGCGTCCAATTTAGTCGTCTCCGCAAGCTACTATCCGAGACGAACCGAAGGTGAGTCGAGGATATCTTGCGGAGCGACCGCGAGCGGGCGGGGGCTTTCTAGAACGTCTTCGTCGAGTTCTCGAACCAGTTCCGAATCGTGGGAAACGTGTAAGCTATTTCGAGGGCAAGATACAGTTCTTCTCCGAACCGAGAGCAGTCGCTACGAGGTTAGCACCCGAGGAATGTTGCGAGGGCCCGCGTGGGCCGTAGTTTGCGAGGGCAAGACGCTCCGAAGCGGTCTTGCTTGCACTTTCGGACGTGGCAAAGCCACGCTACGTGGCAGAACCACGCCATCGAGTGCGAGGGAAGGGATTCGAACCCTTGGACCCCTACGGGAGCGGATCTTGAGTCCGCCGCCGTTGGCCAGGCTTGGCTACCCTCGCACGCGGTCTCCGTCTGGGGTTCGCGCCTGACGTGTGTCCCTAAAACGGCGGGTATATAAACCTCCTACGGTGTCGGATTCGGGGACTAGCGCGTCGGTTCGGCGGACTAGATGGTCCGCATCGCGGAACGACACGAGAGTCGAGAGAACGTGACTACTTCCGACACGACGGGACCGCACTGCAGCACGGCGGACTATCGCCGACTCCTTTCAGACCGCGACCGCACTGCACCGCACCGCGACCGCGGGCCACGTCCTCTCCACCCGATTGCGCTACTCGGCCACGGCCTGCGTTGCTCGTCCCTCGCGCGCTGATGGCGCGCCGCCGGTCGGCGACGCGCCAGCGCGCGCCTGAGTGACCCGTTCGCTCTCCGAAACGGACTTCCGTCTCGTGTTCCGGACCCGAAGCCGCCGAACCGACAGGGCTTTTCCCGCGACGACCGACCACGGAAACATGACCGACGACGCCGACGAGCGCCTCGCGGTGGCGAAGCGCGCCGCGAGCGCGGGAAGCGAAGTCGCCGCCGAGAGTTTTCGAGGCGGCATCGAAGTCGAGACCAAATCGGAGAAGACCGACGTCGTGACCGAGGCCGACCGCCAGACCCAGCGCCGCGTCATCGAAGTCGTCCGCGAGGAGTATCCCGACGACGCGATAGTCGGCGAAGAGGAGGACGAACTGAAGGCGGTGCCCGACGAGGGCGACGCGTGGGTGATAGACCCCATCGACGGCACGAACAACTACGTCCGATCGATTCCGGTCTGGACGACCAGCGTCGCGGCGGTCCGGGACGGCGAACCCGTCGCGGCGGTCAACGACTGTCCCGCGCTCGGGGACACCTACGTCGCCGGACGAGACGGCGTTCGGCGCAACGGCGAACCAGTCTCGGTCAGCGAGAAGACCGACCCCGAGACGTTCGCCGTCGCGCCGACCATCTGGTGGGGGTTCGACCGGCGCGACGAGTACGCCGGGGTCTGCGAGGGGTTGCTCGAGCGGTTCGCCGACATCCGGCGGTTCGGGTCGGCGCAGGTCACGCTCGGGATGGTCGCGGCTGGGTCGCTCGAAGGCGCGGTGACGAACGTGGACCCGAACCCGTGGGACACCGTGGCTGGCGTCCACATGGTCCGGCAGGCCGGGGGAACTGTCACCGACCTCCACGGCGACCGGTGGCGACACGACTCCGAGAGCCTCGTCGCCTCGAACGGCGAGGCCCACGACGAACTGGTGGCCGCCGTCCGAGACGTCGCCTGAACCATATTGTGTCGTTTCACCGAGAACGCAACCCCCCGTTTCTGGCGAGGTGAATTCTAAGGATATTTAGTCTGAAAGAATCTGATGTAGGATATGGAACTCGATGATACCGACCGAGAAATCTTAGAAGCATTACAGGAGGACGCGCGAACGCCGTTCAGCGAGATCGCGCGCCGCATCGACATGTCCAGCGCGACGGTCCACGACCGGGTCAACCGGATGGAGGAAGCGGGCGTCATCGAGGGGTACCACGCGAAGGTAGACCCGAAGGCGCTCGACTACGGTATCTCGGCAGTCGTCGGCCTGCAGGTCGAACAGGGTCAGGAACAGGACACGCTCGGTCGCCTCGAAGGCATCGACGGCGTACAGGAAGTCCACCTCACGACCGGTTCGTGGGACGTGCTGATGCGGGTCTACGCCGAGGACGCCGACCGACTCCGAGAGCTGATGTTCGAGAACATCGCCCAGATGGACGGCTTCGCGCGCTCTCAGACGATGGTCATCCTCGGCACGCCCTACGAGACCGAGGAGTTGCCCATCGACGGTAGCGAGGTCTGAGACCGAGGCTCGTTCGATAGCGTTCGCCGCGACCCGTGCCGCCTTCGACCGGACCCGCCGACGTCCCGGCCAGATTCGACTCCGTGACGAGCGACCGAGACGACCGAGACCGGAACCGTAAAACCGTCGGCTTTCGCCTTGACAAACATGAGTACCGTGACCGAAGGAATGGACTCCGAGCAACTCTGGGGTGGGACGGTCGCCGCGCTGTTGGTCGCGCTCGTCGGCGGCGTCCTCGTCTTTCCGGAGCGCGTCTACTACGGATTCGTCTGGCACTACTTCTGGGGGCCGGTCGTCGCCGACGCCAAGAGCGCCCAGTGTGCGGCCTACGCCGACGGTTCGGTAAGCTTCCTCTACGAGTCGAGCGCCTGCGCGGCCGCGCCGGAACCGGTCGCGTACCCCGGCTACACGCTGGTCTCGGAGGTCGGCTACGCGCTGACGATGCTGCTTGCGCTGCTGGGCATCGTCTTCATGCTCCGGCGACTCGAGGTCGGACGGGACCGCGGCCTGTTCTACGCGCTGTTCCCCTACATGCTGTTCGGGGGCGCGCTCCGCGTGATAGAGGACGCCTTCGATGCCCTCGACCCGGCTCAGGCCGCCATCTCGTTCCCGTGGAACACCCTCATCATCAGCCCCGTCATCTACTTCACGATGTTCGCCGTCACGCTGGCGGCCCTGCTGGCGAGCGTCTGGCTCCGCAACTCCGGCGCGACCGAGGGCTACCGGTACACCCTCGCGGGTATCGGCACGGCGCTGCTCTCCGCGTCGGTCGGTTACCTCGGTTTCCTCGCGGTCACGACCGACTACGTGGACTTCTTCCCCCAGATTACGGTCGTCGTCCTCGTCGGCGCGACCCTCGTGACGTGGCTGACGTGGGAGGGTCTCACCCGCTACGCGCCCGAGGTCAACGAGGGGACGGGCAAGATGGGCATCGTCGTCATCTGGGCGCACGCGGTTGACGGCGTCGCCAACGTCGTCGGCATCGACTGGGCGCGAGAGCTGGGACTGCCCGCCGACCTCGTTCCCAAACACCCCGTCAACCGATTCCTCATCGGCGTGGGCGAGCAGTTCCCCGAACCGGTCGTGGAGCTAATCGGCACCGCGTGGCCCTTCCTGCTGGTCAAAATCGTGGCCGCGGTCTTCGTCGTCTGGGTGTTCGACGAGGGCATCTTCGAGGAGAGTCCGCGCTACGCCATCCTGTTGCTCGTGGCCATCGTCGCGGTCGGTCTCGGTCCCGGCACGCGCGACATGCTCCGCGCGACGTTCGGCATCTGAGAAAAACAGCGTTTCAGTTTTCGAGTCGTTCTAACGTCGGTTCCGGAAAGTAGCGCCCCCCGCAGTTCGGACACTCCGCGACCTCCAGCGATTCGGCCGCGCCGAGTTCCGGAGAGTCCGAGTCATCGACTTCCAACACCTCGCCCGACACCTCGCGGCGGGTCAGCGACGCGCCGCAGGTCGCACAGTCGAGGTCGTACTCCGAAGTCATCCCCGTACCCCCGAGTAATCGGTCGTCAAAAATGCTGTCATACGCTAGCACGTACTACAAGGCAAGGCATAAAACCCCTGCTTACGAAAACTATCGGTTCGCGTCCTCACTCGTCCCACGTTATCCACGCGCCGTGTTGTTGGTAGACGCCGAGGCGTTCGGTTTGCAACTCCGCTCGCTCGCGGTCCTCCGATTTCGAATCTCCCTCGACGGTCGTCAGCGTGAGGTCGATGGCTTGCTCGTACTCGCTGGCGGTCAAGTCGCCCGAGACGACGTAGAGGTCGCGGTCCGCGCCCAGCTCCGCCACGAGCGCGTCGAAGCGGTCGCGGGCCGCCTCGTCCAACTGGTAGCGAACCTGCGTGTCGAACAGGCAGACCGGCCGGTCGTCGGGAATCTCGGCGAGAACCGTCGGGAGGAGGTCGAGCGCGTCGCCCTCCCGGAGGTCGGGCGGGTGCTCGCGGGCGACTCGAATGGCGCTCCGGAGCGTCCGATGGCGGTCGTCGTGTTCGGGCCACACCAGCGAGCGGAGCCACCGCGCGTCGGCGTCGTCGGTCACGTCCAGCGGGTTCAGGTCCACGCCGACCCGCGAGGCGACCGGCGGGGCGTTCTCGGGGAGCGGCGGGTCGCCCTCGTGCACCGTCGACTCGACGCGGACCGGCGAGTCGAGGGTCCCGTAGCGTCCGCCCGGGCCGTAGTCGTAGCCGTACCGGTCCCACAGCAGGTTCAGGCCTGCACTCGGTCCGACTTCGACCAGCGCGAGCGGTTCGCGCGCGTCGCGGGCGCACCCGCGACTCGCGTGCCGCGACACCTCCTCGAACGCCGGAAGCAGGGCGGCACACCGCCGGACGCTGTTGGTCTGAGTCCGGCGGGTCGTCGTCAGGTTCCGAATCGCGTCGGCGTTCGAGAGGCAGAACTCCCGGAACGCGGGAACCGGGTCCCGTTCGGCGGGGTCGGTCGGGTGGTCGGTGACGGTGGGGTAGAAGTCCGCCAGCGACGATTCGTTGCCGGACAGGAGTAGGAACTGCACCGCCGCGAACAGCAGGTGGGCGGGCGACCGGTCGTCGGGAGGAGCGCTGGCGAGGTCGAGGAGGTCGGGGTCGGCGGCGACCCCGCGCGCGAGTCGCTCGTACAGCGGCGAGGTGCCGACGCACCAGTCGGCGAACCACTCGAAGTGGCCGGACAAGTCGTCGCGGTTCATAGCGACGATTCGTATTTCGGCGACTTAACATTTGGTCGAACGGCGGTCACGACCGGAGTCGGACGACCAGTCCCTCCGCGCCCGCGGTCGTGACGCAGGAGACGAACGCGATGGTCCCCAACTTCCCGCCTGCGCCGGCGAGCGCGGCCGTGACGGCGACGAAGACGAGTCCGCAGACCGCCCCGGCCAGCGCGACGCGCGCCTCGCCGTCGAGTCGCCCGGTGGAGGTCATGCCGACGAACGAGGCGCAGAACGCCGCCGCGGCCAGCGTCCCGCCCGACACGCCCGAAACCGCCGGGAGACCGAGACCCGCCGCGAGTCCGACGAGCGCGGACCCGACGACCGCGCCGAGGTCGAGACGGAGGCTCAGGACGGCGGTCACGACGGCACCCGCGACCGACACCGGGACCACGACGAGCGCGTCGGTCCACGCGAGCGCGCTTCCGGCGGCGAAGTCCGCGCCGGTAAGTACGGCCGTCGTCGCGCACCCGAAGAGCGCGAGCGTCCCCAACTTCCCGCCGAAGCCGTCGAACGCGCGCTCGGCCGCGACGAACGCGACGCCGGAGAGCAGGCCCGCGAGCGCGAGGTAACCGACCGACGGGAAGAGGTCGGGCGAGGCCATGCCGACGAACGATCCGCAGTAGGCCGGAACGCCGATTCGGGGCGTGGCGACTCCCGCAACGAGGCCGACGAGCGCCGAGGCGACGACCGGTCCGAGACCGAACCGGACGCTCAGGACGTAGGTGAGGACCGCCGCGGCGAGGACCGCGAACGCGTCGCGGAGGTCGCCCAGTTCGAGTTCGTAGGTGTCGGCCGCTTCGAGCGCGCGCTCCCGTTCGGTCGCCGCGGCGACGCCCCCGGCGAGGACCACTCCCCCTTCGAGACCCACGACCGCGGCCGAGACGCCGCCGGAGAACAGCGCGCTGGCGAGCAACGCGACCGGCGTGACCAACAGGACGGCGTAGCCCGCGAGACGAGTCGGCGCGTACACGCCATCCCGTAGTCAGGCGACCCGTAAAGCGGCTTGCGGTTCCGGGTCGGATTGCCGCGAGAAACGTCGTCGGGCCGACGGCTCAGGGGTACGGATGCAGGTCTCGGTCCGGCCGGAACTCGAAGCCCAGTTCCGGGGGCACTTCGCGCGACCGCTCGCCGAAGAACGACTCGCCGGTGAACAGCGGTTGGGCCGCCGGAACAAGTACCCGAACCGCCTCGAACCCGAGTCGCTCTACGTCGCGGGTCGTCAGGCGCGCGGCGTAGGCCGACAGGTCGGCGTCCGCGAGACGCCCCAGGAGCGCGTGGAGTTCCGCCTCGCCGACGGGCGGGTCGGCCGGGCCGACGCTCGCCGCGGGAATCGACGTATCGGCGGCGACGAACTCCCGAGCGGTGTCGGGGAAGTCGGCGTACCGGCCGATTGCACCGTCGGCGTCGGCGGCGTCGTCCTCGCCCATCGAGCGCAGTTCCATCCAGTTCTGGAGCGCCTCGGCGAGCGCCGCGGTCGCGGCCGCCTCCGGGTCGAGGTCGGCGTCGGACCCGACCGCGAATCGGGGCCACGCGCCCTCGCGGTGGACCGCGACCGCGACGACCGGCACGTCCGCGTCCTGCGTGACCAACAGGGGCGTGACCTCCAAGTTCTCCGCGCGTGCGCGCGACCGAAGCGCGTCGAATCGCTCGTCCTCGACCGCGAGTTCGAGCGGGTCGAAGGTGGAGTACCACGAGAGCATCGTTGCGTCGCGCTCGATGACCTCGTACAGGCCGGCGAGCAGGGCCTCGACGGTCGAACTGCCGAGACCGAGACCGGTCGTGATGGAGGGCTTGTGGCGGACCTCGGGCGGCGGGAAGTGGACGAACTCGGCAGGGAGGTGGACTGCCTCGCCGCGGTGGAGGTTCCGCCCTTCGACCCACGCGAGTTCGTCGTCCGCGCTCGCGTCGCTCCAGCCCTCCGGCCGGACGAACTCGGCTGGCGGGACCACGGAGTCGGCCGCATCGAAGTCCGCCGCGCGCGCGGTCCGGAAGCCCGCTTCCCGGTAGACGCCCGCGGCGTAGCGTTCGAGCGCCTCGCCGAGCGCCTTCATCAGCGCGGCGTTCCAGTCGTCGGCGACGCCCGCGGCCTGCTCGGCGGCCTGCGCGTCGCTGAACCCCGACGTGTCGGCGAGTTGGGCGAGGTAGTACGGCGCGGGGAACGACTCGGCTTCGCCGATGGTCGAGACGAGACCGACGCGCTCGTCCACGGCCCGCTCGGCGCGCGCGAGCGCACCCTCCAGTTCGGTGTCGGCGTACGCGCGGTCGAGGGACGGCGAGAGACCGAGACTCCCCGACGACTCGTCGTCGCAGACCGCACAACCGGGCACGGGAAGCACGTTTCGTTCGGCGTGGGGCACCTCCACGACGCCGCCCAGAACCCGCGACTCGCCGCCCGAGAGGAGGGTCGCGGCCTCGCGCCCGGCGAGCGCGCCCGCGAAGCGCGCACTCGCCGGGTCGGAACCGGCCGAATCGGTCTCTTCCGAGACCGACTCGGCGTCGTCGGACGCCTCGCGCTCCGCGTCCAGATTCGCGGCGACGCGCGTCCGGAGGCAGTCCCAGCAGGCGGTCCCCGGCGCGAATCCGGAGACTGCCGCCGCTATCTGGAGGCTGTGGCCGCCGACGCCGCCGTGTTCGACCGCGAGCCACGGGGTTCCGCCGTCGCGGGCCGCGTGGTTCGCCGCGGCGAACCGCGCGTCGCGGCGGTCGTCGGCGGGGCGGTGGTCGTCGGCGTCACCGACGACCACCGCGAAGTCGGTCCCTGCGACCTGCTCTGGGGCACACTCGACGGTTTCGGCGTCTACGTCGGCGAGCGCGGCCGCCACGGCGTCGATTGCCGGACCCTCACCTACGAGTCCGACTGTCGGTGCGTTCATGGCGACATCGAGGAACGGAGACCGGAAAAACGCGGTGCTATCGCTCGGGGGCTACCGCGCGAAAAAGTGCGAGTTCGTGGTCAGTGCAGGAGGCTCTGGGCCGCGCTGGCGAGCTGGTCGGTGTCCGCGTTGCGGAGTTCGTCGTTGGCCAGCTTCAGGCGCAGGCGCGGGCGACCAACGTCGATGGGGACCTTCTCGGTCCCGATGAGACCCATGTCTTCGAGCTTGGTCTTCGTCCGCGAGAACGTCGCCTTGCTGGCGATGCCGACGTCCTCGCCCCACTTGCTGATGTCGTACAGCAAGGCCTCGTTCTTCGCCGCGACGAGCAGACTGATGGTAACCTCGTCGAGTCCGTCGCCGTCGCCACGCGCGGTCTCCATCGAGGACAGCACTTCGTCGAAGTCCTCTTGGGCGTCGGGGCTGATCTCGTCGCCGAGCGTGTCGCGGACGCGCGAGAGCGGCGGGGTGCGCAGCGAGAACTCGTCGGCGGCCTCGAACTGCGCGGAGTAGGAGTCGTAGGCTTCCGCGACGAACTCCTCGTCGTCGGCCGTGAGCCCGCCGACGCGGTCGTCGGCCGTCACGAGCGCGATGACGACTTCGTCGGTGACGAGCAGGGAGTTGCTCGGCACGTCGTCGGTGGTGCGCAGCGAGAGCGACCCCGCGTCGATGAGGTCTGCCGCGTTACTGCCGACGATGAAGTCCTCCATCACGTCTTTTAGCGTGCCCGACTGCGCGAGCATGCGCAGTTCCGGCAGGTCGCCCTCGTACTCCGTGGCGACGGTGATCAGCTCTTCGATAGCGTCCTTCGACGGGTTGACGACGAGCATCGATTCGGGCGCTTCGTCGATGACCGTCCGAAGGATTTCGGCGATTTCGTGGTCGAGTAAATTCGATTCGGTCTCCATGTACCGACAAACGTTTTACCCCTACTTAATTTTAACGTTAGTAACGGGGGGAAATCACGGATTATCCGGAGATACCAAGCAGTCACTTCGGCAATTCTAATCGAATTTCCGTGTCGGTTTTGGGTTCCACGCCTTCATGAAGTTTAAACAAGAAGTCGGGTGAAAACCGGGAGGAGACGCCGGGGTCGGCGGCGCGTCGTCTCGAATTCGGGCGGTCGGTGGATAGGTTTAATGGCCCCTTTCTTGGGTTATTCTGCTTCTACTCCCGCATGAAAGATACAAAACAATAAAGTAGTGGGGCTCTCTAACACGAACCAAGCCATGCGAGATAAGATTCGACAACGGGTCATGGAGAGTCCGCGAGCGATGAACGCAGCGTACGCAATAGTTATCGGTAGCTCGGTCGCCTTCGAGTTCGGAGTCAGTATCCAAGAGGCAACTGGTGCGACGGGCGGGCCCTAGTCCCCCTGTATTCGGCTTGAGAGTTCTTCAGACCAAAAGAGGTCGCCGTCGTACACGAACGGCGCTTTTGCCCGTTCTAAGAAGGCGAGGAGTTCGGATTGATTCACGGTGAAATTCGAACTTGACCCCTGCAATCGGGGTTTTTCTTTGCCGTTCCGATAGACCTCGTAAACGCCGCCGATGTGAGGTATCGAGAGATTCTTGTACTCGACCTCGTATCTGCCATCGTTCTTTTTGAGGGTAGCGAAACCGGGAAATCGGTTGTCGCACTGTATGAGTCGGTGTGTCCCATCGCCGACGACCGCGTAATCCTTTCCCATCATGATGCGACGACGTGCGAGTTGAATCGCACGGGCGATGTCGTAGCCGTGAATCAGTAGCCGGGCGAACGCCACGCCGACCTTCGCGGCCTGTTTATTCAGGACTTTCGTGAACGTTACTGCACCTGCGACACTACCCTGCCTTACGAGATCTCGGCCTTCGTAATACGACCCGCAGGCGTTCAAGAAGAACGTCTGAACCCTGCTTTCTTCGATATCCGACACCGCGAGATTTCCGTTCCGGCACCGAAGTCCGTCCTCCTCGCAGTGGCCTATGTAATGAACGAAGTCGTGTGGTGACTCTAGCACGTCGGCCAGTTCGGCCTTCGAGAGGTTCTCGTGGACCGTTACGTCTATCGCAAGGGCCTCTGCGCGCTTCGCATAGATTTCGGCGACCGTCTCGTGTTCGTCGGCCATTTCGTCGTCATTGAGGATGACGGTTACGTCGATATCGACGTCTTCTCGATGTAAGTAATCAAATCGGTTCTCGTACGCTTTCGGAACCGCTTTGAAAACGTCTATAGGTACGCCGTCGGCGAGCCAGCCGTTGACCTCTCCCTCGTGAAGCACTGGGTCCCGCCTATCGACCGATTTGACCGGGCCGGGTCCCTTCCGGACCGTTCCCGCGGCCGGTCTCGGAGCGGTCGGGTCAGGAGGACCTATCTCGGGGCTCTCACCGCGGTAGAAGTCGTCGATCGACTTGTTCAATAGCTCGTCCTTCTCCAGATCGGTCGATTCAGGCAGGTAGACGAGACTTAAATTGTCCAAGAAGTACGGGAGCGAAGCCGCGTTGTCCGGACGCGGATCGACGTGCATTGCAAGGTGCCATTCCGGCAGGTCGTCGTCGATGCGCTCGTAGGGGGCGTCGAGATAAGTGGCGAGCTGTTCGGCGGGCGAGGAGTCGTAGGTCTCCTCGGCGTCGATACCCACCTCGTCCAGCAACGGAAGTTCCGCGAGGTCCCAACTGTACTCGCCCGCGTTCCGGACGAGACAGTCGAGGAAGAACATGCGCCGAAGTACGTCGGCGACTTCGTGCTGAAAGCCGGGTAGTGGCGTGAACCGGCGCTCGACATCCGCTTCGGGTGCGCGAAGGACCGGCGACCGGCGGTCTTCGACGGTCATCTCGGCCTGTAGGTAGTACGCGAGCGGTGCCGCGACGAAGGCGTACTCGAAATCGTCGGGAATCGCCAACTCGATGCCCACGTCGAATCGCTCGTCGCGGACCGGTTTCGGAATCTCGGTCTCGCCGCCGAGTTCGACGCGCGGCGGATGGCCCCGAAGCGTCGGGTACGACCGGTCCGGACCCGTGACTTTGTGCGACGACGAGAGATACGTGACGGCAGTCGCCACGCCGTCGGGTGTCGGCGGGACGGTGAGGGTATCGACCGGTTCCTCGTGATGGCTTCGGAACCCGAAGGTTACGAGCGTCGGTTCCGAGAACGAAACGTGGAGTTCGTCGTACTCGTCCGTCTTCGAGATCGTCGCGGCCCCCGAAAAGCGGACGTAAGTCTTGATGTTGAGGCTGATGTTGAGCAGGTACTCGCCGTCCGAGAGGTCGAGCGGGTCGGCGTCGCCGCCGTGTTTGTACTCCTCGCCGGAGTCGAGACCGACCACTTTCACGAGCGCCGGCGGTAAGCGAAGTTCCGAGACGTGCCCGGAAACCGTCTCGTCGAGTGGACGGTCCACGTCGTAGCCCGCGCTCGCCGCGTCCCAGCCGGTCGTCTCGATACACACCTCCGTCTTCGTACGGTCGAACACGCGCAACCCGGAATCCGTCTCCTCCCACTCGATCATGTCGGCGTCGTACAACGTGTCTCACCGGGTCTTTATATTTTTGTCGCCCGGAGTCTCCCCCGCGAAAGGTAAGCTTATACTCCGGGATGCACCGATTTTGGGTATGGAGTACGACCGCGTCCGCGACGTAGACCCCGAGGTAGCAGACGCACTCGAAGCCGAAGTAGAGCGCCAGCGCGACACCTTGGAGATGATCGCCAGCGAGAACCACGTCAGCGAGGCCGTGATGGAGGCCCAAGGGAGCGTCCTCACCAACAAGTACGCCGAGGGCTACCCCGGTTCGCGGTACTACGGCGGGTGCGAACACGTCGATACCGTCGAGGAGTTGGCCATCGAGCGCGCGAAAGAGCTGTGGGGTGCGGAACACGTCAACGTCCAGCCCCACTCCGGGACGCAGGCGAACATGGCGGTCTACTTCGCCATGCTCGACCCCGGCGACAAGATTCTCTCGCTCGACCTGACCCACGGCGGCCACCTCAGCCACGGTCACCACGCCAACTTCACCGGCCAGTTGTACGAGGTCGAGCAGTACGAAGTGGACCCCGACACGGGGTATCTCGACTATGAGGCCCTGCGCGACCACGCCGAGGAGTTCGAACCGGACATCATCGTGTCCGGCTACTCTGCGTACCCGCGCGAGGTCGAGTGGGAGACGATTCAGGAGGCCGCCGACGCGGTGGACGCCTACCACCTCGCGGACATGGCCCACATCACGGGTCTCGTCGCCGCGGGCGAGCATCCCTCGCCGGTCGGCGTCGCCGACTTCGTGACCGGTTCGACGCACAAGACCATCCGCGCGGGCCGGGGCGGGATGGTGCTGTGCGACGAGGAGTACGCCGACGACATCGACTCCGCGGTGATCCCCGGCATGCAGGGCGGACCGCTGATGCACAACATCGCGGGGAAGGCGGTCGGCTTCCGGGAGGCGCTCGAACCCGAGTTCGAGGAGTACGCGAGCCAGACCGTCGCCAACGCGAAGGCGCTCGGGGAGAGCCTACAGGACCACGGCTTCGGTCTCGTCTCCGAGGGAACCGACACCCACCTCGTACTGGTGGACCTCCGCGAGTCCCACGAGGACGTGACCGGAAAGGACGCCGAAGAGGCCCTCGAAGACGTGGGCATCGTGCTGAACGCCAACACCGTCCCCGGCGAGACGCGCTCGCCGTTCGTCACGTCGGGCATCCGCGCGGGGACGCCCGCGCTGACGACCCGCGGGTTCGACGAGGAAGACTGCCGATACGTCGGCGACCTCATCGCGCGCGTCGTCAACAACATCGGAGACGAGGACGTGATGGGCGAGGTCGCGGAGGAGGTCCAGGAACTCTGCGAGGCGAACTCCATCTACGAGTAAGCAGTGTCACGGGCACGGTAACGGAGAATTAACGCGGTTAATTTCTGTCTTCTTAACATCTTCCCGCTTAATACTACGACGGCGGCGCGTAGCGAACGGTTCCGACACCGGCCACCCCGATGCAAGTTCGTGCATCGAATCGCTTCTCAGAGAGAGAAAATACGCACGAACCCGAGGGTTGAAGGCGCTCGGCGTCCCAGTTGCAGGTGATGACAGAGGTAATCGACGGCGACGCCGTCGCCGAGCGAATCCGCGACGACCTCCGGGACAGCATCGAGACGCTGGCCGACGAGGGCGTCGAAGTCGGACTGGCGACCGTCCTGATGAGCGACGACCCCGCGAGCGAGACCTACGTCTCGATGAAACAGCGCGACTGCGAGGAGGTCGGCATCGAGGGCATCCACGTCGAGATAGACCCCGACGCACCGGCCGAGGACCTCCACGAGACCGTCGCGGACCTCAACGACGACCCCGACGTCCACGGAATTTTGGTCCAGATGCCCGTCCCGGACCACGTGGACGACCGCGAGGTCCTCCGGGCCGTGGACCCCGAGAAGGACGTGGACGGCTTCCACCCAGAGAACGTCGGGCGACTCGTCGCGGGCCACGCGCGCTACCGACCCTGCACTCCCCACGGCGTCCAGAAACTGCTCGACTCGGCGGACGTCGAGACCGAGGGCGCGGACGTGACCGTCGTCGGCCGGTCGAACATCGTCGGCAAGCCGCTGGCCAACCTGCTCGTCCAGAAGGCCGAGGACGGCAACGCCACCGTGACGGTGTGCCACTCCCGGACCGACGACCTCGCGGCGAAGACTCGACAGGCCGACGTGGTGGTCGCGGCCTGCGGCGTCCCGGAGATGATAGACGGGTCGATGCTCTCGGAGGGGACGACGGTCATCGACGTGGGCGTCAACCGCGTGGACGCCGACAACGAGAAGGGCTACGAACTCGTCGGCGACGTGGACTTCGAGAGCGCGAAGGAGAAGGCCAGCGCCATCACGCCGGTCCCCGGCGGCGTCGGCCCGATGACCCGCGCGATGCTCCTCTACAACACGGTCAAGGCCGCGGGCCGACAGGAAGGCGTGGACGTGGACCTGCCCTGAATCGAGTCCCAACGCTACTCTCCGACGGACAACTCGAAGGTGTAGTCGCGGAACCCGTAGCGAGTCGCATCCGACGGCGTGACCGCGGAAAGGTACGTCTCGACCAGTTGCACGTCGTCGGTACGGCCGACGTATCGGACGGTATCGACGCCCTCGGTCGGCGCGTAGGAGAGCGTGTTCAGCAGGCCTGCGAGTTGGCGGACGTGTTCCGGTAAGAGCGGAACGTCGGCCGCACCCTCCACGAACGATGCTGTGAGTGTCTCGCGCTCGCTTTGGACAGTCTCGCTACGGACGATCAGCGACGACCCGTCGCGCGTAACCGAGGTTACGCCGTTCGTCGGCCGAATCGGGTTTCCGCTGCCAGCGAACCCGAACACCGCCGCGGCTACTCGCTCGGTATCTGGCACGGACTCGAAGTAGCCCCGCATCGACAGACCGTAGACACCGGGTCCGAGCCCACCGATTGTGATGTCGGACTCGGCGAAATACGCGTCTTGACCGCGGGCGACGCCATCGGTCGGTGAGAGACGATACTCGTGGGATTCACCGGGCGGAATACGATGTAGGGGTCCGGGAACCGCGAGCGGAGCGATACGCCGCCACCGACCTCCGTCCCACTTCTGCAGTGTCCAACGGTAATGATTCGTGACGAACCGTTCGTCGGCCGTATTTTCGACGGTCATCGTGACGGGACCGTCCGAGAGCGCCCCGACGGTCGGCGAAACCGCGATCCGAAGCCGACCGTCGTCATCGGGGCAGGTAGTCGGGGACTCGGCGAGTGACGCGCAGTCGCGGTGGGTCAGCCGTCGTTCGAACCGTTCGCTGACTCGGGGTCTCCGTGCCGGAGCCGTTAGAACCGGGACATCCGGCGAAGAGGCCGGACGCTGCGGCGAGGACCGTTCGTCGGCGCATCGTTGTGAGTACTCTGACCTGAGCAGTAAATGTCTATTGATGGTGGATTTCGTCCCGTAAGTTGTGAAAACCCAACTTTTCCTCGCGTAGCTATACGGTGTACGCCCGGACGAAATGAGAGTAGGACTCTGACCAGACCTGACTCGGAGGGCGGTCCCCGTCCGACCGGACACGAACCACTCGGTCGGACGGATGCTCGACTGGTCAATCCGCAACGACATCAGAACTGCAGTACAACGGTTCGTCTCCGGTGGGTAAGGGGAATCTCCTCGGATTCCGCGTCTCTTGCGACCGGTTCACTCCGCCAACCTGCCGAATCGGTCGCGCGCGCTGACGAGCGCGTCGTCGTCGCCCTCGCGGAGGTAGCGACTCACGTCGCGAGTCGCCGACACGAGCAGTTCCGCGTTCGCGGCGTTCACGTCACCGTCGAGTGCCTGCACGCGCTTGACGTGGTCGCCCAGCGTTTCGAGGGCGTCGCGGGCCTGTGCGCGGACCCCCGGTTCGCCGCTTTCTCCCTGCTCGTCCACCCAGTCGGCCATCTCGCGGCGGTACTCGGCCACCGCGTCGGCGTAGGCCAGTCCGCGAATCGGCTGCATCGACTTCGGCACCTCGTCTGGCGCGGGGCGTCGGTCGGGGCCAGTTTCGGTCGGCGAGTCGGCGTCGGTCGCCGACGCCGACTCGCCACCGGCGTCTGCGCCGCGCAGGAGCGCGAGGAAGTACCACTCCTCGTCGTCGCTCAGGTCCAGTCCGCGGCCCACCACGTCGGCGGCGTGGCGGAGTTCCTGGGCCGCGAGGTAGGTGTCGTCCAACGGCCGGAGGTCGCCGCCGCGCACGAACCCCCGCTTGCGGACGTACTCGGCCGCGAGGTCGCCCGCGCGGTCGGCGACCTCCCGGAGCGGTCGGGCGTCCACGTCCTCGCGGACCTCGGTCAGGTCGAACTCGACCGGGGTGTCGGTGTGGAGGTTGCGCTCTTCCTCGACGCCGACGCTCCGGAGGCTTCCGCAGTCCGGGCACTCGACGCTCCCCGTCTCGTAGTAGGACCACCGCGCGCCGCAGTCCTTGCACTCGCGCTGGCCGCGAACTTTCATGCGCCACGCTTGGTCGCCGCGACACAAAATACGGTCGCTCTCGGACCTCTTCCCGTCGCGCCCGCCCCATCGGTTGGCGCGCCCTAACCCGGCACGCTCGACGGTATTCGAGAATACCGGGCGCGTCGGCGTCGATACGCCGACGGTCCGCGGATATACCTCAAAACTTATACCAGAGAGTAGCGACAGACGAGGCATGGAAGCGGGCGACCAGCGCCGACCGCTCGAATTCCGAGTGCCGGTCTCGGAGCGTTTCTGGCGGGAGTACGGCGTCCACCTCGGTCTCCTGTTGCTGTCGCTGTCCGCCATGGCGGTAGTGATAGCGCGCGAACCCGGCGACGGCGTGGTCGTCGGACTGGTGTTCGTCGCGCTGTCGCTCGGCGCGGTGCTGGCGGGACTCGTGATGTACAACGTCGTCGTGGCCCTGCTCATCGCCGCGAAGTACTGATTCGGTCGGACCTGCCGACCCGGAGATTTAAGCCCGCGCTCCGACTACGGGCTGACGCAATGTCGAGCCACGGTCTCACCGAGGCGTCCGAGGATAGAGTAAGTCGCCAGTCGGCGGCTGGTCGAGAAATTCGCCGCGCAGTGTGACTCTTCTGAGCGCGAGCAGTCCGGTTCCGAGGAGCGCGACCGAACCGAGACGATCGCCGTCACCGTCGCGGGCGAGACTCACGAACTGAGCAGAGCCGAGGCCGAGCAGTTACAGTCGGCGCTCGGCGAGGCGCTGACCAAGCGCCGGGAGTTCGTACGCACCGTCGGAACCCACCGCGAGGACGGGAGTTACGTCGTGGAGCGCCGGCGAGCCGAGTCGTCGGGCCACCGGAAGGTCTTCGAGAGCTTCGCCGCGCTCCGGCGATTCTACGACGAGTTGCCCGAGGCGTTCACCGCCGCGGACGTGGAGCAGTCGGGGCTGACCGGCGGGCGCAGACACGTACTGGTCCACCACTTCGCGGAGCATCCCAGCTTCGACTGCGAACTCGCAAAGCGCCAGCCGTTGACCGCGCGCAAGACCGACGCGCCGCCGAATCGCGGGGGTGAAACCGGGGAGTGAGTACCGGTCGAGAAGCGAGTGCTGACGGAGGAGCGAGTACCGAACGGGGAGCGAGTACCGGAGACTGCTACCGCCGGCCGAACGCTTTTCGGCCGCACGGCCCTCCCGTCGGGCATGGAACCGCGACCATCCACGTTCTCCATCGTCGCGCGCGACCCCGACACCGAGGCGGTCGGCGTGGCCGTCCAGTCGAAGTTCGTCAGCGTCGGCTCCGTCGTGCCGTTCGCCAGCGCCGACGCGGGCGCGATAGCCACCCAGAGCTTCGCCAACGTCGCCTACGGCCCGGACGGGCTGGACCTGCTTCGAGAGGGGAAATCCGCCGCCGAGGTGGTCGAGGCGCTGACCGACGGCGACCCGGAGGCCGCCCAGCGACAGGTCGGCGTCGTCGGACGCGACGGCTCCGTCGCGGCGTTCACCGGCGACGAATGCTTCGAGTTCGCGGGCGACCGACAGGGCGAGACCTACACCGTGCAGGGCAACATCCTCGAAAACGAGGCGACCTTGGACGCGATGGAGGACGCCTACCGGGAAACGGAAGGCGGACTGCCCGAGAAACTCGTCGCGGCGCTCCACGCGGGCAACGAGGCGGGCGGCGACAAGCGCGGCGAGCAGAGCGCCGCGCTCTACGTCGTCAAACCCGAGGGCGGCTACGACGGCAAGAACGACCGCTGGATAGACGTGCGCGTGGACGACCACGAGGCTCCCATCGACGAACTCGAACGAGTGTTCAAGCTCTACGACGTGACCCTGCTGGAGCGCGAGGAACCCGACGACGTGCGGGAGCTTTCCGGCGAGACCGCCCGCGCGGTCACCGCGACGCTCGCGGACCTCGGGTTCTACGACGGCGAACCGACCGAGACGTTCGGCGAGACCGAGCGCGACGCGCTCGAAGAGTTCCGGGGCATGAACAACTTCGAGAACCACGACCTCGGAGTCGTCGAGGACGCGCTGGCCCGCGGATGGAGCGACGCCGAGGGCGAGGGCGAAGACCGGCTGGTGGACGCCATCTGGCACGGCCTGTCGCGCTTGGACCGGAAGTGACTCCGCCGCTCTCTAGCGTGTACTCCCCGGTCTTTCGGAACGAATCTCGATAATCGCCGGCAGCTACCTCCGGTCTCTCGACCCGACGAAACCCACGCGGCGTTCCCACCGAACTCATTACGCGCGAAACCCAATCGACGCTACATGAGAGACGAGGAGGAGATCCGCGAGCAGTACGAGTTCCTGAAAGAACACCTCGAAGACGAGGACATGCGCCACGAGGGTGTCCGCCAGATGTTCACGTACTACAAACGGGCGCTCGGGTGGGTTCTGGAAGAGGAACACATCTAAATAGGCTAACATTCTCGAAAATTTCACTGTCTCGGTTCTGAAACCGGTGTTTCGGACGGGTACCGGTACAAGGTTCCGGCGGCGTTAGGTTTAAGTCGTTAGGGCGTTTTGGTTCAGGTGACGCTTCGCTTGGAGGGCCGAAGCGTCAGCGGGGACCAATTCAGGGCGGCAAGCGGTTCGCGGGGCTTTTTCACCCCCGCGTGTTCCGCTTTCCTTTCCATATTCCTTTCGAGTGTCTACGAGTCCGGGAGTGGCGGCTTCGTCGCTTCGTAACGTGTCATACTCCGAGTCGCTTCGCCGGAGTGGGAACCGAGCGTCGCTGTCTTACTGAATATCCAGCGAGGCGTCCGTCTCGCCGCCCTGTCCGCCGTCCTCGTCCCACTCCAGTTCGAACTCGACGCTCAGTTCGCCGGGACCGCCGCTGCTCGGCGTCTCGCGCTCGGCCTTCACCTCGAAGGTCGGTTGCGCGGGCGGCGCGAGCGTCACCGACTGGTCGCCCGCCGACAGCGTGAGGTCCCCGCCCGATTCGAGTTTCTCGGCGACGGTCCGGAAGTAGGCCGCCACGTCGCTTCGGTCCATTCGGCGCTCGGTCTCGAAGAGTACTTCTTCTGGCATGGAGACACGTACGCGACCGACGCGGATAAGTTCGCCGTCGCGCGAGGCGGTCGAATTCGGACGGCGCGGTCCCCGCCGGCGACCGCCCTCTTGCCCGGAATCGGACGGACAGTCACCTGACGACGCCCGGAGAGGTCCGTGCGCGACGCGCGAACCGGCGGATACGTACCGCCTCGGTTACACGAGAAGAGTCGGCCACGAAGGGCCGTTATATTCATTTTCGTCGGCGTCCTAGCTGATACGTTACCCATGCACGACCTGACAGGTTTTCAACGCGACTTGCTGTACGTCATCGCGGGACTGGACGAACCGCACGGCCTCGCTATCAAGGACGAACTGGAGAACTACTACGAGAAGGAGATTCACCACGGCCGACTCTACCCGAACCTCGACACCTTGGTAGACAAGGGACTCGTCGAGAAGGGCCAGCGCGACCGCCGGACCAACTTCTACACGTTGACCCGCCGGGGCGACCGCGAAATCGAGGCCCGCAGGGAGTGGGAAGCCCAATACATCGAACTGAGCGTCGAAGCCTGAGATGGGTTCGCGGACCGCGACCGCCGCGGTCGGTCTGGGAGCCAGTCTCGCCGTCAGCGTCGCCGTCTGGTACTACTTCGACACCCTCCTCGTCTTCCTCGTCGTGCCATTCGTCCCCATCCTCTTCCGGAGGCGGAGAGCGGACTGATTATCCGTCGGTCCCGCCCGACGGTGTGGAGACGCCGTCGGAATCATTCGCTCCGGTCTCCTCGGTGACTCCGCCCGCGTGGGCGTCGTCAGCCGTTTCGCCGGTGTCGTCTGCGTCCGCCACTTCGCCGGTCGAGTCGTCGGTGTCGAACGTCTCCTCGGGGTGGGTCGCGCGGGGTTCGCGGTCGAAGAGGTACGTCGGGTCCACCGCCCACGGCCGGATGGGTTCGCCCGCGACCAACTCCGGCAGGACGATGCGGACGAAGTGGACGACCAGCACCAGAATCATCGGGCCGAGGAAGATGCCGTACCACCCGAACAGCAGCGGCCCGAAGATGTACGCGAGCATGACGAGACCGACGTGGAGGTTCCGGCCCGAGACGTACGGCCGCAACACGAGGTCCGGAATCGTGTCCACGAGGACGAGCGAGACGACGAAGAAGAGCGCCGGAAACCAGAGGAAGGCGGGGTCGGCCATCACGGTCTCGATGCCGAGATACGCAGAAATCGGGAAGTAGACCAACTTCATCCCGACGATGGGGATGAGACTGGCCGCGCCGGTCAGCAGGCCGACCAGCGTCGGATACGGGACGACGAGTTCGGTCGGCGCGACCATGTTCAGGGTGTTGTACGCCGCCGCGCCGATGGTCCCCGTGAGCAGGGCGTTCAGGATGTTGCCGAAGAAGATGCTGTTGAAGTCCCGGTCCACCGCGCGGACGTACGCCTCGGCGACGCCGCCCTCGTCGCCGAACTGCCGCCGGAAGAACCGCGAGAGGCGGTGGTCGTCCCGGAGTAGATAGAACGCGATGGCGATCATCACGAACAGGTGGAGCACCGCGTTCCCGATGAACCCCAGATAGTCGAGCGCCGAGCGCCCGATCTCCTCGACCAGCGCGGGGTCGGGGTTCGCCAGCAGTTCCTCGGGGCTCCGGGCGAGCGTCGAGACGTCGATGTACGGTTGAATCGCGGTCTGGAACCCATCCACGTCGGTCCGCTTGGCGATGTTGTTGAACTCTTGGAGTCCGATGGCCGCGGTGTACGTCACCAGAAGCAGGACGGGGAGCGCGAGCGCGAACAGCGCGGTCGCGGCGGCCAGACTCGACGGCCGGATGCGTCGCCGCAGGCGCTTGTACACCGGCCGGGTCGCGTAGTAGAGGAAGATGCCGAACACGAAGGTTCCGACGAACGAGTAGACGACGTACAGCACCGCCGCTCCCAGCACCGCCCCGACCAGCCACCAGCCGATTCGCGTCCGGTCGATGTCCAGACCGCCGACCATACCCAAGCAACTCGGCCGCGCTGGTAAAAATGTTCGCAGTCCGTGGGGTTGGGCGGTCCGGACGCTCGATACTCGGGTCGAGCGACCCGTCGGCCGAGCCGTCACACCTATTAATCCGTGGAGTGATATTTTACGCTACGTAGAGATTTAATCGTGCCGGGTCTCGCCGATTTCCTGACGCAGGTGCCGCTGGACAGCGAAGTGGTCCGCATCGCGCTGGCGGGTGCGCTCGGACTGTTCCTCGGACTGGAGCGCGAGTGGTCGCACAAGCCCGCGGGGATTCGGACCTTCACGCTCATCAGTCTCCTCGGCGCGGTGTTCACGCTGCTCGACAAGGACGTCCTCCTGTTTCTCGGCGGCCTGCTCGTCATCGTCCAGGGCATCATGCTCGGGGTGCAGGGGTTGATGGCCGACACGGAGGAGGAAGAGGGCCTGTCGCTGACGACCTCAGTGTCGATGCTGGTCTCGTTCGGGGTCGGCGCGCTCGTGATGCAGGGCTACATCCTCGTGGGCGTGACGGTGGCGGTGCTGTCGTCGCTGTTGCTGGTCCTCAAGCGCGAACTCCACTCGTTCGCGTGGGGGATGTCCCGCGAGGAGTTGCGGTCGGCCGTCGAGTTCGCCATCCTCGCGTTCGTCATCTACCCGCTGCTGCCCGGCGAGGAGTTCGCCTTCGGCATCCAACCCCGCGTGGTCTGGCTGATGGTCGTCACCGTCGCGGCAATCGGCATCGTCAACTACGCGGTCGTGACGGCCTACGGCGGCCGAGGCATCGCGGTCACGGGCTTCTTCGGCGGACTGGCCTCCTCGACCGCGGTCGTCGGGACGATGCTCGACCACGTGCGCCAGCGCCCCGAGGCGGCCTCCTACGGCGTGGCGGCCATCCTGCTGGCCGACGCCGCGATGGCGGTCCGGAACCTCGCCATCGCGCTGGCGTTCACGTTCCCGAGCGGTCGGCCGGTCCTCTACGGTGCGATTCTGCCGCTCGGGGCGGTCATCCTCGGGAGCGTGGCCATCGCGGCCTATACCGCCGACTGGTCCGAGAAGGTCGAGATGAACCTCGAAAGCCCGTTCTCGCTCCGGAACGCGCTCGGGTTCGGGGCCATCTTCCTGCTGGTCATCGCGGGCGGCGCGGTCGCCCAACAGCAGTTCGGCTCGGCCGGGTTCTACGTCACCGCGGTTCTCTCCGGACTGGTCTCCAGCGCGGGCGCGACCTCCTCGGCGGTTCTCCTCTACATGGGCGGGACCATCGACCACCAGACCTCGGTGTTCGGCATCCTGCTGGCGACCGCCTCCTCCATCGTCGTGAAGGCCGCGCTGACTATCTCCGCGCCGGACCGGAGTTTCAGCTACCGGGTCGCGGCGTGGAGCGGCGTCCTCCTCGCGGGGTCGGCGATTGCCGCGGTCCTGGCGACGCTGTAGTCCGCGGTCGTCCCGCCACCGTAATTTTTGCCACGGTGGGGGAGACCGTCTAACTTCGGTCGGAAACTCGAACCAGTTGCAAGTCTTGCCCGAAGCGGAAGAAACCAATTCAATTAAAGGGTGCCCCTTCATACCCCGTGTCATGGACAGAGACACCGCAGAACCGACGGTTGAAGACATGCCCGGAAAACGAGCAGAGGAGTGGGCCGACTTCCACCACCAGTTCTCCGCGCCGAGTACCTACGTCTACGACTTCGTGTGGGACTTCACCGCACCGGCCGAGGGGCCGTTCTGTACCGACGTGGACGGCAACGTCCTGCTGGACTTCACGAGTCACGTCGCGTCCGCGCCGCTCGGGTACAACAACCCCAAAATCATGGAGAAGTTCGAGGAGTTCGACCTCGTCGACCCGTTGAAAATCGCGGGGCAGGACTTCTACGCCGCCGGCGGCTGGCCGCCCGAAGAGCCGGAACTCCCCGGCCCGACCCAGTTGATGGACCGACTCACCGACCTCACGAGCCACTACGATCTGGACACCGTGTTCCTCTCGAACTCCGGCGCTGAGGCGGTCGAGAACGCCATCAAGATCAGCTACGCGCAGGGCGGCCGCCGTGCGTTCACCTTCGACGGCGCGTTCCACGGTCGGACGCTCGGCGCGCTCAGCCTCAACCGCTCGAAGGTCAACCACCGCAAGGGCTACCCCGAAATCGGCGGCGTCGTCTCGGTGCCCTACCCCTCGACCGAGGAGGACTACCGCGAGAAGTGGCTGACCGACGGTCCCGGCGGCAACGTCGTCGCGGACAAACTCGACCCCGAGCAGGGTGTCATCGACCCCGAGGAGGTCGCCTACCTCATCCTCGAACCCGTGCAGGGCGAGGGCGGCTACCGAGTGCCCCACGACGGCTTTATCGCCGACCTCGCGGCAATTCGGGAGCGCTTCGACGTGACCGTCATCAGCGACGAGATTCAGGCCGGGATGGGCCGGACCGGCGAGATGTGGGGTATCGACCACCTCGACCTCGAACCGGACGTCATCACCTCCGCGAAGGGTCTCCGGGCGGGCGCGACGGTCGCCAACTCCGACCTCTTCCCCAAGGAGAAGGCGCGACTCTCCTCGACGTGGGGCGCGGGCAAAATCGTGGACTCGATGCAGGGCGTGTTCACCATCGACGCCATCCACGAGCACGACCTGCTCGCCAACGCGACCGAGCGCGGCCGCCAGATGACCGAACTGCTCGAAGACGCCAATCTGCCGAACGTCACCGACGTTCGCGGCCGCGGCCTGATGCTCGCGGTGGAGTTCGACACCAAGGAGCGCCGCGAGGCGGTCGTGAAGGCCGCCCTGAAGCGCGGCCTGCTCGTCCTCGGCTGTGGCTACAAGACGCTCCGACTCCTGCCGCCGCTCGACGTGACCGAGCGCGAAATCGAACTCGCCTTCGACCTGTTCCGTGCGTCGGTCGAGGACGTGGCCTGAACCGTTCGCCCTTCGCTTCCTGTCGCCTCTCTCTCCTCGATTCTGCTTCCCGACTCTATTCCCGACGCCGATTTCCGACGCCGATTCCCGTCCCGCGAATCTTCGCGGTCCACGGATTGCGCCGTCTGCGCTCGCGCAGGACTGTGCGAGCGCAGACGCACCTGCCCGAGAATTACTCTTTTCTGCACCCGAGAATCCTCTAGTCGCCGAGAAGATTGATAACGGCGATGGTCGAAACGACGACTATGTATCAGCTCAGCGATTCCCTCCGCGAGGAACCGTCCGCGATAGCACGGCTCCTCGGTGCGATTCGGAGTCGGGTCGCGGGCGCGCTCGGCGTCGTCGCGGTCCTCGCCGTCGTCGCGCTTCCGGACCCGCTCCCGGCGTTGCCGCCCGGCGCGTACGCGGTCGTCGGCGCGGTCGAAGGTCTCGGTCTGGCGGTCGCCGCCGAGAATCTCATGTGGCGGCCGGCCAAGCGATTCGACTGGACGCGCGCGAGTCGGCGCGTCGGCGGGGTCGCGGCGGCCGCCGCGCTGTTCGTCGTGTCGATGGCCGCGCTCGGGGTGGACCTCGGGCCGCGCGACCGGGCGCTGTTGGCCGGGTTCTGCCTCTCCGGCCCGGCCGCTATCGCCGCGCTCGACTACCTCAAGGCGCGAGTGCAGGCCGACCTCGTGGCGTAGAACGCGAGGGAGCCGAACTCGTTCGGAACGGCGCTTACGCCGTCGGCGGACCAATCTCCGTCCATGCTCACCGAAGGCGACTCCGCACCGACGTTCTCGGCGACGCTCGGCACCAGCGACCACGAATCGTTCGACCTCGCGGACCGACTCGGCGACGGGCCGGTCGTGCTGGCCTTCTTCCCCGGCGCGTTCACCCCGCCGTGTACCTCGGAGATGGTCGCGTTGCAGGACCGGTTGGACGAGTTCGAGGACGCCGGCGCGACCGTCCTCGGCGTGAGCGCCGACTCGCCGTTCTCGCTCGGGGCGTTCCGCGAAGCGCAGGGGCTGGAGTTCGACCTCGTGAGCGACACGGCCGGGGACGCAATCGGGGCCTACGACCTCGAAATCGACATCGAGGAGTTGGGTCTGCACGGCATCGCCAACCGCGCCGTCTTCGTCCTCGACGACGAGGGCACCGTGACCTACCGGTGGGTCGCCGACGACCCGACGAACGAACCCGACTACGACGAACTGCTGGCGGTGGTCGAATCGGCGTGACTCGGCCGCGACGCGGTGCCGAACGCCGCGGCCGAGTCGGCGAGACCCGACCGTCGGGAGCGTGAGCCTTTTGTCACCGCGCCGACTCCCGACTGGTATGAGTCAACTCGCGGCACGGGAACCGGAGGTGCGGAGCTTCGAGGCGACCGTCGCGGCCGTGGACGGCCGGGAAGTCACGCTGGACGAGAGCCACTTCTACGCCGAGAGCGGCGGCCAACCGGCCGACCGGGGGACGCTCGGGGGCGTCCCGGTCGAGGACGTCCAACGGCGCGACGGCGAAATCGTCCACCGCCTCGCGGACCCGGCGGCCGAATCGGGTATCGCGGTCGGCGAGACGGTCCGCGGGGAGATAGACGACGCGTTCCGGACCTACTGCATGCGCGCTCACACCGCGAGCCACCTCCTCTACGGCGCGGGCCGCGAGGTGCTGGACGACCTCGGTTACGGCGGGTTCGACATCGGCGAGCGGAAGGTCCGGGTGGACTTCACGACTTCGACGGACGTGACCGACGAGACGCTGGCCGAACTGGAGCGACTCACCAACCGGGCTATCTGGGACTCGCTCGCGGTCTCGTGGGAGGAGATTTCCGAGGCGGAAGCCCGCGAGCGCGACGAAATCGCGTTCAACACCAAGACCGAGGAGGGAGTGATGAGCGAGTCGGACGCGGTCCGGGTCGTCACCGTCGAGGGGTTCGACTGGGCGGCCTGCGGCGGGACCCACGTCGGCGACACGAGCGAAATCGGTCCCGTCACCGTGCTTGACCGCTCGAACCCCGGCGAGGGGCTGACCCGCGTGGAGTTCGCGGTCGGCCCGACCGCGATTCGCCGCCGCGCCGACGACGTGCGGTCGGCGCGCGAGGCCGCCCGGACGCTGGACGTGGGCGTGAGCGAACTCCCCGAGGCGGCCGAGCGCGTCAGCCAGCAGGTCGAGGAGTTGGAGGCCGACCTCGCGGACGCCAAAGCGGAGCTTCTGGACGCCCGCCTCGCCGACCTCCGGGAGCGTCCGGTCGAGCGCGACGGCGGCGAGTGGGTCGTCGGCACCGTCTCGGCGTTCGGCCCGAACGAGGTCGCCGACCGCGCCCGCGAACTGGCGAGCGGCGAGACCGCCGCGAATTCGCCCGACGCGGTGGTCCTCGTCGGGAGCGACGGCGCGACGTTCGTCGTCGCCGCGACCGAGGGCGACCCGGACGCGGGCGACGTGGTGGACGAGGTGACGAGCGAGTTCGGCGGTGGTGGCGGCGGCAGTCCGACGGTCGCGCAGGGCGGCGGTCTCGACGCCAGTCCGGAGGAGGTCGTGAGCTATCTTCGGAATCGGTAAGCACATACAAAGATTCCTTTAGACAATATTTTTAGCTGAAGGATGCCCGCGGTCCGGCGGTCGGGGCGGTCCCGCCGTTGGCGGTCCCGCCCTCGCCGAGACCGTCCCTGCCAGAAGCGTCCCCGCCGGAGGCGTCCTCACCGAGATTGGCCTCGTCAGGGACGCTCGTGCCGGTTCGCTTCAGTTTGGGTACTAAACGAAGACTTAATCCACTCGATTGAGTATCGCAGGTATGAGCGAGCGGGCCGGGGCCGCAAACGACGAATTTTGGGAGGGAGCGGACGAGGACGGCGCTCTCCAGCGATATCGGACGCTGGTGAACGCGATAGACGACGGCATCTACCAACTCGACGCCGACGGCCGGTTCGTCGCGGTCAACGACGTGATACCCGAGCTCTCGGGGTACGACCGCGAGGAGTTGCTCGGCGAACACGTCTCGGTGATTCTCGACGCCGACGATGTGGCGACCGTCCAGCGCGAAATCGAGCGACGGTTGACCGACGACGACCGACAGGAGACCGTCGATTTCACGGTCGAGACCGCCGACGGCGACCGGGTTCCGTGCGAACTCCGCCTGAACCTCCTCGTCGAAGACGGCCAGTTTCGCGGCACCATCGGCGTCATCCGGGACGTGTCCGAGCGAGTGCGGACCGAGCGGGAACTCGGCGAGCGCGAGCGACAGCTCGAACGCGAGCGCGACCTGACCGAGGAAGTACTGGACGCCAGTCCGGTGGGCGTGATGGTGCTGGACGCCGACGGAGCGGTCACGCGCATCAACGACAGGGCCGCGGACCTGCTCGGCATCCCGGAGGACGAACTCGACGGCTACGACCCCGACGACAGGCCTACCTACGACGAGGAGGGTCGCCCGGTCACCGTCGAGGACCACCCGTTCGCGGAGGTGCTGGAGACGGGCGAACCGGTCTACGACCGCGTTCTGCAGGTCGAACGCCTCGACGGCGAGCGCCGGTGGCTGTCGGTCAACGCCGAGCCGATTATCGAGGACGGCAAGGTCGTCCGAGTGGTCACGACCGGCGAGGACGTGACCGAGATGAAGCGCCGCGAGCGCGAACTGGAGAGCGAGCTCGCCGAGATAATCGGCCGCGTCACCGACGCCTTCTACGCGCTCGACGACGAGTGGCAGTTCACGCACGTCAACGACCGCGCCGAGGAACTCATCGACTATCAGGGCGAGGGACTGGTCGGCGAGAACTTCTGGGAGGTGTTCGAGTGGGCGACCGACTCGAAGCTCGGCGAGGAGTACCGCGAGGCGATGGCAACCCAAGAGCCGACCTCCTTCGAGTTCTACTATCCCGCCCCGCTGGAAGCGTGGTACGAGGTCCACGCCTACCCCTCCGAGTCGGGCCTGTCGGTGTACTTCCGGGACGTGACCGAGCGACGGGAGCGCGAACGCGAACTCGAAGAGTACCGCTCGCGCTACCGGACGCTGGTCGAGAACTTCCCGAACGGCGCGGTCGCGCTGGTGGACCGGGACCGCCGGTACGTCACCTTCGGCGGCACCCCGGAGGTCGAGGGGGTGACGCGGGACGACCTCGAAGGGAGCTACCTGCGCGAGGCGTTGCCCGACGAACTGGCCGACGTGGTGGTCCCGTGCTACGAGGCCGCGCTCGACGGCGAGCAGGTGCGAGCCGAAGCGACCCTCGGCGACGAGACCTACCAGTTCCAGTTCCTGCCGGTCCGGGACGACGACGGCGAGGTGTTCGCCGCGCTGGGCATGTCTCAAGACGTGACCGAGCGCGAGGAGTACCAGCGCCGACTCGAGGAGAGCGAGCGGCGCTACCGGACGCTCGCGGAGTACTTCCCGAACGGCATCGTGACGCTGTTCGACCGCGACCTCGAATACACGCTCGCGGCGGGACGTCGGTTCGCTGACATCCCCGTCGAACCCGACGACCTCGAAGGGCGGAGCTTCCGCGAGGTGTGGGACGAGGCGACCGCCGACGCGCTCGAACCCGCGTTCGAGGCCGCGCTCGACGGCGAAGAGCGGTCGGTCGAACTCACCTACGCGGGGCGGGAGTGGATTCTCCACGCGGTGCCCATCACCGACGAGGGCGGCGACGTGTTCGCCGGAATGACGATGGCCCAGGACATCACCGAGCGCAAGGAGCGCGAACGACAACTCCAACGCTACCGGGAGTACACCGACGCGGTCCTCGACGCCATCGACGACCTGTTCTACATCTTCGACGAGTCGGGCGACCTCCAGCGGTGGAACGACACCCTCTCGGCGGTGACCGGCTACCCGCCCGAGGAGGTCACGTCGATGCACGCGCTGGAGTTCTTCGACGAGGAGTCCGGCGCGGAAATCGCCGACGCGATACGCCGCGGGTTCGAGACGGGACACGCGCAGGTCGAGGCGGAGATACGGACGAAGGACGGCGACCGGATTCCCTACGAGTTCGTCGCGTCCACGCTCGAAGACCCCGACGGCGAGCGCGTGCTTGCGGGCATCGGACGGGACGTGACCGAGCGGCGCGAGCGCGAGCGCTACCTGCGGGAAGCCAAGTCGCAACTGGAGGCCGCGACCGAGGCGGGTGCCGTCGGCACGTGGGAGTGGCACGTCCCCGACGACGAGTTCGTCGCGGGCGCGTCGTTCGCCCGGACGCTCGGTATCGACCCGGAGGCCGCCCGCGAGGGCGTGTCGCTCGACCGCGTGGTCGCGTCCATCCACGAGGACGACCGCGAGCGCGTCGAGCGTCACATCGAGGACACGCTGGACGCCTGTGACGAGTACGAGGAGGAGTACCGCGTCCGGAACGCCGACGGCGACGTTCGCTGGGTGGTCGCCCGCGGCCACGTCGAGTGCGACGAGGCGGGCAATCCGGTCAGGTTCCCCGGCGCGCTGACCGACATCACCGAACGCAAGCGCGCCGAACTGGAGCGCGACGAACACCGAAAACAGCTCGAAACCCTCTTCGAGGTCCTCCCCGTCGGCGTCGTGGTCGCGGACGGCGACGGCCGCGTCACCGAGTCGAACGAGGCTGCCAAGGAACTGTGGGGCGTCGAGGAGTTCGACGTCGAGAGCGTCGCCGACCACCAGCGGTACCGCGGATGGCACGCGGACACCGGCGAACCCGTCGAGACGGATGAGTTCCCGCTGGTCCGAGTCGTCCGCGGCGAGGAGCTATCCGAGCCGAAGATATACGAAATCGAGCGCGCCGACGGCGAGCGACGGACCGTCATGGTCCACGGGATGCCCGTGCGGGACGCCAGCGGCGACGTGACGTACGGCGTCGTCACGCTGACGGACGTGACCGAGCGCCGGGAGTACCAGAGCCAACTCGAAGCGACCGTCGAGAAGCTAGAGGAGTCCAACGAGCGCCTCGAATCGTTCGCCAGCATGCTCGCCCACGAGTTGCGCAACCCCGTCACCATCGGTCAGATTTACACCCGCCAGCTCCCGACCGACGACGCCGGAGCGACCGAGGCGGTCGAGTACGTCACCGAGGCGTTCGACCGCATCGAGGACATGATAGACGTGATGCTCGTGCTGACCCGCGGCCGGGACGCGGTCGGTGCGGGCAACTCGCTGGCGCTGTCGGCGGCGGCCCGCGAGGCGTGGAAGAGCGTGGACGCGCCCGACACGACGCTCGACGCGACCGTCGGCGAAGTCGTCGAGGCCGACGAGACGTATCTGCGCCACCTGTTCCGGAACCTGTTCGAGAACGCGGTCCAGCACGGCGACGCGACCGAGGTCCGGGTCGGCAGTCTCTCGAAGGGCTTCTACGTCGCCGACGACGGAAACGGAATTTCCGAGGACGAGCGCGACGACGTGTTCGAAGCCGGGTTCACGACGGCGGGCGACGAGGGCGGTACCGGTCTCGGACTCGCCTTCGTCCGGGAACTCGCCGAAGTCTACGGGTGGGACTACGACGTGACCGAGAGCGAGTCGGGCGGCGCGCGCATAGAGTTCCGGAGCGTGGAGTTCGTGACCGACGAGTAGGCGGCCCTTGCGGAGACGCGCCGCCGACCCGCGCTCGCGGCCGAACCCGGAACAGGCAACTTTTTCCACCCGGTCGCCTACCGTCTCAGTATGAACCTCTCCGACGAGCAACGCGCCATCCGCGACGTCGTGCGGGAGTTCGCGGTCGAGGAGATTCGCCCGACCGCGGCCGAGTGCGACGAAGACCAGACGTTCCCCGAGGACGTGTGGGACGGCCTGGCCGACCTCGACATGACCAGCCTGACGGTCCCCGAGGAGTACGGCGGTCTCGACGTGGACCGCCTGACCTACAGCGTCGTCAACGAGGAGGTCGCGTACGGGATGCTCTCGGTGGCGACCGCGCTCTCGGTCCACAGCCTCGCCACCTCCTGCATCGCCGAGTTCGGCGACGAGGACCAGAAGGAGCGCTGGCTCCCCGACATGGCCGAGGGCCGGCCCGTCGGAGCCTTCGCGCTCTCGGAACCCCAAGCCGGGTCGAATCCTGCAGAGATGACCACCGAAGCGAAGCGGGAGGGCGACGAGTACGTGATAAACGGCAAGAAGCAGTGGATTACCAACGGCGAGCGCGCGGGCGTCGTCGTCCTCTTCGCCAAGACCGACCGCGAGGACCCCCGGTCGGTGACCCAGTTCGTCGTCCCGAAGGACGCCGACGGCTTGGAGGTCGGCAAGAAGGAGGACAAACTGGGCCTTCGCGCGAGCGACACCACGAGCCTGATTTTCGACGACGTGCGCATCCCCGCCGAAAACCGCTTGACCGAGGAGGGGAAGGGCCTCTCGGCGGCGTTCCACATCCTGACCGGCGGGCGCATCGGCATCGCCAGCCAGTCGGTCGGACTCGCCCAGTCCGCGCTGGACGAGGCGGTCGGGTACGCCCAAGACCGCGAGCAGTTCGACGAACCCATCGCGGAGATCCAGACCATCCGGCACAAGTTGGCCGACATGAAGACCCAACTGGCGGCCGCCCGGCTTCTGACCCGCGACGCCGCCCGGAAGGACGACCGAGCGAGGGAGACCGGAAGCGACGAGAACGTCGAGATGGCCGCCAGCATGGCGAAGTACTTCGCCAGCGAGGCCGCGGTCGATATCACCAACGAGGCGGTCCAGATTCACGGCGGCTACGGCTACACCACCGACTTCGACGTGGAACGCCTCTACCGGGACTCGAAGATTACGACCATCTACGAGGGTACCTCCGAGATTCAGAAGAAAGTCATCGCGCGAAATCTGCTGTCCTGACGCCGTTCCCCGTCAGACTTATTTCGGTCGGACGAAACCCCGACAAACGAAATGGTCGTTTCCGAAGATTCGATGCTGGTGGGATTCGACGCCGACGCCGCGCTCGCGGCCGCTCGCAGTGTGGACGGCGCGTCGGTTCGCCTCTGCGTGGAGTACACGCCCGACGAGTTTCACACGCTCTACGCCGACGAGACGACGATGGCGCTCTACGCGGGGGACGAGGACGAGATGCGAGACCACTTCGAGGAGGTTCACGGCTACGTCCACATGGACTTCACCGAGCGCGACCTCTTCGCCGACCTGTTCCGGGGGGCCGGCGAGGTCCGGTCGTTCGTCACCTACATGGACCACGTGACCCTGGTCCGGGTTCTGGTCGGCCAGCAGGGACTGCTTCTCACGGCCGACCCCGACACCGACGTGACCGAACTCGTGGGGGCCGTCGAGGCCGAACTGGACTGACCGCACCGACACCCCTTTCTCGGCGCTCGCCCTATCGCGGACCGTGACCGAAACAGACGCCAGCGACGCGACAGCGGTCGTCTACGACCTCGACGGGACGCTCGTCCGCCTCGCGGTGGACTGGGAAGACGTGGAGCGCCGACTGGTCGACCTCCTCGAACGCGAGGGCGTCGACGCCGACCCCCTGAGCGCGTGGGACCTGCTCTCGGCCGCCGAGGACGCGGGTATCGGCGACGAGGCCGACGAACTCATCGCCAGCGCGGAGCGCGACGGGGCCGCCGCCTCGGAGCGTCTGCCCCTCGCCGACGAACTCGTCGAACGCGAGGTCCCCGTCGGCGTCTGCTCGCTGAACCACGAGGAGGCGGTCCGAATCGCGCTCGACCGCCACGACCTCTCGGCACACGTCGAGAGCGTCGTTGGCCGGGGCACGGTCCCCGAGCGCAAACCGCATCCGCGCGCTCTGCTGGCGGCGGTCGAGGAGTTGGGCGTCGACCCCAAGGACGTGCTGTTCGTCGGGGATTCGAAGAGTGACGAGGAGACCGCGGAACGGGCCGGGACGCGGTTCGAGTGGGTCTAATTTTCTGACTTCGAGGAGGCGTTTTCCGCCGCGGAGTCGTCTTCCGTCCTCCGGGCGTACAGGAAGACTCCTACCGCGACGACGAACCAGACGACCGCGCCGACCCGAATCGCGAACTCCGCGCGGGCGGCCCACGTCGGGAGCGAGACCCCGACCAGCCACGCGATTAGCGCGACGACGGGCGCGCCGACGACGATGGTGACGACGAAGGTGGTCTGCATCACCCACCCGTAATCGACGCCCTCGGGGTCGTGAGTCTCGACTGGTTCGGGCACACTCGAAACAGCGGACGCTCGGGGCTTAAACGTTGTAGTCTCGTCCCGACGCGTCTCAGCGCTCGACTTCCTCGACCGAGACCGTCCGCATCTCGTCGTCCTCTCGCTCCCGTTGGACCCGCAGTCGGATGCCCTGCTCGCGGTCGCTCTCCTCGACGGTGTGGACCACCTTCGGCGTCGCGGCGGCGTCGAGCATCGTCATCTCCTCGCCCTCGTTGACGAGGCTGTAACCGCTCTCGACGCAGTGGCCCATGAGCGCGCAGTCGCGGGTGTGAGAGCGGGCCGCCGCCAGCAGGTCGTCGCGGGCGTTCTTGCGTACGCAGCCGTTGTCGATGACGTACCCCTCGACCGTCTCGGAGTCGGTCGGCTCTCCGGTAACCATCGCGTCCGCCTACTCCCGACCCACACTTGCATCCTCTGGCCCGGAGACCCTCCGTTCGCCCGCCGGAACTGTCACGAACGACCGGAATCGAACAGGTTTAACACACCGCGTACCAGTTTCCGAACATGGCGACGACGGTTCAGGACCTCGCGGAGATGGCAGGGGACGAGGAGATAACGATGCTGACCGCGTACGACGCGCCGACCGCGGCAATCGTGGACGAGACCGGCGTGGACGTGATTTTGGTCGGCGACAGCATGGGCAACGCAGTGCTGGGCCACGACTCGACGCTCCCCGTCACGGTCGAGGAGATGCAGAGCCGGACCGCCGCGGTTGCGCGCGCCACCGACGACGCGATGGTCGTCGCGGACATGCCGTTCCTGAGCTACGGCGTGGACGAGGGCGAGGCCGTCGAGAACTGCGGCCGGATGCTCAAGGAGGCCGACGCCAACGCGGTCAAGTTGGAGAGCGGCCCCCACACCGTGGACCTGACCGAGCGGCTCGTCGAGTTGGGCATCCCCGTGATGGCGCATCTCGGGCTGACGCCCCAGCGCGTCAATCAGTTGGGCGGCTACTTCCGGCAGGGCACCGACGAGAAGAGCGCCGGGGAGATGCTGGAACTGGCGAAGTCCCACGAGGAGGCCGGAGCCTTCTCGCTGGTGCTGGAACACGTCCCCTCGAACGTCGCGGCCCAGATAACCGAGGCCATCGACATCCCCACCATCGGCATCGGTGCCGGCCCGGACACCGACGGGCAGGTCCTCGTCGTGAACGACGTGTTCGGCCTGAGCGACCGGAGTCCCTACTTCTCCGAGCAGTTCGGCGACGTGAAAAGCGAGATGGAGCGAGCGGTCGCCGGATTCCGCGACGCGGTGGAGTCCGGGGAGTTCCCCGCGGAGGACCACAGCTACAGCGAAGACGAGATAGACGATATCTACTGAAACGCTTCTCTTCCGGTGGTCTTCCCGACCCCCGAACCGTCCTAATACGGGTAGTCCCGCGCCTCCTCCTGCACCGAAATCCAGCGCGTCTCGGTCAGTTCCTCGGCTATCCACTCGCCGTTGTACCGGCCGACGCCCGAGGCGTTCACCCCGCCGAACGCGACGTGCGGTTCGTCGTTCAGCGGTTGGTCGTTGACGTGGACCATCCCCGTGTCGAGTCGCCGCGCGATGTCGATGGCTCGCTCGGTGTCCTCGCAGTGGACCGACCCCGAGAGACCGTATTCGGTGTCGTTAGCCATCTCGACTGCCTCCTCGTCGTCAGAGAAGGGAATCACGGGCGCGACCGGGCCGAAGTGTTCCTCGGCGGCGATGGGCATCTCGTTCGTGACGCCCGAGAGGACCGTCGGCTCCACGAACCAGTCGTAGAATTCGCCGCCCGCCTCGATTTCCGCGCCCCGCTCGACCGACCGCTCCACGAGGTCCGCGATGGTCTCGAACTGCGACTCGTTCTGGACCGGCCCCACAAGAACGGCCTCGTCGCGGGGGTCCCCGACCGGCAACCGCTCGGCGCGCTCGGCCAGTCGCTCGACGTACTCGTCGTAGAGCGATTCGTGGACTAGATGGCGGTTGATGGAGATGCACTCCTGTCCCTGATGCGTGAACGACCCGAAGACGCCGCCGTCCACCGCCCGGTCCAAGTCCGCGTCCGCGGTCACGACGTGGGCGTTGTTCCCGCCGAGTTCCAGCGCCGGGAGCGACAACTGCTCGGCCGCCGTCGCGCCGACCCGCCGCCCGACCTCCGTCGAACCGGTGAACGAGACGACCGACGCCGCGGGATGGCCCGCCACGGTCTCGCCGATGGCCGACCCCTCGCCCGTGACGACGTTCAGCACGCCGTCGGGGAGTCCGGCTTCCTCGAAGAGACTCGCCAGCGCCAACCCGCCGACGACCGCGGTGTGGGTCGAGGGCTTGAGGACCACCGCGTTCCCGAGCGCGAGTGCCGGCGCGACCGCCCGCATCGAGAGGTAGAGCGGGAAGTTCCACGGCGAGATGACGCCGACGACGCCCGCGGGCTCCCGAAAGACGAGGTTGCGCTTGCCCTCCACGACCGACTCGTACTCGTCGGTGTCGCCGGGGTCGGCGGCGTCCGCGAGGCCTTCGGCGACTTCCATCGTCCCCGCGGTCAGGTCGAGTTCGATTTCGGCCTTCAGCCTGCTCCCGCCGCACTCGACGGCGAACAGATGCGCGAACTCGTCGCGGTACTCCCCGACGAGTTCCCGCGCGTCGGCGACCACCGACGCTCGCTCCTCGGGCGGCCGGTCGGCCCACTCGCGCTGTGCCGACTCGGCGGCCGCGTACGCCGCGTTCACGTCCGCGTCGGTTCCGGCCGGGACGGTCCCGACCGCCGTTCTCGTCGTCGGGTCCACCACGTCGAGACCCGCACGGTCGCCCTGCGCGCGCCACTCGCCGTCCACGTGTATCGCGTTCCATCCGCCGGACGGCGCGAAGCCGAGGTCGTCGAGGTCGGGCGCGGTCGCGTCGGTCGCGGTCGTCGCGTCGCCCGCGTCGGCGTCCGTCGGTGACTGGCGTTCCCTTGCCATGAAATCTCGTACTTCTTCACTTGACTTAACGCTTCTTCAGGTGGATAAAAAGCGGGCGGCTGGCTCGAAGCGAACGCTTCCGCCGACTCACTCGCCGCCCTGCGCGCCGAACTCGTCCAGCGTCGTGCGCTGGCCGGGCGACCGGACCTCGCTGACGAGCGCGCCGTCGGTCTCCAGTCCGAGGACGCGCTCGGCGGCGTGACCCACCGCGTCGGTCTCGTCCTCGGGCGCGTAGACGCCGAGTCGCCACTGTTCGCGCTGGACCTGCCGGAGCGCCGAGACCAGCGTGGACTGCTGTCCGAGGCGTCGAATCTCGCCGTTGACGATGACCCGCGTCGAGGACTCGGTCATGCTCGGTCGGCCCAGCACGTCGATGATGACCGACTCGGGTTCGACGTCGGCGTCGGCCGCGATGTCCGACTCGAACTGCCGAATCTCGTCGTGGTCGGCGTCGATGACGTCGTCGGGCACGTCGGCCAGTTCGGCCCAGACCGCCCGCTTGTAGAGGTCGCGCGCGCCGAGTCGCCGGGCGAACGCCGCGGTCGCGTCGCTCCCGCGGAGCGACGCGAAGAAGTCGTGGTCGTCCATCCGCCGGAGTTCGCCCGCGGACACGTCGGTCTCGGCGAGCAGGCGTTCGCTCGCGCGCTGGAGCATCCCCCGACAGATGCGCGTGACGTGGTGGTTGTAGACGGTCGGGTTCATCAGCGTGCGGGCCAACAGTAGGCTCTCGGCGGTCGGGACGTTGCCCTCCGCCAGCACGAGCTCGCCGTCGATGAGCGTCAGTTCCCGGACCAGCCGCGAGTGGTCGATGGTGCCGTAGGGGACGCCGGTGTGGTGGGCGTCGCGGACGAGGTAGTCCATCCGGTCCACGTCGAGTTCGCCCGAGACCAACTGGCCGAGTTTCCCCTCGCCCGCGATGAGGTCGGCCACGGTGTCGGGGTCGTGGCCGTGGTCCCGGAGCACGTCGCCGACCTCGTTGCCCTTCAGCAGGTCGTGTACGTCGTCGTGGTACTTGCCGGTGTGGCGATGGATTACCTCCTCGATGGTGTGGCTGTAGGGCGCGTGGCCCACGTCGTGAAGGATGGCGGCGGCCCGGACGCGCTCGGCCTGCTTGCCCTGAATCCCGAGGTGGTCGAGGCCTTCGCACGCCAGATAATAGACGCCGAGGCTGTGTTCGAATCGCGTGTGGTTCGCGGAGGGGTAGACGAGATGCGCGGGACCCAACTGCTTGATGCGCCTGAGTCGCTGGACCGCGGGCGTGTCGAACAGCGCCCGCGCGACGCCCTCGACCTCGATGTGGTCGTGGACGGAGTCCTTGATGGTCTTCATGTTACAGGATTCGGCGGCTTCGTATAAAAACCGCCGGGAGTAGACGGGGCGAGGGAGGCGTTACGTGGCGGTTTCGCGGACAGTTGCGAGTTCGGAGTCTCGAAGCGACGCTCCTGCGTGGCGGAACGACATCGAGAACGACTGTGATTGTGTCGGAAAACTAGCTACAGGATTGAGTCACGGAGTCACCGCACCGCTCCGCGAAGGCCACGTCCTCCCCAACTGAAATTCGCTCCCACGAGAAAGCACACTCCCCACCGCGAGACAGCACAAGCGTTTACCTCCCGGAACACGCAGGTCGGCACATGACGACGTTTCTCTCCGGGGGCACCGGCACCCCCAAGCTGCTCGCGGGAGCCGAGTCGGTCTTCGACCCGGCGGAGACCACCGTGGTCGCCAACACCGGCGACGACGTGGAGTTGGGCGGCCTGCTCGTCTGCCCCGACGTGGACACCGTCCTCTTCGAGCAGGGCGACATGCTCGACTTGGAGACGTGGTGGGGCATCGCCGACGACAGCACCGAGACCCACGACGAACTCCACGACATCGCCGAGGCCGCGGGATTGGCTAAAGGCCCGCGATACCTGCCCGACGAGGCCCAGACCGCGGGCCGCGACATCGGAAACTGGCGGCGCTTCTCCGGCGTCGCGGAGTTCATGGAGATCGGCGACCGCGACCGCGCGGTCCACCTGACCCGGACCGGTCTGTTGGACGAGGGCCGCAGTCTCACCGAGGTCACGCGACTCCTCGCGGACGCCTTCGACGTGCCCGTGGACGTGGTGCCCATGAGCGACGACCCGGTGGCCTCTATCGTCCACACGCCCGAAGACAGCGACGAGTACGAAGACGAGATGCACTTCCAGGAGTTCTGGGTCGCCCACCGCGCCGACCCCGAGGTGGACCACGTGGAGTTCCGCGGCGCGGACGACGCCGACCCCGCCCCGGCCGCCCTCGGCGCGATAGAGGAGGGACCGGTCGTCGTCGGCCCCTCGAACCCCGTCACCAGCATCGGGCCGATGCTCGCCGTCGAGGAACTCCACGACGCGCTCGACCGCGCGACCGTGGTCGCCGTCTCGCCGTTCGTGGAGGACGAGGTGTTCTCCGGCCCGGCGGCCGACCTGATGGCCGGCGTCGGCTTCGACCCCTCGACCGCGGGCGTCGCCGAGGCCTACCCCTTCGCCGACGCCTTCGTGCTGGACGAGGCCGACGACACCGACCTCGACCGCCCGGTCGTCCGGACCGACACCGAGATGAACGACGACGCGGACGCCGAACGCGTGGCCCGCGCCGTCGCCGACGCGCTGGAGGTGGTCTGATGTTCGAACCCAGACTCGCGCTCGCCAGCCTCAGCGGGCGGTCCGACGCCGAGTGGGCGAGCGCCGCGGAACGGCACGCCGGGGCCGCGTTCCTCGGCGGCATCGCGCTCGACGCCCCGACCCGCGAGGCCGCCCGCGAACTGGTCGAACGCGACCGCGAGGAGTTCCTTCCGGACGACCCCGCCGCCTTCGTTGACCGGCAACTCGCCGCGCTCGAAGACGCCGACCTCCGCGCCGGTTTCAACGTCCGGACGACCGCGCTCGACCCGCTCCGCGAGGTCGCCCGCGTCTGCGCCGACCGCGAGGCAGTCCTCGAACTCAACGCCCACTGCCGACAGGACGAGATGTGCGCCGCGGGCGCTGGCGAAGCCCTCCTCCGAGACCCCGACCGACTCCGCGAGCAGGTCGAGACCGCGGCAGGGGAAGGCGCGACGGTCGGCGTCAAGGTCCGCGCCGAGGTGCCGGGCGTGGACCTCGCCGAACTCACCCGCGTCGTCGCCGAGGCGGGCGGCGACGCCGTCCACGTGGACGCGATGGACTCGGAGGGCGTCGTCGCGGAAGTCGCCGAAGCGGCGAAATCGACTGACGGAGACGACCTCTTCGTGATAGCGAACAACGGCGTCCGCGACGAAGCGACCGTCCGGGAGTATCTGGCCTGCGGCGCGGACGCGGTGAGCGTCGGCCGACCGAGCGACGACCCCGCGGTCCTCCGGCGCGTCCGGAGTGCGGTGGACGAGTGGTTCGCGGAAAAACCGGAGGTGCGCGCATGAACCCCGCCGAGGACGCCCAACTCGCGCTCCTGCTCGAGGTCGCGGGCACGCCCAAGCCCGGCAACGTGGACCGGGAGCGCGACTTCCCGGACCTGCGATTCGAGCACTTCCTCGGGGGCGCAGTCGGCGCGGGACCGGGCCTCCGCGTGGCCCAAGAAGGCGTCCCGGTCGGCGAGGCCTTCGAGCGGGCGGTCGAAGGAATGAGCCAGCAGGCGGGCGGCAACACCCAGTTCGGCGCGCTCCTCCTCCTCGTCCCGCTCGTCCGGGCCGCCGCGGAGGGCGACCTCACGCCGGAGGGGGCGACGCGCGTCGTGGAAGACACCACCGTCGAGGACGCCGCGAACTTCTTCCGGGCCTTCGACCACGCCGACGTGTTCGTGGACGACCCGCCCGAGGACGCCGAGGCGTTGGACGTTCGCCGGGGGAGCGACGCGGTTCCGGCCGTCGAAGAGCGCGGCGTCACGCTCTACGAGGTGCTGGCGCTCGGCGACCAATCCGACGACGTGGCCGCCGAGTGGACCGGCGGCTTCGAGCGCACCTTCTGGGCCGCCGACCGACTCGCCGAACTCGCGGGGTCGGCTCCCGCGTCCGCCATCGGCGCGCGGGTCTACCTCGAACTCCTCGCACGCGAACCCGACACCCTCGTCGCCAAACAGCACGGCGCGAAGACCGCCGAGAGCGTCCACGTCCGGGCCCAAGAAGCCCTCGAAGGCGGTTCCGAGGTTATCGAAGCCTTCGCCGACTCGCTGGTCGAGGACGGCGTGAATCCGGGGACGACCGCCGATTTGACCGCCGCGGGCCTGTTCGTCGCGCTGGCCCGCGGGGAGGTGACGGTGTGAGCGAACTGGGCGAGTCCGAGCGGTCCGGAAACTCGGACGACCGCCGGTCCACTGACGACCAAGCGTCGCCAGCGGACTGGCCGGTCGAACTCCGCGGGATAACCGAGTCGCTGGTGACGACGCTCGGGCCGAACGACCTGTGGAACGTCGCCGCGCTCGGTCTCCACCCGCCCGCGGAGCGCGACGGCGAGAACGACGGGCAGAGTGACGGCGAGAACGACGCGCGGGGCGACGGCCGAGTCACCGCCCGGACGTGGGGCAACACCCGGACCCGGCGCAACTTCCACCGGCAGGGCGGCGGCTACGTCCAGTTCGTCCGCGACCCGGTGGACTTCGTGGATGCGACGCTCTCCATCTTCGAGGTCGAGGAACCGGTGCTGGACTCGGCAGACGCGTGGGTCGAGGTCGAAGTCGAGCGGGTCGATTCCGGCGCGGCGGACGACACCGAGTGGGAAGCGTGGACGCTGACGCCAGTCGAGTCGGGCGTCGAGCGCGAGACTGTGCCGACGATAAACCGGGGTATCGGGGCGGTCGTGGAGGCGACCGTCGCGGCCTCGCGGCTCGGCGTGGACGCCTACGACCAGTCGGAACTCAGAGAACGGCTGTCGTACTTCGAAGCAGTCGGGCGAAACTGCGGTGACGACCGCGTCCGCACCGCGTTGGACCGCCTCCGCGACCACCTCGACGAGTAGATTCAGATACCGTCCTTTCGGTCGATGGTGACCGTCCAGTCTGGAATCTCGTCCGGGGCGTATTCGAGGTCCCAGACGCCCTCTATCTCCTCGCCGTCGCCGAACGCTTTGAGGACGAGTTCTTCGAGTTCGTTCTCGAACGTCCGGCCCGAGTCGGCTGCTTCGACCGGTTCTCCGTCTGTCTCTCGGTCTGCTCCCGGCACTGTACTGCTTGGACGTGCATATTCCACCATAATTATCTTTACGCAATTCTGAAACGATCTCTATAAAAATCACATGAGGATGCAGGCCGATTCCCGTCGGTCGGTCAGCCCTCGTCCACTTCCGCTTCGAGAACCACATCCGCGGCGGTCCGGTTCTCCGGGCCGGGGGCGTCCTCGCGGGCGAACGCCGTGATGCGTCGGTGGGCGTCGGCCGCGCTCGCCTCCCCGGACTCCAGTTCCGCCAAGAGGTCGGCGTAGAGGTCGAGTTCCGCGTCGAGCGCGCCGATGAGCGTGGACCGCGCGGCACCGTAGGACTCCTCGCGGTTCAGGTAGACCGATAGCTTCGTGCTGTACTCCCGGAGTCGGTCTTTCGTCTGGTCGGCCACCGCGGGGTGGTCGAGCAGGTCCACGGCCGGGATTTCCTCGGGGTCCTCGCGGGCGTCGGCTTCCTCGGCCTCGATTCCGCTCCCGTTCTCCCCCTCGCTCGCGTCCCTCGCGCTCCGAATCTCGTCGCGGGCGAGTCGCTTGGCGGCGTCGTACTGCGAGGCCAGTTCCGTCTGTGCGTCGCGGCTCTCCTCGGTCCACGATTCGAGGAGGTCCAGCGCCTCGCCGATGGCGTCGATTCGCTCGGCGAGTCGGCGGCGCAACTCCGCGGGGTCCTCGACGGTCCGGACCGATTCGACGAAGGTCGGCATGGCTTCGACTACGCGTCCGCAGGTCCTTGGTCTGTCGGGTCTCGACCCGAAGGGGGTCTAGGCGGCCGAACCGCCGGGGGCGACTCCGGCCGCCCGGACCTCGCGGCGAGACCCGGCCGCCGGAACCCCCGAGAGGGCCGCCCGGACGACCGGAGACCGCAACGCACTTACTTTCCGGACGTAGAAATCACACCATGGCAATCAAACCCGACTACGTCAAGAAGACGGGGAAGATCCTGCTGGAGCGATACCCCGACGCCTTCACGACCGACTTCGAACAGAACAAAGAGAGCGTCCAGAAGCTCACCAGCATCGAGTCGAAGGGCGTCCGCAACCGCATCGCCGGCTACGTCACCCGCAAGAAGTAGCGCCGACGAGTTCCTGTTTACTTCCGCGAGCCACCGCCCGGTAGCGACGCCCTCGCCCGGCGTCTCCGGCTCGAACGTCGCCGCTGGCGGACCGGGCATCGCCGTCGCCCGCGCGGACGTCGCCGTCGCCGAGTCGGGCAAAAAGCTGGTCTTCCCAAATCGTTTTATCGCCGTATCGCCCTACCAACGAGTACCATGACTGTACGAGTCGGCGTCCTCGGCGCAACCGGTGCGGTCGGCCAGCGATGCATCCAACTCCTCGACGGCCACTCCGAGTTCGAACTGGCGGCAGTAACGGCGAGCGAAGACAGCGCGGGCAAATCCTACGGCGAGGCCGCGAAGTGGCGCGTCGATTCCCCGATTCCCGACGCGGTGGCCGACCTGACCGTCAGGGAGACCGACCCCGACGCGGTCCCCGACGACGTGGACCTCCTCTTTTCGTCGCTCCCCTCCGGCGTCGCCGCCGAGGTCGAACCCGACTTCGCCGAAGCCGGCTACGTCCTCTCCTCGAACTCCTCGAACGACCGACTCGCCGACGACGTGCCCCTCGTCATCCCCGAAATCAATCCGGACCACCTCGAACTGCTGGAGGTCCAGCGCGACGAGCGCGGGTGGGACGGCGCGGTCGTCAAGAACCCCAACTGCTCGACCATCACGATGGTCCCGACGCTCGCGGCGCTCGACCAGTTCGGACTGGAGCGCGTCCACGTCTCGACGCTCCAAGCGGTCTCGGGCGCGGGTTACTCGGGGGTCTCCTCGATGGAGATACTCGACAACGTCATCCCCCACATCGGCGGCGAGGAAGAGAAGATGGAGACCGAGTCCAAGAAGCTCCTCGGCGAGTTCGACGGCGCGGAACTCGCCCGCCACGACGCCGAGGTCTCGGCCTCGTGCAACCGCGTGCCAACCATCGACGGCCACCTCGAAAACGTCTGGGCCGAGACCGAGCGGGACGTGACCGAGGCCGACGTCGAAGACGCCTTCCGCGGCGTCGAGAGCCTCGACCTGCCGAGGTCCCCTGACCAACTCATCGAGGTCTTCGAGGACCCGAGCCGCCCGCAACCCCGACTCGACCGCACGCTGGGCGGCGGGATGGCCATCGCGGCCGGCGGCGTCCAAGCGACCCCCGCGGGCATCCAGTACAACTGCCTCGCGCACAACACGATTCGCGGCGCGGCGGGCGCGGCGATTCTGAACGGCGAACTGCTCGACCGCGACGGCTGGCTCTGAGCGTCGTCCCCTCGGCGTCTCGAACTCCTCGGCGCGACGACAGGAACTTTCCCATCGCAGTTCGTTCGTGAGTGTATGCCGACCGATTCCGCCGAGTCGGAGACCGTCGTCTCCGACTCGGCGACCGCCCCCACTGATTCGCCGACCTCCTCCGCGGATTCGGCGACTTTCGCGTGGTCCCACACGCCCGCCGAGTCCCGACTGCTCCGCGGTCTCGTCGCGCTCCCGGTCGGCGTCGTCCTCGGGTTCGCGCTCGGCGTCGTTCTCGGCGCGGTCGGTCTCGTCGTCCTGCTGGCGGTCGAAGGGAACTACCTGCTCGCGTTCGCGACCCTGCTCGCGGTCGCGTTCGGACTCTCGCGGACGGCCCCGCACCTTCTCGCGCATCGCACCACCGAGTTCGCCGCGCCGTTCCGCGGTCTCGACCGCCGGACGCTCGCGGCGGAGTCGGTCGGCGGTCTCGCCGTCCTCGCCGTCGGCGCGCTCGTCCTGCCGGGCCACCTGTTTCCGGTGCTGGTCGGCGCGACCGTCGTCGTCCCGCTACTGGTCGCCAGCCTGTTCACCTCCGAGGGCGAACTCGACGCCGAGAACAGGCGACTCGCCTACTCCGGGACCGACGTGGACCTCTCGACGCTCGTAGGGGTCCGCCGCTGGTCGCTCGGGGGCTACGTCGTCTACCGGCTCTCGTACGCGGCGGGGGCCGCGAACTTCGCCACGCCGCGGACGCTCGTCGTGCCGCGGCGCGTCGATTCGCGCCTCCGCGACGCGCTCGAAGCGGGCGTCGCGACCGACGCGGGCGACCCCGGCCCGAAGCGCACCGCGGTCCGACTCGTCGCCGTCGCTTTCGGCCTGTTTCTGTTCGCCTTCGCCGGGGTCCTGCTGACAGTGGAGCCGACGGGTACCGCTTCGCGGGGCGACGCCGTGCTGTGGTACGCCGCGCTCGTGACGGGCGTCTTCGGCGCGATTTTCGTCTCGCTCGGGATTCGCGGCGGATGAAAACGGAGCGGACTACGGCTTCGACCGTCGTCGGCCCTACTTCCGCAGACGCAGTTTCTGGGTCTCGCTCGCGTCCGCGACCCGCGTGACGACGGCATCGACGGACCCTCGTTTCTCGCCGACGGTCGCGCCGACGAGCGCACCGATGCCCGCGGCGGTACTCGCGGCGTTCCGACTGACGAGTCCGCCGAGCGCACCGCCGATGGCGGCCCCGGCGGCGGCGTACTCGGCGCGGTTCAGAACTCGCTTGATTCGTTTTCTCATGTTTCGACCTTCGGGAGGCGACGGGATAAAGCTGGTCGCCGACTCGACCCGGCTTCCGGTAGGGGTCCGCGAATCTCGGTCGTTCGACCGCGCGTCACACCACCCGATTTCGCAACTCCTCGCCGTCGTCCAACCGTCGCACGTTATCGGCCACGATGTCGGCCAGCCGCGAGTAGTACTCCGGCGTGTGGCCCGAGCAGTGGGGCGTAATCAGGCAGTTCTCGAAGTTCCAGAGCGGGTGGTCCTCCGGGAGCGGTTCGGGGTCGGTCACGTCCAGCGCCGCGCCCCGGAGGTGGCTTCCGCGGAGCGCCCACACCAGCGCGTCGGTGTCCACGACCGGCCCGCGGGCGACGTTGACCAGCACGGCGTCCGGCGGCAGGGTCTTCAGTTCGGGCTTGCCGATCAGCCCCCGCGTCGTCTCGGTCAGCGGGCAGGCGAGAACGAGGTAGTCGGTCCGAGCGAGCGCGTCCTCGAACTCCGGTCCCTCGAAGCCGACCACCTCGTCGGTCGGGCCGCCCTTCTCGGGCGTGTAGCGCACGCCGACGGTCTCGACGCCGAAGCCCTGCAATCGCTCGACGACGGACCGTCCGATAGCGCCCAAGCCGACCACCGTGACGGTGCTGTCCTGTAACTCGTGAGCGCGGAAGTGTCGCCACTCGCGGTTCCGCTGGCGTCGCCACCCCTCGTGGAGTCGCCGGGCGAAGACCAACAGGTTCCCCACGACGTGCTCGCCGATGTTCGGCCCGTGGACGCCCGAGGCGTTCGTCACGGCCACGCCCCGGTCTTCGAGCGCGTCCAGCGGCAAGTGGCCGGTCCCGGCGTAGGCGCACGCGAACAGTTCCATCGCCTCGGCGTGCTCCAGCAGGTCGGCGTCGAGTTCCATCCCGGCGACGACCGGCGCGTCCGCGACGAGTTCGCGCTCCTCGGTCGGCGTCCGAGCGTAGGCGACGGTTCTGTCGGGCAGGCGCTCGCGCAGCTCCGCGCCGTACTCCGAGACGGGCACACCGTGGGTGCTCTTGCGCAGGACGACCACGTCGGGGGCGTCTTCGTCGGGGGCGTCGTCTGAGGTTCGGGTCATTCGTCCGGGGTGTCGGCCGCGGGGACCTAAAGTGGACCTAAGACGGCGAACGAGGTGGGCGGTCACGGGACTCGGCTCGAAGCCACGACGCCGACGCGTTCGAGCGCTGACGCTCCGGTGGGACTACGGCGCTCGCCGCCGAACCGCCGCGCATGTTCGACGTCGAGACCGACCGGCGCACGCAGGTCGTGGACGTGACCGACCGCGTGGCCGCCGAGATTCCCGACGACGCGACGGGCCTCTGCACCGTCTTCGTCCGCCACACCACCGCCGGGGTCGTCCTCCAAGAGGCCGAGTCCGGCCTGCTGGACGACATCGAGGCGTTCGCGGAGGGACTCGCGCCGAGCGACGGCGACTACCGCCACGACCGCATCGACGACAACGCCGACGCCCACCTGCGGGCGACCGTGCTGGGCGAGTCGGTGAGCGTGCCCGTCGAGGACGGCGAGTTGGCGCTCGGAACGTGGCAGTCCGTGCTGTTCGTGGAGTGTGACGGCCCGCGGACGCGGCAGGTCGAGGTGGTCGTGACCGAGTGAACGCGGTGTCCGCCGAAGCGGACGCCGGAACGTCTCCTCGACCGTGGCGACCGCGATGAGCCGTCAGATTCCCCTCTTCCTGTTGACCGAGGCGGCCGTCGCCTACCTCGACCTCAACAATCTCCTGTTGCCGTCGTGGGGCGAAATCATCGCGCTCGAACTCAGCAAGGAGTTCCCGGCGACGTGGTGGGCCTCGACGGCCGCCGTGACGCTGCTCGCCCTCACCGTCGTCTCGTTCAGCGTGCTGGGCGACGCGCTCCGCGACGTGCTCGACCCGAAGGAGAGCGCGTGAGGGGTCGCCGCGATTACCGCGGCGGCCTGCGCCCGCTTCCTCTCGATTTTCGAACGATAAGATATTTACACGACCCGCGAACACAATCTCGCAACCGCCCGTTAGTCCTCCAACAGCTTTCCCCCGACGGGCGACTCCGAACGATGCCCGGAATTGGCACGACTCACGACGCTCGCCGACCGCCCCGTACGCCCTGCATGCCCCGCATGCCCCGCACGCCGCGCGTACGACGCGCCTCTCGACGCTCGACGGAGGTGCCCGAGTAGCCGTGCGTCCCGTCGAACCGACGTCGGCGGCGGTCTCCGGGTTCGGACCGCTCTCGACGCTCCCCGGACTCGAATCGCTCTCGTCGGCGTTCCTCCGACCGCTCGGTCTCGCCGCGCTGGCGGCCGCGATTCCCGTCCTCGCGCTGTACCTCCTGAAACCCGACCCGGAGCGAATCGAGTTCCCGGCGGTCGAGTTCCTCGCCGGCGACAGTGAGGAACGACGCCGCCACCCCGCGCTCCGTCGCCTCCGGCGCAACGCCGTCCTCGCGGTCCAGTTGCTCGCCATCCTCGCGGTCGCCGTCTCGCTGGCCGCGCCCTACGTCCCGGTCTCGGAGAGCGAGACCGTCTCGGAGACCGTCCTCGTCGTGGACGCGACCGCGAGCATGGCGACCGAGTCCGGCGGAACCACCCGGTTCGACCGGGCGATTTCGGCCGCGACGGACGCCGCGACCGCCGAGACCTCCGTGGTCGTCGCGGGCGCGGAGACTGCGGTGGTCGCGCGGCGCGCACCCCCGGCGGAGGCGAAGGCAACGCTCTCGGGTCTCTCGGTCGCGGACGCGCCGGGCGACCTCCGCGGAGCTATCGACCGGGCCGCCGCGGTCGCGGGCGAGGAGGCCCGCATCGTCGTGGTGAGCGACTTCGCCTCGGACGACTGGCGCTCGGCGGTCGCCTCGGCGCGCGCCAGAGGCTACGACGTGTCGCTCCGGCAGTTCGCCCGCGGCGGCGCAAGCAACGTCGGCGTCGTGAACTACGCCTTCGCCGACGGCAGCGCGTCGGTCCGCGTGAAGAACTTCGGCGACGCGAAGGCGACCCGGAAGGTCTCGCTCGGCGACGAGAGCGTGTCGCTGACGCTCGCGCCCGGCGAGGTCGCGTCGGTAGACCTGCCGGTGCCCGCGGGCGGCGGCACCCTCCGGCTCTCGCCCGGCGACAGGTTCCCGACCGACGACCGACTCTCGATCGCGGCCCCGGACGAACCGACGATGGACGTGCTGGTCGTCACCAACGACCCGGACCGGTCGCTCGTCACCGCCCTGCGGGTCATCCGCGGGATGAGGGTGACCGTCAAGAACCCACCCGCGTCGGTCTCCAAGTCCTACGACCTCGTGGTCTTCGGCGGGGTCGAACCCGGCCGCCTCCTGAACGGGACGGTGCAGGTCGCCCGCGAGACGCTGGCCGGGGGCGGCGGCGTCGTGATTCAGGCCCAGTCGAACCTCTCGGCGGTCGGCTACGGCGACCTACTCCCGGTCGTGCCCAACGGCACGGTTTCGGACCCCGCGATTCGCCAGCCGAACGCGACCGGTCTCACCGCGGACGTGACCTTCCCGGCCCCGAAGACCGCGGTCCGGGCCGAACTCCGGTCGGGCCGCGCGCTGCTGGAGACGGTCAACGGGACGCCCCTGCTGGCGAGCGCGCCGCGCGGTCCCGGAGAGATACTCTACTACGGCTACCCCGACGGGTCGTCGTTCGCGCACAACTACCGATACCCCGTCTTCTGGAAGCGCGTCGTCTACGACCTGACGGGTCGCCGGTCGCTCTCCGCGATGAACCCCGAGACCGGCACGTCGCTCTCTCTCGGCGGGAACGCGACCGCGAAGACGCCCTCCGGAACGCGAACGGGGAGCGTCCTCACGTTCCGCGAGGCCGGATTCTACGCGGTCGGAGGCGACCGCTACGGCGCGTCGCTCGCCAGCGCGACCGAGTCGAACGTCTCCGCGCCCCGCGTCGGCGGCGACGGGTCGGGCGCGAGCGCGGGCGACACCGAGACCACGACCGTCCCGCAGAAGCTCACGCCCGTCGTCGCGGGCGTCGCGCTCGTGTTCGTCCTGCTCGAACTGGCCGTCCTGCGCTACCGAGGTGACCTCTGATGAGTCCGGCACTCCCGCTGGTGGCCCTGCCCGGTCTCGACGCTTCGCTCTCGTTCACCCGACCGCTCGCGCTCGCCGGCGTGCCGGTCGCCGCGCTCGTCGTCTTCCTGCTGGTTCGAGGCGGGCGCGACGGCGGCGGGAGCGAGGGCGAAGCCGACGCGGCCGACGCCGCGACGTCGGCCGCGGACCGCACCGCGAGTCGTCGCGTCCGCCTCGCGCTGGCCGCCACCCGACTCCTCGTCGCGACCTGCCTCGTCGTCGCGGCCGCGGGACCGACGACGGTCACGACCGCGACCACCGCGGGCGACCCGAGCGTCACGATGCTGGTGGACGAGTCGGCGAGCATGGGTGTCCACTCGCCGGTCGCCGACGACCTCGAATCCCGAATCGAGGACCACGGGGTCGGTGTCGAGCGCGTCACGGTCGCCTCCGGCAACCGCTCGCGGGTCGGCGAGGGCGTCGTCGCCAACCTCCGGCCGAACGCGAGTCTGCTGGTCGTCTCGGACGGGCGAGTCACGGGCGGCGCGTCGCTGGCCGAGGCGACCGACCTCGCGCGGTCGGTGAACGCCACCATCAACCGCGTCCGCCTGACGACCAATCGGTCGGACTCGCGCGTCGTCGTCACCGGCCCGCGGAAGGCCAGCGTCGGCGTGACAAACCGCTTCGGCGTCCGGGTCGCGGGCGTCGAGGGCGCGCCGGCGGGCAGGCCGATTTCGGTCTCCATCGACGGCGAGGCGGTCGTCTCCCGGAAGGTTCCGAAGGACGGTACCTTCACCGTCGAACACAACTTCTCTTCGACCGGGCCGCACCGCGTGACCGCCCGACTCGGCGGCGAGGAAGCCTACGCCGTGGACGACACGTACCGCAAGACCGTCCAAGTCGTCGAGCAACCCCGCGTCCTCTACGTGAGTCGCGGCAACTACGCCTTCGAGAAGTACCTCCGGAACCTGTACGACGTGACTCGCGCGAAGTCGGTGCCCGACGACCTGAGCGAGTACTACGCCGTGGTCGTCCACGACGTGGCCGCGCCGGACCTCGGGAACGTCACCGCCTTGCAGAACCACGTCATCGACGGCGGCGGTCTCGTCACGGTCGGCGGTCCCCACGCGTACGGGAGGGGCGACTACGGCGACTCGCGACTCTCGTCGCTGCTCCCCGTGGAGGTCGGCGGCGAGACCGGCCGGAAGTCCCGCGTCGTGCTGGCGGTGGACGTGTCTGGAAGCGCCGCCGCCGGGATGCGCGTCCAGAAGTCCTTGGCGCTGAACGTCCTCTCGCAACTCGGCGACCGCAACGAGGTCGGCATCGTCGCCTTCGCCGGGGGCGCCTACCGGGTCGCCGGCCTCTCGTCGCTCGAATCCGACCGTGCGGCCCTGAAGAAGAAGATTCGGAGCCTCCGGAGCGGCGGCACGACGAACGTCGGGAAGGGACTGCTCGGCGCGTCGAAACTGCTCGGCGACGAGGGCGGCACCGTCATCCTCCTGAGCGACGGCCGGGACCGCTCGAAACCCACGTTCTCGGCGGCCGAGCGACTCGCCGACCGGAACGTCCGGGTCGTCAGCGTCGGCGTCGGTAACGTCCACGAGAAGCTCCTCCGCGGCGTCGCCGAGCGGACCGACGGCACCTTCCTGCTGGCCAACCAGACCAGCAGGCTCCGGGTCAGGTTCGGCGGCGCGAACCGACGCTACAGCGGCGACCACGCGGTCGTCGTGGACGACGGCCACTTCGTCACGCGCGGCGTCTCGCCGACCGCGAGTCTGCCGGGCGTCAACGACGTGAGCGTCAAGCGCGGTGCCGACCTGCTGGTGGCGACCGGCGACGGCGCGCCCGCCCTCTCGACGTGGCGGTTCGGTCTCGGCCGAGTCGCCGCCGTCACGGCTTACGGCGCGGACGGCAGCTTGGGCGGTCTCCGGTCGAAACCCGACTCGCTGTTGCTCTCGCGGACGGTCAACTGGGCCATCGGCGACCCGCAGCGGAAGGCGACCGGCGTCGTCGCCGCGCCCGACACCCGCATCGGCGAGGCCGCGACGGTCGTCTACGCGGGCGAATCGAAGCCGTCGAACGCCAGCCTCTCGTTCTCTGAGGTCGCGCCCGGCCGGTACGAGGCCGAGGCGGTCCCGTCGGCGCTCGGGTATCGGGAGGTTCTCGGGAGCGCATACGCGGTCAACTACCCCGCCGAGTACGCCGCGCTCGGGGTCTCGCCCGAACTGAAGCGCGCGGTCGAACGCACCGGCGGCCGAGCGTTCGCGCCGAACCAGCCCGCGAAAATCGCGGCCGCGGTGAAGCGACAGGCGACTCGCAAGCGCGAGGTCCGCAAATCGTGGGACTGGGCGGTCCTGCTCGTCGGCCTGCTCGTCTTCGTCGGGGAAATCTGCGCCCGGCGAATCCGGCGACGACGCGGCAACGGAGTGATACCATGAGCTACATCGGCGACACCATCAACGTCGTGCTGGCACTGCTCGTCGGTCTCTCGGCGTTCGGACTCGCCGGAACGACCGTCTACTATCAGGAGTCGGTCGGCGAACTCCGGACGCAGAACCAGCAGTTGACCGACCGAAACACGAAACTGGAAGCGAAGGTCCAGCGCAAGCAGGCTCGAATCGACCGGCTGAACCGGTCGCTCCGGAAGGTCAACCAGTCGCTCGAAACCCGCCTCTCGGACATCCGGGAGGTGTCGAAGCAGTTGCGGAAGACCGAGAAACGACTCAATCGCACCCTGCGGGACCTGAACGCGACGAAGAGCGACCTCGAACGGTCGCGCCGGAAGGTGTCGGACCTCCGGGACAGGGTCAACGAACTGAAGGACACCCGCGACAGACTGCGACGACAGTTCGAGGCCGCCAAGGAGCGGACCGACCGACTCAACGAGACGGTCGAGAACCTCCAAGAGACGGCGGACGCGCGCAACCAGACGTTAGAGCGTGTCAACGAGACGGTCCGCCGCCAGCAGCGCCTCCTCGACGAGAAGAACCGGACGATTCAGAAGCTCCGGAACAAGATTACGGACCTGCAAGAGCGCATCGAGGAGTTGGAGTCCCAGTCGAACGACCTCGGGCGACCCGACCGACTCCCGCGGAGTCGGTCGGGTCGTTTGGATGCGGAGCGGAAGCCGCCGAGTGAGTCGGGCGCGACGCGGCGTCCGACGAGCGCGGAGGTGCGAGGATGAGCGACGAGTCGGACCCGGCCGAAACTCCCACCGACGACGGAACGACAGGCACCGCCGATTGGGTCGTCACCGACTCCGAGGACTCCCCGGCCGTCACCGACGCCGACGAACCTCCGGTCGCCACCGACGACCCCGCCGCCGGCACCGACGCCCCCGCCGACGCCGCGGAAGAATCCTCGACGGACGCGGACGAACGCGACGAAATCGAGGCCGCGCTCGCCGAGGTCCGCCGGGAGTGTCGGAAGGTCGCGCTCGTCTACGCCAGCCTCGACGCGGTCTGCGTCCTGCTGGCGGCCCGGTTGGCGGCGACGCTCGCCGGCGTCCCGACGCTCGCGACCGACGTCGCACCCGCCACGTTCGACTCGCTCGGCGCGCCAGCGCCGAGCGTGGGCACCGCGGTCGCGCTCGGCGTCGGTCTCGTCGCGTTCGCCGCGGACGCCTACGCCCGGACGCGACGACCCGCCGCCGAGCAGTTCGAGGCGGCCAACCCCGAAATCGCGGAGGCGCTCCGGACCGCCCGTGACGCCGCGCGCGACGACCGCTCGAACCCGATGGTCCGGGCGCTGTACGCCGACGTGCTGGACCGCCTGCGAGAGACCTCCAGCGCGAACCTGCTGAACGCGACCCGCCTCGCGGCGACGTTCCTCGTCGCCGTCGCGGTGAGTCTGGCGACGGTCCAGACTGCGGTGGTCGGGTTCGACCTCGGGCTTGCCGGGCCGACCGGACAGGACGTCGGTGGCGCTGGCGGCGGTGGCGACTCGGGCGGCCAGTTCACCACCCAGTCCGCGGCGCTCCAGAGCGGCGAGGAAGTCCTCGGCGACCCGACCGACGTGTCCGCCGGCTCGGAGAACCTCTCGGCCGCGGTGAACGCGAGTCCCGGCGGCGAGGGCGACCGCGAGTGGAACTACGACTCGTCGTCGGGCGGCGGAAGCGAGGACGCTGCCGTGGACCCCCAGCGCGCCGGGTTCTCCTCGCCCGAGCGCGTCGAGGACGCGGCGCTCGTCCAGCGATACGCCCACGAACTCGACGGCAACGCGACCGACTCGTGAGACAACGGATAGACGGAGACCCATAGATGACCGACCGAAACCAAGCGATAGACGACGTGACGAACCGCATTCAGGCCATCCGTTCCGAGGTCCGACGCCGCATCGTCGGCCAAGAGCAGGTCGTGGACAAAGTGCTGGCCTGCCTGCTCTGCGACGGGAACGCGCTGCTGGAGAGTACGCCCGGTCTCGGCAAGACGCTCCTCGTGCGGACGCTGGCCGAGGTGACGGGGCTGTCGTTCTCGCGCATCCAGAACACGCCGGACCTGATGCCCTCGGACGTCATCGGGACCGAGATGGTCCGCGAGACCGAGACCGGCCGGACGTTCACCTTCGAGAAGGGACCGGTGTTCGCCAACCTCGTCCTCTCCGACGAGATAAATCGGGCGACGCCCAAGACCCAGTCCGCACTGCTGGAAGCGATGGAGGAAGGGCAGGTGACGGCGGGCAACGAGACCTACGACTTGCCGGAGCCGTTCTTCGTGCTGGCGACCCAGAACCCCATCGACCAAGAGGGGACCTACCCGCTCCCGGAGGCCCAGTCCGACCGCTTCCTGATGAAGATTATCGTGGACTTCCCCTCCGCGGAGGCCGAGCGCGAAATCGTGGACCGCTACACCGGCGACGTGGACGCCTCCGTCTCGGTCGAGCCACAAGTCTCGACGGCCGAACTCCGGAAGATGCAACAGCTCACCCATCAGGTTCCTATCGCCGACGACCTGCGGGATCTCGCGGTGGACCTCGTGCGCGACACCCGGACCGCCGAGGACCTCGAATACGGCGCGAGTCCCCGCGCCAGCATGTCGCTCGTCCGCGCGGCGAAGGCCCGCGCGCTCGTGGAGGGCCGGACGCACGTCGGCCGCGAGGACGTGACCGCGATGGCGGTGCCGGTCCTCCGACACCGCGTCGTCGTGGACTTCCGGGCCGAGCGCGAGGGGCTGACGCCCGACGACGCCGTTCGCGCGCTGGTCGAGGACCGATGATTACGACCGACTTCCTCGACGAACTCGACCGCTTCGACGCCGCCAACGACCGCGACGCCCGCTCGAAGCATCAGGGCGACCGCACCACCGAGGCGGTCGGCGAGGGTCTGACGTTCGCAGACTACCGGCGGTACGCGCCCGGCGACGAACCGCGGTTCATCGACTGGAACCTCTACGCCCGGACCGACGAACTCTACGTCAAGCAGTTCGAGGCCGAGCGCAACTTCACGGTCCACGTGCTGGTGGACGCCAGCGCGTCGATGGACTTCGGCGACCCCCACAAGTTCGAGACCGCCGCGAAACTGGGACTCGGATTCGCCTACCTCACCGCCCGCGAACACAACGAGTTCCGGTTCGCAGTCTTCGACGAGACCGCCCGCCGACTCGACCGTGGCCGGTCGAACCGCAGGGAGGTCCTCGGACTGGTCGAGGAGTGCAACGCGGTCGACCCCGACGGCGAGGCCGCCTTCGAGGCCGCGCTCACCGATTACGCCGCCGCCATCGACTCGAAGGCGCTCGTCGTCGTCTGTAGCGACTTTTTGGCGGACGTCGAGACTATCGACGCCGGACTGGAGGCGCTGGCCTCCAACCAACTCCTGCTCGCGCACGTCGCCGCGCCCGACGAGCAGACCCTCCCGACCGGCGGGGACACTCTCTTCGAGGCGCTGGAGTCCGACCGGTCGCTCCGGGCCTACGTGAGCAACCGACTGGAGGAGTCGTATCGGGACCGCTTCGACGCGCACCGAGATAGCGTCGAGAACGTGGCTCACGACCTCGCGGCGCGCTACGAGTTCGTAGACACGGGTTGGCCGTTCTTCGAGGCGTTCGGAGATTTGTGGTTCGAGTGAGACGGAACGGGGTGAGACCCACCCGTATTCGGGTGTTCGATGGGGTACTCCGTCCGGTACGGCAGGTCGCCAATTCCCAAACTCTATGTTCGTCAGCCCAAAGGATGTGCATGGCGACAGACCGGACTTCGCTCGCCGAAGTACGAAAAACGGTCGAAGGGATGGGGACGGAACGCGAACCGGTCACGGCGGGCGGGTTCGCAGACGAAGTCGGTTGGAGTCGACAGCGGGCCGCCGAGAAACTCGACGAGTTGGTGGAACGCGGTGACGCGAGGTGCAAGCAGACCGGCGAAGGAGGCCGCGTGTGGTGGCTCACCGACCGCGAAGACGACGACGAGCGACTCCGCCGGGAGCGCAACCAGACCGAGCAGTTGCTGAAGACTTCGCCCGTCGCTATCTGGGTCCGGGACAGCGACGGGAGCTTGGTGCTGGCGAACCAGCGGGCCAGAGAGATTCTCGGTGTCTCCGAGCGGGACGTCCGAGAGGAGAGCGAGACCACCGTCGACGTGAACGTCTACGACGCGAACGGGAACCCGCTTCTACCGGACGAGCGACCCTCGGCCGAGGTCCGCGACACCGGCGAACCACTGTTCAACGAGGAGCTTTTCGTCGAGACGGCGAGCGGTGAACGGACGTGGCTATCGGTGAACGTCGCTCCCGTCTTCGACCCCGACGGCGAACTCGACCGGGTCATCATCACGGCGGAGGATATCACGGCGCTCAAGCAGCGCGAACGCGAACTCGAGACCGAACTCAGCGAAACGCTCGGCCGAATCTCCGACGCCTTCTACGCGCTCGACGAGGAGTACCGGTTCACGCACGTCAACGAGCAGGCGGAGGAACTCCTCCAGCACTCCGAGGCGGAACTGCTCGGCGAGAGCCTCTGGGAGATGTTCCCCGAATCCGCCGAGACCGACGAGGTCTGGGACAGTTTCCACACGGCGATGGAGACCCAGGAGGCGACCAGCTACGAACTGTACTACCCGCCGCTTGACTTCTGGGTAGAGGCGAACGTTTACCCGTCGGAAACCGGGGTGTCGGTGTACTTCCGGGACGTGACCGAACGGGTCCAACGCGAGCAGGAACTCCGCGAGTCCGAGCGGCGATACCGGACGCTCGCCGAGAACTTCCCCGAGGGCCTCGTCACCCTGTTCGACGAGGACCGGCGATACACGCTCGCCACGGGACGGGCGTTCGAGTATCTTGACGAGTCGCCCGAAGACGTCGAAGGACACCGCCCCGAGGAGGTCTGGACCGACGAAACGGTGGCCGACACGGTGGACGAAGCCCTCCAGAGCGCGCTCGACGGCTCTCCCGAGTCGGTCGAAACCACCTACTCCGGCCGGGAGTGGATACTCCACGCGGTCCCTATCACCGACGACGACGGGGATATCTCGATGGGGACGACAATGGCGCTGGACATCACCGAGCGCAAGGAACACGAACGGCGGTTGGAGCGGTTCGCCAGCGTCGTCTCCCACGGCCTCCGGAACCCGCTCTCCATCGCCCAGATGTACCTGAACATGGCGCAAGACGGGGGCGAACCGGACGACTTCGAGCAGGTCGAGCAGGCGCTCGACAGGATGGAAACGATAATCGAGAATCTACTGACGACGACGCGCCGAGGGCAGACCATCTCCGGAACCGAACCCGTCTCCCTCGCAGAGGCCAGCGAGGCCGCGTGGCAGAACGTCAAGACGGGCGACGCGACGCTCCGAGTCGAAGAGGATGTCGGAACGGTCTCCGCGGACGCGGAGCAACTGCAGACGGTACTGGAGAATCTCTTCCGGAACTCCATCGAACACGCCGGAGCGGACGGCGCGGTCCGCGTCGGCTCCTTGGACGGTGGGTTCTACGTCGAGGACGACGGGCCGGGGATTCCCCCGGAGGAGTCCGGCGAGATTTTCGAGTATGGGTACACCTCGGGAAGCGGGTCGGGCATCGGACTCGCCGTCGTCAAGGACATCGTCGACGTCCACGGCTGGGACATCTCGGTGACTGAGGGAGCGAACGGCGGTGCGCGATTCGAGATTCGAGGCGTCAAGAGCGAGTCCTCCGACGCTAATCCGTGAGCGGTCCTGCGGGATAACGGACTGGTTCCCCACGAATCGAGGCTCTCCCAGTTGGTCGGCACTGGGCTAGTTATCGCCGCCGTCCCTGAGTCACAGCGAGGACTCGGCGAATTCCTGCGAATCGTAACGGCTTGCGGAAGGGTACCGTTATACCCGTAGTACGACTTGAAAAGAGTAGTCGAGAGAAGTTGTGGATGCTCCGTCTGGGATTTGAACCCAGGTCACAGGCTCGAAAGGCCCGAATGATTGGCCGGGCTACACCAACGGAGCGTTCGCCACCATCCGGGTCCGCTCCCGGACGCATTCTGACGAATGGCCCGGATATTTATAAACCTCACTAAATCCAATGCGCCGTGGCGTGATTTGCCACGGATGGAGACTGATTGTCTACAGTCAGGCTTCGAACAGTAGTTCTATCGGTGCGTCGAACTCGATTTTTCCGTGGTCTGCTTTACCGTGACACCGCTTGCAGAGGAGGACTAAGTTCTCCACGGCGTGTGCATCTTCGACTTCTAAGCGTTCTACGTCTCGGAACACCCGCACAGGAACGATATGGTGGACTTCTAGACGACGCCGAGTTCCATCGTGACCACAGTGTTGGCACACTTCGTCGCGCTCACGGACGGCCTCGCGTGCCACCGACCATCCCGAACCGTATCGCTTGCTGTAGCCACCTCGCCAGTTCGGATTGTCCTCTCCGGCCGTCGATTTGCTCATCTTCTGTCGAGTCTCCTTCGACCGGGTGATTCCTTCGAGCGAGGTAGCAATTCGTTCGCGAACAGCGTCGGGTATCTCGTTTCCTTCGCGGGATTTAGACATTCTTCGCCGAGTCTCTTCGGAGAGCGACCGACCCTCTAGCGATTCGGAAATTTTCCGTTTTTCCTCCTCGGTTCGTTCTCGCCCGTGCATCGGGTGATTCTCTCCGCGCATCTCTCGGGTTGGAATATCGAACTTTTTCATGTATTTTCGAATCGTCGATGGTGAAACGCCACACTCGTCCGCGATTTCTTTCTGCGTCAGCCCCTCGTCCCGGTACTTCACTTTCAGCCAGTGGCCGCTCTGATACCGCTTCATTTGTAGTCTTTCTAGACTATCGTGACTATAAAATTCTCCGATTCGGCGGCGAAACGATACCGAGGGGAACGCCCTGTCCGAGACCGCAGATGGCTCTCTGAAATGGATTACCATTGCTTGAGAACAGGAAGAATGCGGTTTCGACCGGGAGTTACCGCCGGTCAGTTCGCGTCGTTCACTTACCTTCGAACTCGGGTTCGCCGTCGCCCATGAACGCCGTGATGCCTTCCATCAGGTCGTCGGTGTTCATGAGGTGGCCGAACGCCTGCGATTCGACTTCCAGACCGGCGTCGGTGTCGTCGCGGCCCGCGAGCATCGCGCGCTTGGTGTACTTCTGGGCGATGGGCGGTCCCGCCGCGAGGTCGGCCGCGAACTCGAAGGCGCGGTCCTCGAACGCCGAGACCTCGACCACTTCGTTGACGAAGCCGTAGTCGGCCATCGTCTCGGGGTCGAAGCGGTCGGCGGTGAAGATGATCTCCTTGGCACGGCCCTCGCCGACGATGTGTTTGAGTCGCTGGGTGCCGCCCCAACCGGGCAGGAGGCCCAAGTCGTGTTCCGGCTGGCCCATCTCGGAGCGCTCGCTGGCGATTCGGATGTCCGCGCAGGTCGCCATCTCCATTCCGCCGCCGAGACAGTAGCCGTCGATGCCCGCGACGACCGGCATCGAGCAGGCTTCGAGTTTGCCGAAGGTGTCTTGGCCCTTCTTCGAGAGTTCGACCGCCTGAATCGGGTCGCCGCCGCCCGCGGCCATGCTCTGGACGTCCGCGCCCGCGGAGAAGGCCTGGTCGCCCTCGCCGACGAGCAGGAGCGCGCGCACGTCGTCGTCGTCTTCCAGCGCCTCGACCGCGTCGCCGAGTTCGTCCAGCAGTTCCTCGCTGACGGTGTTCATCCGGTGGGGCCGGTCGAGGACGACCTTGCCGACCATCTCGCCGGGTTTCTCGACGCGGATGGTGTCGTAGTCGTACTCGCCCTCGTCGCCGTCGGCGTAGTCCTCGCCGCCGTAGAAGCCGCCTTCTTCGGCGGCCTCGCGGAGGTAGTCGCTCGGCTCGTAGCGGGCTTCGCCGGTCTCGTCGTGGAGTTCTTCGAGCGTCTCCAGCAGGGTGTCGAGACCAGCGTCGTCGGCCATCTTCGCCGGGCCTTCGGGGAAACCGGCTCCGAGCATCACGGCGTCGTCGATGGCGTCGGGGTCGGCCACGTCGTTGCCGACCAGCTTCGCGACCTCGTTGGCCATCACGGCCTGTAGCCGGTGAACCGCGTCCTCGCTCCCGGCGTCGGTGGGGATGTCCGCGCCGCCGTCCTCGTAGTCGTAGAAGCCCTCGCCGGTCTTCTTGCCGAGCTTCTCGTCCTCGACCTTCTCCACGAGGAGCGGGCAGGGTTCGTAGGCCTCGCCCAGCACCTCGTTCATGTATTCGAGGACGTGGTAGCCCACGTCGATGCCGACCTGGTCGGCCAACTCGAAGCTCCCCATCGGGAGGCCCATGTCGAACTTGGTCGAGCTATCGACCTGCTCGACGGTGTAGTCGCCGGACTCGACCATCCACGCCGCCTCGTTCATCAGCGGGACGAGGACGCGGTTGACGATGAAGCCGGGACTGTCCTTCCGGACGCGGACGGGCGTCTTGCCCATCTCCTCGGCGAGGTCCTCGGTCAGGTCGAGTACCTCGTCGTCGGTGTGCTCGCCCGAGATGACCTCCACGAGCTGCATCCGGACCGGCGGGTTGAAGAAGTGCATCCCGCAGAACCGCTCGGGTCGCTCGGTGACCTCCGAGAGTTCTGTGACAGAGAGGCTGGACGTGTTCGTGGCGAAGACCGCCTCGTCGGACGCGTACTCCTCTAGCTCGCCGTACACGTCCTTCTTGATGTCCATCTTCTCGGGGACCGCCTCGATGACGAAGTCGGCGTCCGCGACCGCTTCCTCGAAATCTACGAGCGGCGTCACGCGGTCGAGCGCGGCGTCGGCCTCCTCGTCGGTGAGCTGGTCCTTCTCGGCGAGTTTGTCGAGGCTCCACTCGATCTGCTCGTAGCCGTTCTGGACGAACTCGTCTTTGATGTCCCGCAGGTTCACGTCGTACCCAGCGATGGCCGCGACCTCGGCGATGCCGTGGCCCATGTTGCCCGCTCCGAGAACCGCGATGGTGTTGATATCGTCTATCTCCATGTTCGTGGGGTCGGTTTCCGGGCGTTTGAACGTTTCCCTCTCGCAGGTTAGAAACTCCCGACCAGTTTACCGTCGGTTACGAAGTAATTTAGGGGTGGGTATGCAATCTGGCCGCATGGACTTCGCACTCTCCGAGGAACAGAAACAGATCCGCGAGGAAGTCCGGCGGTTCGCCGAGAACGAAATCGCGCCGGTCGCCAAGGAGTACGACGTCGAGGAGAAGTACCCCCACGAGGTCATGGACAAGGCCGCCGAGATGGGACTGCTCGGCGCGCACATCCCGCTGGAGTACGGCGGCGCGGGCTACAGCAACCTCGAATCCGCGCTCATCACCGAGGAACTGTTCGCGGTAGACGCCGGCATCGGTCTCTGCATCACCTCGGCGGCGTTCGGCGCGGACGCCATCATGGAGTTCGGCACCGAGGACCAGAAGGAGCGCTTCCTGACCCCGGTCGCCGAGGGCGAGGCCATCATGGGCGCGGCCATCTCGGAACCCGACACCGGCTCCGACGTCTCCAGCGTCTCGACGCAGGCCGAGAAGGACGGCGACGAATGGGTCATCAACGGGAACAAGATGTGGATTACGAACGGATCGGTCGGCGACTACTACGTCGTCCTCTGTCAGACCGACCCCGACGCCGACGGCCGATACAACGGGTTCTCCCAAATCGTCGTGGAGTCGGACCGCGACGGCTTCGAGTCCGAGAAGATCACGGGTAAACTCGGCATCCGGTCGTCGGACACCGCGGAGCTCATCCTGAACGACGTGCGCGTGCCCGAGGAGAACCTCGTGGGCACCCGCGGGATGGGCTTCCTCCAGCAGATGCAGTTCTTCGACGAGACCCGGACCGCGGTCGCCGCCCAGGGCGTCGGCATCGCCAAGGGAGCTTCGGAGGCCGCCTTGGAGTACGCCGAGGAGCGCGAGCAGTTCGACCGCCCCATCTCGGAGTTCCAGGCCATCCAGCACAAACTCGCCGACATGCACACCCGCACCGAGGCCGCGCGCAATCTGACCTACAAGGCCGCGTGGAACGTCGATCAGGGCGAGGACATCACGAAACTCGCCAGCATGGCCAAGGAGTTCGCCTCGCGCGTGGCCGTTGACGTGGCCAACGAGGCGGTCCAGATTCACGGCGGTTCGGGCTTCGTCAACGACTTCCCGGTCGAGCGGTTCTACCGCGACGCGAAGATCACCCAGATATACGAGGGCACCACCGAGATTCAGAAGAACATCATCGCCCGCGAACTGCTCGGCAAAGGCTTCTAAACTGCACTTCGACCTATTCCTCCGGTCGCCTCCCCACCCGGTAGTTTTCACGGCGAGCTCTATTCATCTATTTTACAAATTCGAAAATCAAATCTATTAAATAAGTATATTTCTAACACGAAAAAATGACAAATGGAACCAATCGACGTACGTTTCTGAAGGGAGCGGGCGCGGCGCTCGGCGGACTCGCGCTGCCGAAGATGGTCTCGGCGAAGTCGGCTGACAAGCGATACATCGTGGACCTGAAGTCGGCGTCGAAGGGCGTCCTCGACGGATTGAACGTCGTCCACGACCTGAGCCAGATCGACCTCGCCGTGGTCGAGGCCGACGAGGCGCAGGCTCAGGGGAAGGCCTTCTCGAAGGACGTGGAGATGAAGTTCGACTTCGCGGCGGCCGAGGACGACGGGAACGGCGACGAACCCGGCCCGCGAAAGCTCTCGCAACTCCAGTGGGACAAGCAGTCCCAAGGTATCTCCCAAGTCCACGGCCAGACCCGCGGGGAGGGGACCCGTGTGGCGGTGCTGGACTCCGGCGCGATTCCCCACCACCCCGACCTGAAGAACGCGCTCAACACCGACCTCTCGCGCAACTTCACGGGCGACGGCGGCGACTTCACGCCGTGGTACAACGAACACGGGACGCACGTCGCGGGCATCATCGCGGGCGACGACACGAACGACGAGGGCGTCGTCGGCACCGCGCCCGGCACCGAACTCGTCGCATTGCGAGTGTTCATCGGACCGTTCGCGTTCTTCGGCGACATCATCGCGGCGATGACCTACGCGGGCGACATCGAGTCCGACGTGGCCAACATGAGCCTCGGTACGTATCCGATGCCCGACGACGAATCGACCCGCGACCTGAAGAAGTCCATCGAGCGAGTGGCCGACTACGCCGCTTCGCAGGGCACGCTCATGGTCGCGGCCGCGGGCAACGACGGGACGAACCTCGACACTGACGGCGACGTGTTGAGCCTGCCGAACGAAGCCGAGAACGTGATGAGCGTCGGCGCGACCGGTCCGGTCGGCTACCGCTGGGACGACAAGGGCAACGGGAAGTTCGTCCGGAACTACCGCGCCGCGTTCAACAAACTCGACGAAGCGCCGACCGACCCCGCGCCCTACACGAACTACGGGAGCGAGGCCATCGACGTCAGTGCGCCGGGCGGGAACTACGACACCGAAGCCAAGGGCGGCGACGGGAACTGGCAGTACGACATGGTACTGAGTACGGTCTTCGAGTGGGGCGACGACGGGAGCACGGTCCCGGACTACGGTTGGAAGTCCGGCACGAGCATGGCGGCCCCGCAGGTCACGGCGGCCGCCGCGCTCGTCAAGAGCCAGAACCCCGACGCGACCCCGGCGGAGGTCCGCGAGCATCTGGAATCGACCGCCCGCGACGTGGGACAGGCGAAGTACCACGGCGAGGGTCACCTCGACATCGAAGCCGCGGTGAACGAGTCGATTTAAACCGGCAATCGCTCGACTTTTCGGGAGTTCTCTTGTGTTCGGAGGTACTTTCGACCGGTCCGGCGCGCGCTGGCGCGGCGCTCGTGAGCGCCGCGCCAACCGCGCGAGGTCGTGCTGAGTGAAGCGAAGCACGGCTCGGAAGACGCGGTTTGTCTTCCGGTGGCCGAGGACCGCAACGGAGTGCGGACCGCAGGCGGTTGGGGAGGCGTGAGGCCGTCGCGGTGCTGTGCCGTGCCGTGCGGTCGCAGTGCGGGGCGGTCGCGGTGCTGTGCGGTGGCGGTTGACTCCTGTGCTCAAGCCTGACGCTAGCTTTACCTGTGTTCCCGGTGTTCCGAATCGGGATTTCGTTTCCCCGTTTTTGAACCGCGTAACACGACACAGAACCGACGAGTAGGAGTTCTCACGCGATTTGCCACGTCCAGCGCGAGTCCAGATAGTACCGATAGAGACCGCTGACGAATATCGCGATTCCGTTCGCCAGCAGGTAGACGAGTCCGGCCCAGTTGACGAACGCCCAGAGGAGCGCCAACTGTATCGGAATCGCGCTCCCGCGGACCAGATTCGTCCGGAGCAGGCCCACGAGGTAGTCGTATCTCGCGGTGTAGCGCGCGTGTTGGAACGTCCACGCGTTGTTCGCCACGAACTGAAGGACGATGGTCAACTCGATGGCGAGGGTGGCCGCGACCAGATAGTTGAGACCGACCCACTCCACCAACAGCCAGAGGACTCCCGTCTGGACGAGGGCCGCGCTCGCTCCGACGAGTCCGAACCGGTAGAGTCGGACGACCGTCGGGTGTTCGACTACGTTTCGGTATGTAGAGTCCCCCACGACAACCACAGGACGAGTCCGAGGACAGAGAACGTTTCGCATCGCGTCGGCTCGCGGGGTGTCGCCGAGGGTTTCACGACGGCGCGTCGCTCACTCCCACGTCTCCCGAATTACGCGGAGCCAGTTGTCCCGTGCGATGGCCCGCACCGCCTCGTCGCCGAACCTCCGGTCGCGAAGCTCCCGAATCACGTCCGGAAGCCCGGTCGCGTCGCCCACCGAGTCGATGACGGTCGCGCCGTCGAAGTCCGACCCGAGCGCGACGTGTTCGACGCCCACTCTGTCGGCGACGTACTCTACGTGGTCCACTAGCGTCGAAATCGGCGTGGGGTCCTCGGGGTCGTTCTCGCCGTCGGGACGGAGGTGTCCCGTGGCGAAGGTGACGCCGACGAGGCCGCCGGAGTCCGCGACGGCGTCGAGTTGCCGGTCGGTCAGGTTCCGACTGACCGGACAGATGTCGTGGACGCCGGCGTGACTGACGACGAGGGGGTCCTCCGAGAGGTCGGCGACGTCATCGAATCCAGCCGCGGTCGCGTGCGCGAGGTCTACCAGAATCCCGCGGTCGTTACATGCGCGGACGAGGTCCCTCCCCGCCGCGGTGAGTCCCGGCCCGGTGTCGGGCGTGCCGGGGTACTCCGACCGGACGCCGTGGCCGAACGCGTTGGGGCGACTCCAGACCGGGCCGACCGAGCGCACCCCCGCCGCGTAGAGGAAGTCGAGGTTCGACAGGTCCGGCGCGACCGCCTCGGCACCTTCGAGGTGCGGAACCGCGGCGAGCGGACCGGGACCGTCGCCGGCGGCGGTCCCGGCCCGCTCGTCGCCGTCGTCGGGAACGAGACAGGCCTCCAAGTCGGCGTACTCGCCGACGACCCGGACCGCGCCGTCCGACTCGGCCGCGATGCGGTGGAGGCGCGCCAGCGCGTCGTAGGTGAACGACTTGGCGCGCTCGTGGTCCACCGCTGGCGGGAGGTCCATCTCGTAGCCCTCGTCGGTCTCGCGTCGCTCGTACTCGTAGTCCTCGTTCGGGACGAAGACGGCGAACAGGCCGGCCCCGAGGTTCGCCTCGTGAGCCCGCGGGAGGTCGAGGTGGCCCGCCTCGCCCCGCTCGAAGAACGACCGGCCGGTTCCGGTCTCGTCGATGTGGAGGTCCAGCAGGGTGTCGTTGTGCCCGTCGAAGAGTCGCAGGTCGGCGTCGGTCATCGACCGAGAGAGGGACGCGAGCAAGTGTCAAATTATCGGAGGCGGCCGGAAGAACGAGAAAGCGACTGAACCGACTCCTCAGACGGTGTACTCCGACTCCGCGAACTGGACGTACTTACCGTTCTTGAACTTGCGCTTGGCTGTCTTGTACTTCGTGACGATTTTCGCGCCGGTGAGTCCGGACCGGAGCTTGTACTTCAGCAGGCCGCCCTCGTCTTTCCCGGCCAGAATGTCGCTGGCGGCCGAGAACGCCTTGTCCCAGTCGCGGGGGCCGTAGTCGCCCACGATGTCGGCGAAGGTGACGTTCCGTACGATTTCGTCGCCGATGGCGTCTTTCCAGCGGTCGTTGTAGCCGCCGAGGCGACCCTTGCCCGCGAGTTCGCCCGCGATTTGGCCGGTCCGGGCGGCGACGTGGTAGCCGCCCTCGTGGAACGCCGAGGTGGTACCCATCGCGCCGCCCGCGACGGCGATGTTGGCCGCGGTCGGCGACTCGATGGGTCGGGTCGAGGAGATGGGATACGTCTCGGTCCCCTCGCTCTTGCCGCGGTCCGTGACCAGCGGGAAGTCCTCCACGTCGTACTCGTCGCCGAACTGGCGGTCCAGCAGGCGCTCGATGTACTCGGCGGGCCGGGGGATGGCGTCGTCGTCCTCGCGCAGGAGGTCGTACTCGCCGGGGTTCGCCACGTCGTCCAAGTCCATCCCGATGGGCATCGTCAGGCCCACGCGCGCGACCGTCCCGTCGTTCGGGAATATCCACGGATAGGCGGTCTCGCCGGGCATCACGCCCCACCAGAACTTGAGCGAACTCGGGTCGAACAGTTCCTCGGGGAACTCGCGGTACTCCTGATACGCGATGTGGTTGGCCTCGTTGGGAGCCATGACCTCGGAAATCGGGCGGTCGTCGGGCGAGAACCGGTCGAGCGCCCGCATCGTGACCTGTCGCTGCGGCCCGTCGGCCAGCACCAGGTAGTCGGCGACGACCTCCTCCCCGTCCGAGAGCTGCAAGGTGTGGGTCGGCGACCCCGACAGGTCGGTGGTCACGTCGGTCACGCCGAGACCGACGCGGTACTCCGCACCCGCCCGCTCCGCGCGGTCGCGGAGCCAGTCGTCCATCCGGGCGCGGTGGAAGGTGAAGCCGAACCCGTCGTACGAGGATTCGATGCCGGTACTCTCCATGACGGCGGTCTCGGTCGGCCCGAAGAACTCGGTCCGCTCTAGCGTCTGGAGGACGACGCGGTCGGGAATCTCCTCGAACGACACGTCCATGATGTCCACCCAGTAGTCGAGCATTCCGGCGGCGTCGGTCGAGTCCGGTCCCAACTCCTCGCGGTCGGCGCGCGGGACGCCTTTCTCGACGAGGAGCGCGTCGGCCCCCTGCTCGGCGGCCGCACGTGCGGCGGAGGTCCCGGCGGGACCGCCGCCGACGATGGCAACGTCCACTCGCTTCATACGGTTAGGGTTTCCCGCTGGGTATTAAACCCTTGACGTTCCGATTCTGTGACGAGACCGCGCAGTTTTCCCGATGTGACGTCAGAAGGACAGGAGGTCTCGGCGCTCAACTGCCGGAAACCTCCTCACAGCGACGCTGTGAGACGGAACGAAAGTAACGCCTCGAACGCTGATGTGTCCTCGAAACAGTCGTTTCGGTAGCGAATCAGGTCGTCGGGCGTACTCCGGAAGAAGGTGTCGTCGGGTGCGCTCCCGTACTCGTCCGGTTCTCTACTCGCCGTCGTCGGGGCTGTGGGGCCGACTGCTCCCGTCGTCGGGGTCGATTTCGAGGTACTTGGCGAACAGGTCGGCGACCCGCGAGTAGGCGTCGAGGACGTTCTCCCGCTTCAGGAACCCGTGGGGTTCGTCGTCGTAGGTCTGGAGTTCGTAGGTCTTGCCGTGCTTCTCCAGTTCCTCGACTAACTGCTCGGACTGGCTGAGCGGGACGCGAACGTCCTGTTCGCCGTGGAGGACCAACAGCGGCGCGTCGATGTCCGGCACGCTCCGGACGGGACTCGCCTCGCGGTAGTTGTCGATGTCGGTCGCGGGATAGCCCAACTCGCGTTTCATGAGTCGCCAGCCCACGTCGTCGGTGTCGTCCGCGAACGTCTCGTAGTCGTAGACGCCGTAGAAGGCCGCGCCGGCGTCGAAGCGGTCGGTCCGGCCCAAGGCGTTGACGGTCATCAGGCCGCCGCCCGAACCGCCGTAGATGCCCGCGCGGTTGCCGTCGACCGCGGGGTAGGCGTCGGCCAGCGCGTCGGCCGCGTTCACCACGTCGTCCAGGTCGCCCTCGCCCCACGCGAAGTCGTTGCGGTTCCGGAACTCCCGCCCGAAGCCCGACGACCCGCGGTAGTTCGGCTCGATGACGGCGAACCCCTGTGCGGCGAAGTACTGCGCGCGGTGGTTGAATTCGTAGCCGTCGAAGGCGGTCGGCCCGCCGTGGGGGTGGACGAGCAGGGGAATCGAGTCGGGGTCGGCGGCGTCGTGGCCCTCCGGGAGGTAGACCATCGCGTGAATCTCGACGCCGTCCGTCGAGTCGTAGGTGATGCTCTCGGGGCGGACGAACCTGTCTTCGAGACCCGCCGGGGGTCGGCCCGCGATTCGCTCGTCGGTCGTGAGGTTGCGGACCTCCGGAGGTCTGGTCGGGGTCGCTTCGACGCCAAGCACGTCGCCGTCGTGCCACTCCGGGAAGTAGCGGTCGCCCGGTTCGTCGGTCAGGGTCGCGGTCTCGCCGGACTCGACAGCGAGCGTCCGGACGTGGACCTCGCCCCGCCGAGTCGCCGTGAGTGCGAGGCGGTCGCCGTCGGCGTCCCACGCCGGCGCGCCGAAGTCGGTGCCCGACTCGGCGAGCAGTCGCTCGGGTTCCGCGCGGTCCGGACCGGTGAGATAGAGGGCGTCGTAGCCGCTGGCGTCGTGGACGAACGCGAGTTCGTCGCCCTCGCTTCCGGGGCGCGGCCGAGGCGCGTAGGCGTTCACCGAGTCGCCGCCGAAGACGGGTTCGACGGTGCCGTCGCGGTCCACGCGGACGACCTGACTCGCGCGGTCCGAGAGGTCCCTGTGGCGCGTCCGGACCGCGTAGAGCGCGTCGCCGGCCCACCGGGGGTCCTGATAGAGGTACTCGTCGTCGCGCAGGACCTCGACGCGGCGGCCGTCCGCCGAGGCGACCGCGAGCGCGCTCGGCGAGCGGTAGTCGGTCACGAACGCGATTTCGTCGCCGTCGGGCGAGAACCGCGGGTTCGAGTCGATGGCTCCGTGGGCCGTGATGCGAGTCTTCGCGCCGGTCTCGACGTCGACGGTCCAGACGGAGAGGCCGTCGTCGTCCTCGCCGGCGTAGGCGACGGACTCGCCCTCGGGGTGCCAGTCGAACCACCGCGGGTCGAGGTGGGTGTAGCGTTGGGCGAGGAGGCCCCGACTCGTCAGTTTGCGGGTCTCCTCGCCGTCTCGCAGGTAGAGGTCGGTGCGATGCTCGCGGCTGACGGCGTAGGCGAGGCGGTCGCCGTCGGGTTCCGGGACGACCTGCTCGGCCATCTCGGCGGTGGCGGCGTCGGCCAGCAGGTCGTCGTGTCGGGTCTCGCGCAGGTCGCGTCGGTACATAGCGTGGTATCAAGTGACGAGGGTTTATGCATCGGGGTAGCGGCGAGCGGGAGGGATACTTCGAACCGAAATACTGAAACCCGCGCTTTCGAATCGTCGTGGTGTGAGAGCAATCGTCAATGGTACGGTTCACACGGTGGCGGAGCGCGGGAGTATCGACGGCGGTACGGTGCTAGTCGAGGACGGCGAGATTTCTGCGGTCGGGCCGGACGGTGAGGTCGAGGTCCCGGACGACGCCGAGGTCTTCGACGCGGACGGCGCGCACGTGACGCCCGGACTGGTGGACGCCCACAGCCACGCCGGGATGGCCGAGTGGGGCGAACCCGAGGACGGCGACTTCAACGAGGTCTCGGACCCCGTGACGCCGCACGTCAACGCCCTCGACGGGTTTCACCCGCGCGACGAGGAACTCCAACACGCGTTCCAGGGCGGCGTGACGACCGTCTCGGCCCGGATGGGGAGCGCGAACGTCGTCGGAGGTATCATCTGCTCGATGAAGACCTACGGCGACGTGGCCGACCGGATGTTGATTCGGGAGGACGGCATGAAGGCGGCGTTCGGCGAGAACCCCAAGCGATTCCACGGCGACCAGAAGGACCGCCAGCCCTCGACGCGGCCGGGCGTCGCGGCGACGCTCCGTCAGGCGCTGATGGAGGCCGAGGACTACGTGGACCGCCGCGAGAAGTCGCGCGAGGAGGGCGAGCCGTTCGAGCGCGACCTCGGGATGGAGAATCTGGCCCGCGTCGTGGAGGGCGAGTTGCCCCTGCGAGTCCACGCCCACCGCGCCGACGACATCGCCACGGTGTTCCGCATCGCCGACGAGTTCGGCATCGAGAAACTCTCCATCGAACACGCGACGGAGGGTCACGTCCTCGCCGACGAGTTCGTCGAGCGCGACGTACCCGCCGTCGTCGGCCCGACCATCTCGTCGGCGAGCAAGTACGAACTCCGCAACATCACCTTCGAGACGCCGGGCATCCTCCACGAGGCGGGCGTCAAGGTCGCCATCCAGACCGACGCGCCGATTCTCCCACAGGAGCATCTGGACGTCTGCGTCGGTCTCGCGGTGCGCGAGGGTCTGCCCGAGGACGTCGCCCTGCGAACGGTGACGCGCAACCCCGCCGAGATTCTGAGCATCGAGGACCGGGTGGGCACGCTGGAGGAAGGCACCGACGCCGACCTCGTGGTCTGGGACGGCCCAATGTTCGAACTGGACTCGGACGCCCGGCAGGTGTTCGTGGAGGGCGAGCGCATCTACGACGCCGAGCGCGACGACGTGGACCCGCGCGAGGAGTACGCGTGGTGAGCAGTAGCGAAGAGCTTCGTTGTCGAGATTTTGTAGAGCGGTTCTGAATACCCGACGATTTCGAGATATCCGGAAGTACCATTTCTCCGAAAGTAATATATGACGAACACAGTAACAGCGGGACGTGAAAAAATCGGTCTTCTTGGCGGTCGTCCTCCTGTCGTCGATGGCTGTTCCCGTCGGTACCAGCGCGGGTCAGCCAGCAGACCATCGCGTCCGGGCGGGGACCGTCGACGACGTTCGAGAACCGACGCAGACCGAGTGGAACGTGACGGTGAACGAGACGGAGTCGATACCCAACCGGCTCGACTCATCGAACGGTTTCGTGTTCGTCGGTGGGGCGAGCTTCCCGTCTTCGGGTCCGACTATCTCGCCCGCCGTTCACGTCCTCGTCGGGAACAACACCACGAACCTCGCGGCGAGTAAAGTCGTCGCGGACGCCGAGTGGACCGAGAAGAGTCCCAAGCGGTTCGACGGGCGGGCCGTCGGCGACACGCTGGTCGTCCGGTACGGACGGACGATTTCGGCCGTGGCGAAGCGAGGCGGGACGTGGAAGGAGTTCGACCTCGGCACGCTCGACGGCCAGTTCGAGAAGATGTTCGCCACGGACTCCGCGGTGTTCGTCGTCAGTAGGGCGGGTATCCGGAAATACGGCGTCGGGACGAAACCGACGGAACTGGCGCGGTACGACACCGAGTACGAACTGAGGAGCGCAAGCTACACCGATGGGACGATAACGTTCGAGACGCTAGACGATACCGAATGTCAAGCCGAGGGGGCGAGCGGTTGTTTCGGGGGAATCGGTGACGGGTCTCGATACGGGGCCTTGGACACGGACTTGAACGAGCGGTGGACGAAGTTCGTCGCGGACGACTCCGTCACTACCGAGCAAGTCGGTGATTTACTGCTCACGCGAGCCGGAAACGAGTCCACGTTCTACGCCCGCGACGTGGCGACCGGGGAACCGGCGTGGACGTGGGAGGCACCGAACAACGACTATTTCGCCGAGCGAATGCATGGCGACGTAGAGTTCTGGTCGAGCCACAGTCGAGCGTTCGTCGTCGATTCCGACACCGGCAAAGAACGATGGAGCTACCACAGCGACAACGTCAGGTACGAGAGCAGTACCCGATTGCTCCAGTACGTCGACGGCGAGTACGTCCTCAGGAACTACTCGACGGGCGAAGTCCTCGCCCGCCATTCCGGACCGGCGGGGAAGTCGAAGTGGAACCACGTCGCGACGATGGGCGGTGGAGCGTATCTCTCGTTCACGGTGGACCCGGCACCGACCCGCGTGTTCGTCAACACGACGACCGGCGAGACCGTGGCGACGTTCGACCCGCCGAAGCGAATCGCGGCGGCCTACGAGAAGGCCAAGGAGATGCCCAACGAGGTGAGCTACCTTACTTACACCGCCGGGACGATGGGGCCACCGGGAAGCTTCTACATGAAGGTCGGAATTCGGGGAGAGACGGGTACCCGCGATCTCCACAAGGAGAGCGTCTTCATTCGTCCGACCGGCCACGAGTGGTTCGAGATCGAAGCCGCCCCCTCCAATCAGAAGTTAAACATCAAGACGCCGATCGTCCAGACGGACGGGGTACTCCTGTATTCAGCAGGCGGACAGAAAGTGGATGTGGACGGCGTGAACCGAAGCGAGTCCGTCCACGTCAGAGACCTGAACGGGACGTACCTCGGGCAGGCGACCTTCTACCGGACGGATCTCGGCAAACCGATGAGCGAGAGCAAGGAGATACCGGGGCGGTCGCTGGAAAATCAGTACAACGAGAAGCTAACTCGTGATAAGTATCAGGTCGAGATGGCCGCCAACGGGCCGACGGGTGAAGTGCTGTACATCGAACCGTACGGAATCGACGGAGACGAGCGGAAGGTGCTTCGGTTCGTGATCGGGGACGTGTCCCCGGAGAACGTGACCGGAAGCGTCGAGGTCACGTGTCACGACGGGGGACCGCGAGCAGTACTGACGAACCCCACGTCGATTCCGCTCGTGTATTCGGTCGGCGGTACCGACGAGGTGACGCTGGGGGCCGACGAGTCGCGGACTATCGAGCTATCCGGCGACGGAGAGTACACCTTCGCAGTCACGACGACCAGCGGGGACCCCGTCCAGTTGGACCTCACGGCTTCCGGTGACAACTCCGTCCGAGACGGCGACACGGTCGTCACGAACTGCGGTCGGGAGACCGAGCAAGCGATGGCGGACGAAACTCGCTCGGCGGACGATGCCCCGGAGACCGGCGGGTCGGTTCCGGGATTCACTCCGCTATCGTCGGTCCTCGCCCTGTTGGCGGTGGTCTGTCTCCGGCACGCCGTCGGGAAGCGGTAGTACTCTCGCGCGCCGCTCTCGTTTCTCGTCTGCTGTCCGGGACAGCGGGCCAGCAGGGGTCCGCCGTCGAACGCGCGAGGGACGAGTAGTCTGCGAACGCGGTTCGCAGACAACGCGGGCGGTCGGGGTGGACGAGGCGCGGTCGCGGTGCGGGGCGGTGCGGGGGACTCCTTTTTGTCGGCATCGGAGCGGTTCGCGTCGCTGTCGCGGTGCTGCCGTGCGATTCGCGATGTCGACTTCCGGTTCGCAGTCTCCGAACGTACCATCTCGAAATCACTCTTCCGGAGAGACGAACAGTATTTCCGGGTTCCGCGACCTATACTCCACCAACACGCATGAGTCGGAGTTCAGGGACGACCCTCGGCAGTGTCGTCGAGAGCGCCATCAGATGCGGCATCGTCACGGTGTTCGGCGAGGGAGTCCGGCGTCGGAACCCCGGAGCCGTCGTCAACGCGGTCTTCGCGTTCACGGGGACCTACCTCCCCGACGCGGTCGAACGCCTCTTCGACGTGGAGTTCCGGGCGTGGCAGCGCGTCTACGCCGGAGGAGCGATGCTGGCCCACGCGGTCGGGATGCTCGGCCCCTACGACGATACGTGGTGGTGGGACCACGTGACGCACACGCTCTCGACCACGATTCTGGCCGGGTTCGTCCACGCCGCAGCGGACCGCCGGGGGCGCGACCCCGCGCCGCGCGTCTTCGCCGTCGTCGTGGTGGCCGGACTGTTCTGGGAACTACTGGAGTACGTCATCCACGCGGTGTCGCGTCGCCTCGGTATCGAGCCGATTCTGGTGTCCTATAGCGCGCAGGACACGCTGTTGGACCTCGTGTTCGACGTGCTGGGGGCGACGCTGGTGCTGGTGTTCGGCGATAGGTTGCTCGGGAACTTCGCGCCCGACGCGGAGCCACGTGACGGATAAATTTTATCCCCTGAAGGTCAGATCCCTAACGCACAAATATCAAATCTGATTTTGGTCGAAGTTATTAAGGGTACGTCGCGTTCCCCAACGAATATGTCTAAACAACCACCCGACTCGACGGGGGAGTCGTCGAAAGGTCTGTTCTCCCGGTTCGACGACCGTCTCCCGACCGGAGCGATACCGAACGTCCTCCGACGGACGTTCGCGGCGAAGTTCTTCGGCGTCGTCCTCGTCGTGATGCTCGTCACGAGCAGCGTGGGCGCGTACAACTACGCCTCCACGCAGGACGCGCTGGAATCGGACGTGAAGAACCGCGTCACGTCGACGGCCGAACTGCAAGCCGGTAGCCTCGGCGAGTGGGTCCAGAGCAAGCGGACGCTGACCCGCACGCTCTCGCAGGCCCAAGCGTTTCGCACCTACAACCGGCGCGGCGTGAGCTACTACCTCGAAGCCCAAGAACCGTCGCTCCCCGACGACGTTGAGGCGGTTCACTTCGTCAACAGCACGTCGTGGAACGTCGTCGTCAGTTCGAACGAAGACGCCGCGGGCACCGACCTCCGGGAGAGCGGCGTGCCGTGGGCGACCGACGACCGTGCGGCGGCCCTCGAACGACCGCGCGACGTGTTCGTTTCGAGTCGGCCCTACGACGCGTCCGGGAGCGACGCTCGCGTGGTCGCGTTCGTGAGTCCCGTCCCGGACAAGCCCGACCGCGCGGTCGTCCTGACGGTGAACATCTCCGCGCAGGTCAACGGCCTCCACCAGCCGGTCAAGGACGGCGAAACGGTGGTGTACAACGCCAACGGCGACGAGGTGTTCAACACCGGCGACGCCCAACTGGACGGCAAACTCGCCGGGGACGCCATCGTCGGGTCGGGCGCGAACGACGGTCTCGTGACCACCAGCGACTTCGTCGCCAATCACAAGTCGGTCGCGGGCGCGAACTGGGTCGTCGTCTCGTACGCCCCGAAGGCGAGCGCGTTCGCGATGCGCGACCGAGTCGGGACCAGTCTCCTGACGACGATTCTGGCGGCGCTCCTCGCGCTCGGCGTGGTCTCGGTCGTCTTCGAGCGCCGGACGACCGCGACGCTGAACGAACTCACCTCGAAGGCCGAGGAGATAGAGCGCGGCGACCTCGACACCGAACTCCGGAGCGGTCGCATCGACGAACTCGGCCAACTCTACGAGGCGTTCGCGAGCATGCGCGATTCGCTCGCCGAGAAGATTCGGGCGGCCGAGTCCGCCCGCGAGGAGGCCCAAGAGGCCCAGCAGGTCGCCGAGCGGGAGCGCCGCGAGGCCCAAGAAGCCAAGGAGCGGGCCGAGACGCTCAACGGCCACCTCGAACGGAAGGCCGACAGTTACAGCGACGTGATGCAGGAGGCCGCCGACGGCGACCTCTCGCGGCGGATGGACGCCGACGCCGAGAGCGACGCGATGGCGCGCATCGCCTCGGCGTACAACCGCATGATGGACGAGTTGACCGACGCGATGCTGGAAGTCAGATCGTTCAGCCGCGAAGTCGCGGGCGAGAGCGAGCAGGCGACCGACAGCCTCGCGGAGGTCGAGCGCGCGAGCGAGGAGGTCAGCGAGTCCGTCCAAGAGATATCGGACGGCGCGGTCGAGCAGAACCGTAGCCTCCAGCGGGCCAGCGAGGAGATGAGCGACCTCTCGGCGACCGTCGAGGAGGTCGCTTCCTCGACCGAGACCGTCGCCCAACGCGTCGAGCAGGCCGCCGAAGAGGGCCAGGAGGGCCAGCACGCCGCCGAAGACGCCATCGAGGAACTCGACAGCATCGAGGAACGGACCGAGCGGACGGCCGAGTCGGTCGAGCGCCTCCGCGAGGAGGTCGGCGACATCGAAGAGGTCGTCGGCTTCGTGACCGACATCGCCGAGCAGACCCACGTCCTCGCGCTCAACGCCTCCATCGAGGCGGCCCGCGCCGGGGAGGCCGGGCAGGGCTTCGCGGTCGTCGCCGAGGAGGTCAAGAACCTCGCCGAGCAGACCCAGTCGGCCACCGACGAAATCGGCGATTCCATCGAGCGGGTCCGCGACCAGACCGAGACGACGGTCGAGGAGATGCACGAGACCCGGACCAGCGTCTCGGACGGCACCGAGACCGTCGAGACGGCGCTCGAAGCGCTCGAACAACTCGTGGAGGACGTGTCCGAGACCAACGACAGCATCCACGAGATAAGCCGAGCGACCGAGAGTCAGGCCGACTCGGTCCAGCAGGTCGTCACGACGGTCGAGGACGTCTCCAGCGTGAGCGAGGAGACGACCGCGCAGGCCGAGACGGTCTCGGCGGCCGCCGAGGAGCAGACCGCCTCGCTGACCGAGGTTTCGAACGGCGTTAAAGACCTCGCGGACCGCGCCGAGCGACTCAGCGACCTGCTCGAACAGTTCGACTTCGAGGACGGCGGGCGGACCGCCCCCGAAAGCGACGCCGGCCGGAAGGTGACGCCGAAATGAGCGAGGGCGACGCGACGCGGCCGACCGGGTCGGTCTCGCGGCGGCGACTCCTCGGCGGGATGGCGAGCGCGCTCGCCACCGCCGGACTCGCGGGCTGTTCCGGCGGGAACTCCGACGAACGGACGACTCCCTCCGACGCGGCGACCGGCGCGCCGGCCGAGACGACGACGCGGTGGACGACGACCCAACGCGCCGAGAACGGGGACGCCCGCATCGGGATGGTCTACGCGCTCGGCGGTCTCGGCGACAACTCGTTCAACGACATGGCCCACGCGGGGGCGAAGAAGGCCCGCAAGGAGTTCGGCATCAGCTTCGAGAACGCCGAACCCTCCTCGTCGGAGCAGATTCCGAAGCTCCAGCGGGAGTTCGCGTCGGCGACGGACCCGCCGAAGGACCTCGTCTGCGGTATCGGCTTCGCGCAGGCCGCCGGCATCGTCTCGAACGCGACGGAGTTCCCCGACCAGCAGTTCCTCCTCGTGGACGGCGTCGCCACCGACGAGAGCGGGGCGCTCCTCCCGAACGTGGCCAACTACACGTTCGCGGAGCATCAGGGGTCGTTCCAGGTCGGTCTCCTCGCCGGACTCGTCACTCGGCGGGAGTTCGCCGCCGGGGCCGGCCGGACGACCGGCGACCGCACGGTCGGGTTCGTCGGCGGCGTGGACGTGCCGCTCATCCGCAAGTTCGAGGCCGGATACCGGGCGGGCGTGGCCCGCGCCGGCGACGACATTGAGGTCACGTCGGCGTACGCTGGGTCCTTCGCCGACCCCGACGCCGGCGAGCGACTCGCCAGCGAGATGTACGCCGACGGCGCGGACATCGTCTACCACGCCGCCGGCGGCAGCGGTATCGGGGTGTTCCGGGCGGCCCAGAAGGCCGGACGCTTCGCCATCGGCGTGGACAACGACCAGTCGCGCAGCGTTCCCGAGTACAGCGACGTCATCCTCGCCAGCATGGTCAAACACGTCGATAAGGCGGTGTTCCGGTCGATAGCCAGCCTCGTGGACCGGAAGTTCCGATTCCGGGTCGGGACGGTCAACACGCTCGGCCTGCTCGAAGGCGGGGTCCGGGCGGTGTACGGAACCGACCTCGGGTCGGCGATTCCCGACGACGTGACCGCGAAACTCGACGCCTCGCGGCGAGCCATCATCAAGAACGAAATCAAAGTGCCGACGACGCTCTCCTGACGCTCTCGTCGGGGCGAGCGGCCGACTTCTCGTCTGGCGGTGCAGTTCAGATAACGATAACGAGAGGGGGAGCGACGTGCCCGGCGGTCTACTCGGCGTTCATCTCGCGGTCGTTCTCTCGTTCGAGTTTCAGCAGTTGGAGGGCCTGTCGTATGTGAAAATCCTGCTCGTGTTCGTCGCTGGAATCGAGCGCGGTCCGTAGCTGTCCTATCGCCGTTTCTTGCTCCTCACTCTCGTCCATACGGAAACGCCGCTTTCCGGAATATTAGCTTTAACGAACATCCAGGTGACACGCCTCGCCGCGGTAGACGTTCGCCGACGCGACGAAACGTTCCCACCGGGGCGCGTCCCGACACACCGAAAGAGACGCCCGGAGTGGACGCCGTCAGGCCAGCCAGTCCTCGGGCTTGGTGTCGTAGTCCACTTCGGTCGCCGCGATGTCTTCGACTTCGGTCCAGTCCAAGTCCTCCATCGTGAACTGCTCGCCGTCGTAGCGCAGGAGTTTGCCGACCTCCTCGGGTTCGGGTTCGCGGTCGCGCCGCCGAGCGATCTCGGCGTCGCGGTCGTCCACCTCCTTCACGATGGTCTTGAGGTTCACCGGCCGGCCCCAGAGGTCGAACACGCGTTCCAAGGTCCGCTTGGCCTGTTCGACGTCCAGCATCACGCCGTTGTAGTGGTGGCCGAGCAGCAACTCGTTGCGGTTGTTGTAGTTGCCGTCGTACACCGCGATGGTCGGCTTGCCGAAGTTGGTGAACTGGAGCATCAGCTTCTTCTTCACGTCCTCGTAGTCGGTGCTGGCGACCCGGTAGTCGCCGGTGGTCTGGCTGAACTCGTAGGTGAAGTACTGGTTGTCCGTGACGAACTCCTGAGTCAGGAAGCTGTCGAGGAACGTCACGTCGTTGTTGCTCGCCCGGACCTCGCGCATCTTCTCCCAGCCGGTGGTGTAGTCCACGTCCGCGACGGCCTCCTCGACCGACCCGTAGCGCGCGTCGTCCACGATGTAGCGCGCGTACTGCTCCAAGTCCTGCTGGGAGACCGACCGGAGGAACCCGCGGTGCTGGCGCTTGCACAGCGAGAAGTGACGCTCGGCGAGGCCCCGGTAGGTCAGGACCTTCCACGGGTATTTTTCGAGGTCTATCTCGCCGTTCTTCGCGGCTTCCAGCATCTCCTCGTCCACCTTCTCGGGCGCGAGGTCGTCGAGTTCGTCCAGATTCTCGGGGTCGATGCTATCGATTCGAGGGTCGGGCGCGAGCAGGTCCTGCACCTCCTCGAAGTCCACGGTGTCGTGGAAGTTGCGCCACGTCACGCCCTCGGTCCGGAGGAGCTTCCGGCAGACCTCCCGGCGGTTCTCGGTGTTCTCGATGTACTCCCACAGCTCCTTGCCGAGTTGGTAGGGGTTGAGTCCCGGCGAGTTGAGGACGCGGGCCTGATGGTCGGCGTAGCTCAGGAACTCGTCGTCCCCGGCGAACGCCTCCTCGCCCATCATCATCGACTCCCAGTAGGCGGCCCACCCCTCGTTCATGACTTTAGTGAGCTTCTGGGCCGCGAAGTAGTACGATTCGGCCCGGAGCATCTCCAGAATTTCCTTCTGCCACTCGGTCATCTCCTCGGCCTTCTGCGACTCCTCGTCGTAGGCCTTGCCGTGGTCCCGGAGGAACGCCAGCACGTCCATCTCGGGTTCGTCCAACTCGCCGGCGTCGGCCTGCTCGTCCATCCACTCCTCGTCGAAGACCTGGCGTTTCACCTCGTCCGAGAGGTCCATCTCGTCCAGTTTCTCGGCCAACTCGTCGTCGGGGATGTCGTCGTCCTCGGCGTCGTCTCGGCGCTCGAACTGACGCTTGAACGGTTCGTGCTGGTCGATGTTGTCTTCGAGACACAGCACGCTGTCTATCCACTGCTCGACCGCCTCGCGCTCGATGTCGGGGTCGGACATGTACTCCTCGATGCGCCGGGCGTGGCGTTCGAGCATCGCCGCGGCGTCGAGTTGGTCGGCGAACATCCGGTACCACCGGTTCTTGGCGAAGAAGTCCGAGTGGGCCTCGACGTGGGTGATGACCGCCTTCTGGTCGGCGACGGCGTTCGACTCCTGCAGGAAGGCGTGAGACGGGTCGTCGTTGATGACTATCTCGAAGGCCTTCCCGCCGGTGTACTGGCCCTGCTTCTGCTGGCGGTCGTACTGCATGCCCCACCGCCAGTGGGGGTAGCGCTCTTGGAACCCGTTGTACGCGATGAGTTCGTTCATCTCGTCGTAATCGACCACCCAGTAGTTCACGTCGTAGGGGTCGAGGCCGAGTTTGTGGGCCAGATTGCGGGCCTCCTCGGCCGGTTCCTGTAACGGTTCCGCCGCCTTCTTCGTTCGGGGTCGCTCTCTCATGGTTTGGCCTCCGCGGTGCGCGTCGGCGTGGTCGCTCGTCTCACGATTCGGCCTCCGTGCTGAGGATTTCGTAGATGGCGTCGGTCACGTCCTCGGGGCTGTTGACGTAGCTGACCGCCACCTCGTTCGACTCGCCGAAGTGGTCGTCTACCTCCTCGGCGTGGGTCGCGTTGATGGCCTTCCCGTCGGGTTGGGTCTCGACGTAGGCGTGGAGGTTCGCGGGAATCTCGTCCATCAGCGGGATGACGTTCTCGCTGGTGTCGTTCCGGGAGTTCTCGCTGTCCCCGGCGGCGAACACGTAGCGGTTCCAGTCGCTCCACGGGTAGCGCTCGTCGAGAATCGCGGCGGCGAGTTCGTACGCAGACGAGATCTTCGTCCCGCCGCCCGACCGGATGCCGAAGAACTCGTCGCGCTCGACCTCCCACGCCTCGGCGTCGTGGGCGATGTAGACGAACTCGGCGTTGTCGTACTTGCCGGTCAGGTACCAGTCCAGCGGCGTGAACGTACGCTCGACCAACTCGCGCTTCTTCTCGCGCATCGACCCGGAGACGTCCCGGATGTTGACGACGACCACGTTCTTCTCGCGCTCCTCGATTATCTCGGGGTAGCGGTAGCGCTCGTCCTCCTTCCGGAAGGGGACGTGCGTGATGCCCTCTTCCTTTATCTTCTGGGCGGTACTCCGGCGAGTGACCGACTCCTCGACCTCCTCGATGGAGTCGTAGGTCGTCCTCTCGTCGTCCGGAATCCGGCGGTAGGCCTCTTCGAGCCAGTGTTTCGAGACGTTGATGGCGTTCTCGCGCGCCCACGAGAACGTCCGGTCGGGACCCCAGCCGTCTATCTTCAGCACCTCTTCGAGGAAGTCGGGGTCGAAGTCCATCGCCAGTTTGCGCTTCAACCCCTCCTTGAACATCCGCTCGAAGTCGAGGGTGCTGTCGGGACCCGTCCGGGTCATGTCGGTGAAGTCGCCCTCCTTCTCCTCGATGACCTCCTTGCCCTTCGGCTCTAAGTCGAGACCCAACTCGTCGTCCAACTCCTCGGCGAACTCCTCGGGGTCCATCTCGTAGTAGTCGTGGTCGCCCGACTCGTCGCCGGGGTCGCCCTCCTCGTCGCCGTCGCCGGGTTGGGGCTGTGGCTCGCCCACCGGGTCGCCCACGTCGGGTTCGCCCTGCCCGATGCCGCCCTTGTCCCGCCGGTCGTAGGCGAACTCCGGCAGGTCCACGATCTTGATGGGGATGTTTATCTCGTCGGGCAGGCTCTGGCCGAGGTCGCCGTACTGGATGAAGTCCGCGAGGTCCTCCCGCTTGGCCTCGCCGACCTCTCGATACCGTTCTAAGTCCTCTCTCAGTCCCATTTGTAGCTCACCTGACTCATGACGTGTTGGCTGGTCAACTCGGCCGACGCCTCGCTGTAGCCGAACATCTCGACCAGATTGTCGATGGTCTCGGCCTTCACCGCGGCCGTCTCGGTGTTGCCCGGCGGGTCGGCCCACTGGTTCGGGTCGAAGTCCTCGTACACCCGGCGCACGTCGTCCCAGTCGTAGTTCGCCAGCACCGTCTTGATGATGGGAATCTCCTTGGGGTCGATGTCGGCCGCCTCGAAGCCCTCGTCGCGGTTCTCCCACGCGTGGCGGTTCAGCGCGGTGATGACCTTGTTGCGCCGGAACTCCTCGACCGCCGGGGTCGGCGAGTGGTCGCCGTCGTAGCTCTCGGGCGAGAACCGACCCAGATGCTCGGTCTCGAACACCTTCATCTTCAGCGGGTCGGGTTCGACGCGTTCGCCGCGGTCGTTCTCGACCTGCTCGTCGGTCGCCCACGCGTAGACGTGTTCGATGTACTCCTCGACGGTCTCCTCGTCCACGCGCTTGTCGGCCATCATGGCGTCTAGCACGTCCTCCTCCTGCTTCTGGAAGACGTGGTTCTTGACCGGCACCAGCCTGTTCTCGTACTCGGTGCGCTCGGCGGTCGAGAAGACTGGCGCGCCGGTCAGGTCCTCGGCCATCGCGTTCAGGATGTCGCGGGGCATGATGACCTCCTCGACCGGGTAGTCGGCGTGGGCGCGCTCGCTCTCGTCGTTGAGCAGGTCCGCGATGACGTCGCGGGTGTAGGTCACGGGAATCCCCTGCTCGCCGTCGTCTGCGTCGTCGTCGAAGTCGAAGTCCTCCGCGTCGAGGCGGTCGTCGCCGTCGAGCAGGTAGCCCCTGTCGAACAGCTTCGCCTTGTCCACCAGGTCGAGTCCGGCGGGCACGTCCTCGCCGTCGAGTCGGGTCACGACGCTGTAGAGCGCGGCGGCCTCGATGGCGTGCGGAGCGAGTTCGCGCTCGCCGACGCCCGCGCCGCTCTCGTCGTTCCGGACCTGCACCGAGAGTGGTTCCCGAATCAGGTTCTCGAGTTCGTCGTAGCTCTCGGCCTTCCACACGTCGGTCTCGTTGGTCAGCTCCCGGCGGATGAGTTCGGCCTCCAGACTCAGGTTGGTGAGGTACTTGAACCGCCGCCGGTCCAGCCTGCGCTTGAGCGCCTTCAGCGGGTCGGCCCCGCCGGCGTCGGCGTGCTGGTTCAATTGGGCCTCCAAGTCGGGATTGGAGATGATGAGCAGTTGCGTGTCGATGTCCATCTGGATGCCCTTGTCCAACTTGACCGTCTTCTCGTCGGGGACGTTGAGCAACTTCTGGAGCAAATCGGCGTGCTGGGCGGCGTCCTCCACGATGGTCAGCAGGCCGTTGCCCTGCGAGAGGACGCCGTCGAAGCTGAACGCTTGGGGATTCTTGCGGCCCCGCGAGTCCAACTCCTGCAACATCCCGCGCATCCACGACCCGACGAGTCGCTCCTTCGGCGGCCCCGAGTCCTCCGAGTGGAGGACGCCGATGCCCTTCCCGACGTCCACGACGTAGTTCTTCACCCGGAGGTGGTTCGGGTCGGTGATGGCCGAGAACAGGTCGTCCTCGCCGTTCCGACGGTACTGCTCTTCGAGGTAGTCGTACGCCTCGCGGCTGAAGGGGTCGAGCGCGCTATCGACCTTCAGGTCGATGTGGTCCTCGACTCCCTCGTTGATTCGCGCGAGGATGTCCTCGCGGACCTCCTCGGGGAACACCGTCAGCGGATTGGCCTGCACCGGACTCGGGAACCAGTTCTCCTCGTCGGCGACCGCGCGCTCGTCGCCGTAGCTCAGGCTCCGTGCCTCGCTCGCGCTGGCGATGTTCCACTCGACGGTGTACCGCCGTCCCGCCTCGGTCTTCGAGAACTCCCGAAGCCCGTTGACGAGACACCGCTTCAACTCCGATTTGCCGGTCGCGGTCGGGCCGTCGAACCAGATTATCTTCTCGGCCTTGCCGCGCTCGGCCGCGATGGACCGCAGGTCGTCCACGAAGGCGTTGAGCACCTCGGTGTTGCCCAATATGGCGTGTTCGCCGTCGTTGTGCGGGTCGTCGAAGAAGACGTACCGCTCCTTCTCGTCGCCCTCCTCGACGACGGTCCGGGTGCCCATCGACTCGATGGCTTCGAGCAGGTACTTGCTGGCGTGGGCCGCGACGGTCGGGTTCTCGAACGCCTCGTCCACGAAGTCGGCGAGGCTCTTGGGTTCCTCGTAGGTCTCCCGGAGTTCGCGGTCGGCCGCCTCGATGAACTCGCCGCCGTCGGGCGCGTCCTCGGGGCGGGAGGACTCCTCGGGGTCCGCGAGACGCCGGTCGTCGTGGCCGGTCGCCACGGTTAGTCCTCCATCTCCGCGCGGGCGACCTCTGCGCCGGCGAACTCCAGCACCTCCTTCGCGCCCTCGCGGGAGTAGCCCTGATCGACGAGCGCCTCTATCCACGCGTTCTGCTCGTCGTCGTCCATCTCGTTGGACGAGACCAGCGCCGAGAAGTTGATGTTGTGTTTCTTGTCCTCCCAGAGCTTGCGTTCCAGCGCGCGGCGCAGGCGGTCGTTGTCCTGCGGGTCGAACGGCGACCCCTCGCGGGCGCGTCGGGAGACCCAGTTGCTCACTTCCTGCCGGAAGTCGTCCTTCCGGTCGCGCGGGATGTCGAGTTTCTCCTCGACGGCCCGGAGGAAGCTCTCGTCGGGTTCCTGCTCGCGGCCCGTGAGTTCGTCCTCGACCGTGTCGTCGTCGATGTACGCCATGACGTGGTCCATGTACTTCTCGCCCTGTCGCTGAATCTCCTCGATGTCGTAGGCGAGCGCGTGGCGCACGTCCTCGATGGCGCGGTCCTTGTACTCCTCGCGGACCATTTCGAGGTAGCGGTAGTAGGTCTCGAAGTTCTCCTCCGGGATGGAGCCGTGATTTTCGAGGTTCTCCTCGAAGTGGTTGAACACCGAGAGGGGACTCAGGAAGCCCCTGTCGCGGTGGGTCGAGTTCATGATGGCCTCCGCGATTTCGTCGCCGATGAACCGGGCGGAGACGCCTTCCATGCCCTCGCCGATGTCGGCGGACTCCTCGCCCTCCTCGCGGAGCTTCTTCACGTCCACGTCCTCGCCGTCCTTGATTTCGCCGTTGTAGGCCTTGACCTTCTGCATCAGGTCCACGGTCTCGCTGTCGGGCTCCTCGATGCGGGTCAGGACGCCGAAGAGTCCGGCCATTTCGAGCGTGTGTGGCTCGATGTGGACGTCGGGCACGTCGGCGTTGAACAGCATCTTCCGGTAAATCTGGGACTCCTCGTCGTATTCGAGGACGTACGGGAAGTCGATGCGCTTGGTCCGGTCGTTGAACGCTTCCATCTTCTCGTCGCCCTTCTTGTCCCGGTACTCGGGCATGTTCGTCCGGCCGACGATGACCTGGTCGATGTCGATTCGCGGATTGTTCTTCGGTTTGATGGTCTGTTCCTGCGTAGCGTGCAGGAAGTCGTAGAGGAACTCCCGCTGGAGTTTGAGTAGCTCCTCGCCACTGAAGATACCCCGGTTTGCGTTACAGAACGCCCCCGAGTAGTCGAAGGCTCTGGGGTCGGACTCGCCGTAGATGGCGATTTTCGAGTAGTTGACGTCGCCCGTCAACTCGGTCTCGTCCTGGTTCTTCTTGTCCTTCGGTTCGAAGGTCTCGACGGCCTGGCGCTTGTTCTCGTCGGCGGTCAGGCGGACGACTTCGACGTGGTTGTCCAGCACCAGCTTGATGTCGTCGTCGTAGTACGCCAGCAGCTCGTCCATGTAGAACGCCGACGCGGGGTCGAGGCTCTGCTCGTTCTGGATGGTGTAGGGCGCGTCTAAGTTCTCGTTCAGGTCGTCGATGACGCGCTGGCGCTGGTCCACCGGGAGCAGGACGAGGGGGTCCTGATTCATCGGCGACCGGACCGTGTCGTCGGCGGGGTCTTGGTCGTGGATGACGTCGCAGAGGTTCGTCCACCGGTAGGTGTACATCCGGCCCTCGTCGCTGAGGGTGTAGTCCTCGAAGTATGTCCGGACCTGTCGGTCGAAGTCGGACTTGCCGGATCCGACCGGGCCGAGGAGCAACTTGATGCGCTTCTCCGGGCCGAGACCCCGCGCACCGGACTTGACCTTGTTGACGAACTCGTGGATGGCGCGGTGAATCTCGTGCCCGTAGAAGGTGTTCTCCCCGTCGTGGAGCGGGTCCTCCGAGGCGAGCAGGTACTCGACCACGCCGGCCTCCTCGTCGTACTCGGTGCCGTAGTAGTCGAACATGTCGGCGACCCGCTGGTGGGCGTTTCTGGCTATCTTGGGGTCCTCGTACACCTCGTCGAGATACCAGTCGAAGGACTTGGTCTCGCGGAGGTCTTCGGGCATCGATTCCTGGTACCGCTGGCTGAGTTCTTCCAGTGATTCTGTCATCGTATCACGTGTTTCGTTGGGAGAGATCGCGGGAGCGCGAACGGCTGACCGGTGGTTGGGCGGTCCGCGGTCGAAATATGTGGTAGTTGTACACGCACAAAGAGGTATCGGCCAGTCTGACGACTGACAGTTTTCGGCAACCCCGGCACTCCCGATGCCAGATGCCCCTTCCAACCCCTTCGGTCCCGCTCTCGCGCGGGACGCTCGCGTGCTGGCCGTTCATGTGCGTGCTATCCTCACACCACATTCACTGCGACGCTACGTCGGAGGGCGACAGGGTTCGGGCGGACGTGAATGGGTATTGGTAGGTGTTATCGAGTACCGCGTGGGTCGGTACCACCGATACTATTTAATAGATGGGATGAAGCGATATATAATTGTTGGCTCGTTCCAACTATGACTTAAGCTGAATTAACGACATTGAAGGCGACGACTGACGCGAGAGAGCGCCGTCCTCCCTCTCTTGGGATGTGGTAACAGATTTCAGCTTTAAGTCGGATTCGACCGCTCCGACTCCCGGATTCTCGACACGTCTCTCCCGGACGGTCGCGTTCGCCGTCGTCACGGCCAAAAAGCACGGCGTCGACCCGAGAACGTCGGTCCGGATTTCGAACAGTAACCGGAGTACGGCCGGCACCGTCTCGACGCCGGCCCGGAACGCGGTCGGCGTGGTCCGCTCGGAGAGGATACCCGACGCGGGCGACCGCTACTGCCCCGCTCACGACGCTCGATTGCACGTCCGTCTTTCGAGTACCGTCGCGGGAGAGGGCCGTCACCCGGTCGTAACCGGCAGTCCCTTACTCCTCAGGACCGAACCGTCGATTATGAGCGACCCACCGGACTCGCCGAGCGACACCGGCGACGATTCGCCCGCCGACGCCGACTCTCCTGCGTCCAGCGACTCGGACCCCGACCTGCCCGAGGGGTGGACGGTCTGGAACGACGAACCCGGCGGGCGGGCGATCTTCGCCTACCGCCCGGACGTGTTCGACGCCGACCAGTTCCCCCCGGCGTGCATGCCGACGCTGTACGTCGCGGCGGGGCAGGCCAACCGTCCGGCCGCGGAAGCCGAGTACGGCCGCACGAACGTCTGGCGCGTCGAGTTCTTCCTCGAACCGGAAGTCGAACTCGTCCCCGCACGCACGTACGACACGCGAGCGGCGGCCGTCGAGGGTGCCCGCGAACTCGCGGCCGAGTTCGTCCGTGGCGAACTGGACTACCGCGGCGCGTATCAGATGCCGCGCGAGGAGTATCTGGACGAACTGGACGACCTGACGGACCGCTCCGACCCGGAAAGAGGACGAGACGCTTAACCGCGAGGCTCCCATATCGGTTCATATGTCTACCATCAGCCTCATCGGAACCCGCCTCGCCGACCCCGGACAGGAGTTCGTCTATCAGGGGGCCTCCTCGGCCTGCGAGGGGTGTCCGTACCGCGACCAGTGTCTCAACCTCTCGGAGGGCGTGCGCTACCGCGTCAACGACGTGCGCGAGGGTGCCCAGACGCTAGAGTGCGCCGTCCACGACACCGGCGTCACGGCCGTCGAAGTCGAACCGGTCGGCGTCAAGGCCAACGTCCCGGCGAAGAACGCCTACGCCGGCAGCAAGGCCAGTCTCGCCGGCCCGTGTCCGCACACGGAGTGTCCGAGCCACGAGTTCTGCGAACCCAACGGCGCGGAGTTCGACGAGGACTACCAGATTACGGAGATTCTGGGCGACCCGCCCCACGACTACTGCATGCTCGACCGGGACCTGACGCTGGTCGAGTTCGCCGCACAGGAGGAGTAATGAAATACGCCCTAGTGGTCTTTTAGAAATATTTACCCACTCTAGGGATAATTATATATTTCCTTTAGCCGATCTTAGTGGTTCAAGACGAGACACGGAAACCGTACAGCACCGCGACCGTAGACCTCGCGTGACGATGGCAGACCGCGAGAGTCCGCCGTGGGAGGCACGCTCCCACGAGCCTCGCCCCACTCCGTTCGGCAAGACGCCAGCGAGAGCCGGGCCAGAAGTCGAATCGCGGCGCGTCCAGTAACGACCGTCAGAACTCGTCCAGATACCCCGCGAACGTCTCAGCGGCCCGCTCGTACGGTTCGGCGCTCGTCACGTCGATGCCGAGCGCGTCGAACTGGTCCGGCAGGTCGCGCCGCCCCGTCTGCCGGAGGAAATCGCGGTACTCCGCCGGAGTCAGACTCCCCTCGCGAAGTCGGTTGCGGACCACTAGCGCGCCCGTCGCGCCGAGGACGTACTGGAAACTGCTGTAGGGGTCGCGCATCCCCCTGCCGAGCCAGTCTCTCCCGGCGCGGTCGGCATACTCGACGGCGGGCCGGAACTCCGCGAGGAGGTCGGCGTAGACCTCGCGGATGCGTTCGGCCGACAAGTCCTCGCCGTCTTCGACCGCAGTGGCGAGGCGGTGGTCGAACGCCGAACCCATCGCCGACCCGTAGAAGTTGCCGCCAAGCACCTCCAGCAGTCGGTTCTTCGCGTGGTCGGCGAGCGCGCCGCCCCGGTCGAACCAGTGTTCGGCCAGCAGAATCTCGTGGAGAATCGACGGAATCTCGCAGATTGCGGTCGGACAGGTCGCGTACCGGGTCGGTCCCTCGCGATGGTAAGAGACGTTGAGCGCGTGACCGAGTTCGTGGGCGACCACCGACATCGACCACACGTCCTCGCGGTAGTTCGCCAGCACGAACGCGCCGTCCGCCGCCGACGACGGGCAGTAGGCTGGGATGTCCGTGCGCTTGTCCTGCGTCGGGTACACGTCGATGCGCCGGTCCTCGAAGAACGACCGGGTGCGGGCCACGTAGTCGTCGCCGAGGGGCGCGAGCGCGGACAGAATGTACTCGGTGGCCTTCTCGTAGGGAATCTCCGGTTCCGGCGCGTCCGCAATCGACACCGACAGGTCCCACGGCCGGAGGGTTTCGACGCCCAACCGCTCGCGGCGAATCTCCTGCGACCGGTGGAACGGCCCGAGGTTGTCTCGGACCGCGTCGAGCATCGCGTCGTGGACCTCGCCGGGCAGGCGCGGCTCTAGTCCGGTCTCGGGGTAGGTCCCGCGGAAGTCCCGGTCTCGGACGGAGTCGTAGCCCCGGACCTCGACTTCGGCGCTGGCGGCCGCCAACTTCTCGGCGTACGCCCGCGAGAGGACGTGCTCGAAGCGGTCCATCTCGCCCCGATACGCCTCGTACACCCGCTTGCGGTACTCACGGTTCGGGTGCGAAAGCTCGTCGCGGAAGTTGCCGTATCGAAGCGCAACCTGTTCTCCATCGGGGCGCTCGACGCTCGGCGGGTCGAAGTCCTCGGTCGTGACGGCCTCGATGATTCTGGTCGGGGCCGAGCGGACTTCGCTATCGGCCGCGATGGCGTCCTCGGCGTCGGACGACCGAACTCGGCCCGCCTGCTCGCGCAGGCTCTCGGCGTACCGGCGATAGTCGTCCAACTCGGCAAGGAGCGAGTCGAGGAGTTGGTCGTCGGTCTCGCGGAGGCGGCGCTTGACGGCCGCGACGACCGGTTCGAACTCGGATTCGAGGTCACGGAAGCGCCGCTGAAGGTTCCCGGCCGTCTCCGCCCCGGTGTTGACGTTCTCGTAGAGCGTGGCGTAGAGGTCGAGGCGCTGTTTCCGGCGGTAGCAGTCCTCGACGCGTTCGAGGAGCACCCGGAGGTCGGCCGGGGTTTCGAGCGACTCCTCGGTGCGGGATTCGAGCGCATCGAGGTCCTCACGGAGCGCCGTCGCGGCCGCCTCCCACTCGGCGGGTGTCTCGAAGATGCGGGTCAGGTCGAATCGGTACTCGGGGTTCACGTCGTCTCTGGCTGGTAGACTCATGGCTGTGGTGTGGCTGTCGGGTGGGTTGGGAAGCGATACTGACGACTGACCGGGGGCGAGCGCCGGTCGGGAGAAGTTAGCGGGTCATCGGTCGCCTACCGTTGGCGATACGTGTCACGCCGCCGTGTTAACTCTACTGCCGCCGTGCCACTCGTTCTCGGGAAGTGAGCGACCCCATCCTCCGCCAGTTTCGACCGCGAGACGCGTCGCTGTCCAATACTTCTTTTAACCGGCGGGGACTACCGTTCGGTATGATACCACTCGAAGAGGCGGTGACCGCTCGCCTCGAATCTCACGGTGAGCGGTTCGAGGTACTGGTAGACCCCGACGCGGCGCTCGAAATCAAGCGCGGCGAGTTCGACGGCGAACTGGAGGACGTCATCGCCGCCGAGGACGTGTTCGAGAACGCGAGTCGCGGCGACCGACCCGCCGAGTCGGCGCTCGAAGAGGTGTTCGGGACGACCGACCCGCTCGAAATCATCCCGGAGGTCATCAAGGACGGGGAGATTCAGATTACGGCCGAGCAGCGCCGCGAGATGCAGGAGCAGAAGCACAAGAATCTGGTCAACCGCATCACGCGCAACGCGGTCAACCCCCAGATGGACAACGCGCCCCACCCGCCCGAGCGCATCGAGTCCGCGCTGGAAGAGACCGATTTCCGCGTGGACCCGATGGAACCGGTCGAGACGCAGGTAGACGAGGCGCTCGACGCGCTCCGGCCGGTCATCCCCATCCGGTTCGACGAGGTGACCGTCGCGGTGCAGGTGCCCGCCGACTACGCCGGGAGCGCGCAGGCGAAGATTCGCCAGTTCGGCGAACTCGAACGCGAGGAGTGGCAGAACGACGGCGGCTGGGTCGGCGTCCTCACGTTCCCCGCCGGGATGCAAAACGAGTTCTACGACCTCGTGAACGAACACACCAGCGGCGAGGCCGAGACCCGAATCATCAAGGACGAGGACGAACTCAGCACGCGCTAAGATGGCGCTCGTAGACGTGTTGGCGTACGACCAACCGGACGGCGAGACGGCGTATAGAGCGGTCGAGGCCGGACGCGCCGCCGAAGTCGTCGCGGCCCACGAAGACGAGTATCGGAAGCGTCGAATTATCCTCTGGGGGTTCGCGGCGATAGCGTCCGCCGTGGCGGTCGGGTACACGCTCCTGATAGCCCAGCGACCGCTGTTCGGTGTCGTAGCGACGGTTGGCGCGTTCGCACTGGCGAAATATCGAACGACGAAGATGAAGCGGTTCGTGCCGAGCGTCGCCGCGGAGGGCGTCCGACGGCGCGACGCGGCCGAGCGGTACGACGTCTAGATTATCCCTTCCGGAAGCCGAGCATGAAGCCGCCGGTGAAGCCGGCACCGACCGAGAGCGTTGAGAGGATGGTCGTCACCCACGACGGCGGCGCGCCGCTCTGGGCGCTCTCGCTCGCCTTCAGGACGCCCGCGGTGAGCTTGTTCCAATCGACGGTGAGGATGCCGCGCGACTCGAGGAACTTGAACAGGGCGAGTTCGAGACCGACGATGACGGCGAGTAGCTTCGCTATCTTCTTCGCAGCGAAGCCGATGACGCCGCCCACGACGGCTCCGGACCCGAATTCGAGTCCGAGTTGCTGGGGGTCGAGTTGCATAGTCGGGACTGGCTCATTGATAGCTTAAGGCTCTTGTGGTAAGCCGGGTAACGCGTTAAACCACGACCGAGACGCGTAGAACGACTCGTTCTCCCGGACCGTCGGGTCGACCGTTCGCCGCGGACACCACCGACCGACGTATGATTGAAATGGAAGGGGACCGTAGCGTCCGAACATGGGCAACGCGGCTCTGCGAACCGAGGTGAAGGCCCGGCGAGGCTAACGCCCGCCAGGCCGCCGTCGTCGGCGTCGACATCAGCGGTCGCCACGAGGAGTCCGGCGAGTACCTGATGGTCGCGGCGGCGGTGTACGCCGCCGTCGGCACGAACCGACTTCGGTCCGTCGAGGGGATGGGGTTCGCCACGAGCGAGAACCCGCCCACGTTCGAGAACGCCGCCCGCGTCGTCGCGAGCGCGGTCGAGGAACTGCCCGAACCGCCCGACGGTCCCGTCGTCGCCGAGCGCGGCGAGTTCTACGAGGAACCCGAAGTGAAAGTCGAACAGTTCCTCGGCCCGAGTTTCAAGTACGTCGAGAGTATAGCCGAACGCGAGACCGTGCAAGCCGCACACCACGCCGCGTACGCCGCCCGAAAACTGTTCTTATGAAAGCGATAATCGTCAAGCGAGTCGATTCCGGCACGCCAGACACCGAAGAGATACGCGACCTCGCCCGCGCCGCGGGCTACGAGGTAACCGGGGAGTTCACCCAGTCACGAAAGGAGGACCCGGCGCTACAGGTCGGCGAAGGGAAGGCCGCTGAAATCGGGGCCGCGGTCGCCGAGACCGGCGCGGACGTGGTCATCTTCGACAACGAGTTGGGTCCGTATCAGACGTACAACCTCGGCCAGCAGTTCCCCGAGGAGACGAAGGTCATCGACCGATTCAGGCTCATCCTCGAAATCTTCGGCCAGCGTGCCCAGACCCGGAAGGCACAGTTGCAGGTCGAGTTGGCCGAACTCCGGTACGAACTGCCCCGCGCGGAGGCCAAGACCAGCCTCGCCAAGCGCGACGAGCGGCCGGGGTTCATGGGACTGGGGGAGTACGACGAGAGCCGCGAGCAGGACATCAAAGACCAGATTTCGAACATCAAGGACGAACTCGACTCCATCGCCCGGACCGAGGCCGACCGCCGGGACCGCAGGCGCGAGTCCGGGTTCGACCTCGTGGCGATGGCCGGCTACACGAACGCCGGGAAGTCCACGCTGATGCAGAGCCTCGCGGCCGACATCGAGTTGGGCGAGAACGAGGAGTTGCACCCGGACCTCGACACGACGGCGGAGGCCCAAGACCGCCTGTTCACGACGCTCGGCACGACGACTCGGAAGATGGACATGGACCGGCGCGACGTGCTCCTGACCGACACGGTCGGGTTCATCAGCGACCTGCCCCACTGGCTGGTCGAGTCGTTCAAGTCCACGCTCGACGCGGTGTACTACGCCGACCTCGTGTTGCTCGTCGTGGACGTGAGCGAACCCGTCGAGGAGATACGCGAGAAACTCGTCACCAGCCACGACACGCTCTACGAGCGCAACGAGGCACCCATCGTGACGGTGCTGAACAAGATAGACGCCGTGAGCGACGACGAACTCGCCGAGAAGGTCGAGGCGCTGTCGGCGCTCGCGCCCGACCCCATCGCGGTCTCCGGCAAGGAGCAACTCAATCTGAACGGGTTACGCGAGCGCATCGACGACGAACTCCCCGACTGGGAGCGCGAGAAGTTGGTCCTGCCGATGACCGAGGACACGATGAGCGTCGTCTCGTGGGTCCACGACCACGCGCGGGTCAACGACGTGACCTACGCCGACGACGAGGTGGTCGTGGACTTCGAGGCCCGGCCCGCCATCGTCGAGCAGTCCAGAGCGAAGGCCGGGGAGTTGGCGAGCGCGCTCTCGGCGTGAGTTCGGTTCACCTTCCGCTCGCGCAACGCTCGTTACGCTGGCAGTAGTCGACGGTAACGGCCATGTCACCCGTCGTATCTCCGATTGTCTCATCGCCTGCGTTCGACCAGAGCCAATAACAAAGTGGGCCGCTCCGTCAGTCAGGCACGAGAGGAGGACTACGCTCGGCGAGTCGAACGCCCCGCCTCCGGACGACGGTTCGCGACCGAAATCGGAGGGGTTCCAGACGGACGTCGCTCGTCCTCGGGAACGGCTGGTCGCCGCGGAAGTCCGCAATCGCCGTCGCAGATATGCACTCTACTACCTGCACCAGCGGTCCGGTCCCGTCGCCGTCGAAGCGGTCGCACGACAGGTGGCGGCGTTGGAGCGGGCCGCGACGCCCGGCGAAGTCACGCCGGAACTCGCCGAGCGAGTGGCGTCGTCGCTCCGAGAGCGTCACGCTCCGGTGCAGGCCGACTACGGCCTCGTCACTTACGACGGCGCGGCCGACGGGGCGGTGGGAACCGTGAGCGGTCCGACGGTCGGCGTCCTGTTGGCCAACAACCCACGGACGCGACTGCCGTGGTACAAAGTGTACCTCCTCGTCACGGCGGTCTCGACGGGTCTCCTCGCGCTGATACGGTTCGACGTGGCCCCCTTCGACGTAATCGGACCCACCGCCGCGGCCGCGCTGGTCGTCGCCCTGTTCGCGGCGACGAGTCTCGCTCACTGGTACGACGTGTATCGCTGGCGGCGCGCGACCGAAGACACGCCGCCGGACTTCGCCGTCACGCTCGACGAGGAGGTCACGTATCGAGAGACGCTGGACGACCTCGAACGCGAGACGTCCGAGGACGAATTCGAGACCGACGCGTCGGTACGCGACGAAAGCCGAGAAGACGCGAGCGACGAGAGCCGAGAAAATGCGGACGACGAGACCAGCGACGACGTGAACGGGGACGACGACCGAGGGCCCTGACTACAGTTCGCGTTTCGTCTTCTCGACGACGCGCACGTCCTCGATTCCGGTGTCGGGGTACTGGCCGTCCGCGTCCTTTTCGGCGGCCTTCACCATGTCCCAAACCACGTTCAGGCCGGTCGTGACGCCCTCCAAGGCCTCCATCTCGCACCCGGTCTTGCCCGTGGTCTTGACCGCGACGTCGAGGGTGACGCGCTCGTCGCCGAGTTCGAAGTCGGTCTCGACGTTCGTGATGGGAATCTGGTGGCACATCGGGATGGTCTCCCACGTGTGCTTGACCGCTTGGACCGCGCCGACGCGGGCGGTCGCCAGCACGTCGCCCTTGCTCACCTCGTCGTCGCGGACGGCCGCGACGGTCTCGGGCCGGAGGCGAATCGCGCCGCGCGCGACCGCTCGGCGGGCGGTGTCGGGCTTGTCGCCTACGTCCACCATCTGGACCTCGCCCTCCTCGTCGGTGTGGGTCAGTTCGGTCTCGTCGTCACTCATCGTCGTCACCCCAGATGGCGCGCGGGAGCGCATCGAGCAGGTCCGACGCGAGCAGGCCGTCGCGGCGGTCGTCGTCCAGCAGTTCCGCGGCCCGGCCGTTGGCGTACGCGGCCATGCACGCCGACTCGAAGGGGTCGTGGGCCGCCAGTAGACCGGCGGTCGTGCCCGCGAGCGTGTCGCCGGTGCCGCCGACGGTCATGCCCGAGGTTCCGGCCCGCGAGACGCGGGTCCGCTCGCCGTCGGTAATCACGTCGTCTTTCGCCTTCGCCAGCACGACGTGGCCGAGGTCGGCGGCGAAGCTCTCGATTTCATCGGCGTGTTCGCGGAGCGCGTCGGCCGACTCGACGTCGGGACCGCCCATCTTCGCCAACTCCTTGCGGTTGGGAGTGCAGACCAGCGTCGCGTCGGTCTCGACCTCGGGGACGACCGGGAGCGCGTCGGCGTCCACGACCGCCGGGCCGGAGAACGATTCGAGGAACTGCGCGGCCGCGTCGAGGGTCTCGTCGGCGTTGCCGAGTCCCGGCCCGAGGACCACCACGTCGTCGTAGCTCTCGGCGGTCTCCACAAGGTCGGGGACCTGCTCGGGCGCGAGGTGGTCGCCCTCGTAGGCCTGGACGATGAGGTCCTCGGCGTAGCCCTGTATCTGGGGCGCGACCGGGCCGGGCGCGGCGACGAACGAGAGGTTCGCGCCGGCACGGAGCGCGGCCTGCGCGGCCAGCGCCGGGGCACCGGTGTACGGGCCGCCGCCGACGACGTAGGCGCGGGCGTCCTCGGCTCCGCTTCCCCGTCGGACCGGTCGCATGTCGCCCGGCCCGACGAACTCCTCGGCGGCGGCCGGGATGCCGATGTCCGCGACCGTGACCTCGGCGTCGAGCGAGTCGAGACCGGGTTTCCGGTCGTGGAACGTGACCACGCGGTCGGCCGAGACCGCAGTTCCTTCTGCCTCTCCCGTATCGGCGTTCACGCCCGAGGGCACGTCCACCGCGACGACGGTCGCCTCGCTCTCGTTGATTCGCTCGGCGACGGTGGCCTCGGGTTCCCGGAGCGCGCCCGTGACGCCGGTGCCGAGCATCGCGTCCACGATGACGTCGCAGTCCGGCAACTCGAAATCCCGCGAGTCGGTGACGGTCTCGGTCCGATAGTCGCCCTGCCGGAGCGCGGCCCAGTTCTCGCGGGCGATGTCCGTAGCGATGGTCTCCTCGCGGCCGAGCAGGTGGACGGAGGTGTCGTAGTCGTCCAAGAACCGGACCGCGACGAAGCCGTCGCCGCCGTTGTTTCCGCGGCCCGCAACGACCGCGACTCGCGCGCCGGGGTCGGCGACCGCCCGGACCTCGCGGGCGACCGCGTTACCGCTCGACTCCATCAACTGCTTCCGTGGCACGCCGAGGGCGGCCGCGTTAGCGTCCACCTGTGCCATCCGCTCGGAAGTTATCATGTCCGAGCGTTGGTCGGCGACGGCGTTAAGTCCTGTCGCTGTGGTCCGGGCGGGCGTCGCCGGCGACCGACGAGCGACCGCTGACACGGACCACCGGAACGACCGCTGACACGGACCACCGGAACGACCGACGACACGGACCTCCCGGATGCGCCGCGTCTGCGCTCGCGCGGAACCGCGCGAGCGCAGACGCACACCGGAAGACAAACCACGTCTTCCGAGCCGTCGCTTCGCGACGCTCAGCGAGACGCGGGGAGGAACGGGGCGCGGTTGCGGTGCGGCGCGGTCGCAGTGCGGTGCCGGGCGGTTGCAGTGCAGAGCCGAGCGGTCGGACGGAAATCGGCACTCGCTCGCGGTCCGAACTCGGGGTTGCACGAAGTGACACGACCGCCGCCAGAGAAATATATACACTTCTAAAACGTGTCTAAGTACACTTTAAGAGGGTACGGAGATGTCTTCACCGACCGTTTCGAGCGCGGCTAGCCAGCACCGATAAGACGCTCGCGGCCCCAGATATCGCCGGGGAGATTTACTGATGTCGTACGATCCATACCGTCGGGGAGGCCGGGAGTATCGACACACCGAGGAGCGCGGTCGCGGCGACCAGCGACGAGACGCCCGACAGGGCGACCCGCGAGGGGAGGACCGACGAGGGGACGACCGAAGCCCCGAACAGGTCGAACAGGACGTGAAGCGCCGAATGCAGGGCGGCGAGAACATCGTCCCCGCCAACAGCGCCGAGGGCCGGGACGGCCAGCCACAGCAGTCCGTTCGCGGGCGGCAGGTCAGCATCCGCTTCGGCGGCGACTCGCGCCAACAGGGCAACCACATCCCTCGCGAGCGGGACGCCACGCAGTTCTCGCAGACGAGCGACGAGACCGGGCGTCGGCAGCCCTCGGGTGGGCAGTCCGACGTTCAACAGTCCCGGAGTCGGCAGTCGTCCGGCCAGCAGTCGTCGCCGGAGCAGTACGGCGGGCCGCGACAGCAGTCCGGTAGTTCGCACCGACAGTCCGGCAGTCCGCACCGACAGTTCGGCAGACGGAGCGCGAGCGACCGCCGGCCTGAACCTCGACAGCCGTCTCGGGGGCAGTCCCAGCGACCGACTGGGAATCAGCGACGGACGCAGGGCCAGCAGTCGTCGCAGGAGTACCGGGGCACGCAGGACCGCCAGCAGTACGGACAGGGCCAGCAGTACGAACGAGGCCACCAGTACGGACAGAGCAACCAGTACGCAGAGAACCGAGGGCAGACGGACGACCAGCGACGGACCAGCGGTCGGCAACCGGCGCAGGGCCGCGGAGAGACCGGCGGTCGGTCCCAGACAGGAGAGGGACAGACTGGCGGTCGCCGGACCGAGCGCCCGCGCCATTCCGAGCGCCAGCGGACGAGTCGTCACACGCTCTCGTTCGGCGGCGAGTCGCGCCACCAGCCCAACCACGCTGGAGGGCCTCACGGCGGCGAGCAGTTCTCGCAGTCGGAACGACAGGGCGGACAGTTCTCGCAGGGCGACCGGCGAACCGGTCGGCAGTCCCAATCCGAGCGGGACCAGCAGTCTCGACGCGACGCGCCCGCCGAGTCACCACAGCGACGGCCGTCGCCACAGCAGTCCCACCAGCAGGGAACGTCTCGGGGGCAGTCGCGCCAGTCGCCGCAGCACCAGTCTCGACACCAGTCGTCACAGAACCAATCTCGGGAGCAGCCGTCGCAAGGGCGAACCTCACGACAGTTCACCGGGCACGAGCTTTCGCAGGGGACGGAGTCGAAGCAACCCCACCAGCAACCGAGCGGCGGGCCGTCCTACTCCCAGCGACTCGAAGTGACCCGCCAGCGCACCGAGCGTCGGTCGAGTCGGATTCCGACCGGCCCGGCCGGGACGCCCCAACAGCGAGAGGAGCGAGAGCGCGGGGAACCGGAGCGCGGGGAACGCCAGCCGACGGGCCGCCGGTACGGTAGTCGGCAGAACCGCGGCGGTCGGGACGAACGGTCCGACCTGTCGCAGGGCGAGACCTACAGCCAACAGGTCGAGAACAGCGAGGCGGACCGGTCGCGCGCCGACGAGGGGCAGTATCGTCCCGGAGACCGGCAGGACGGCCGGTACTGAGGACCGCGCTCGCCGCTTCGAATCAGCTCTATTCTTCGCGCTCCCAGAGGACCGCTTCGCCGTCGTCGCGCGTGTCGGACTCGACGTCGAATTCGCCGTCCGTCTCCACCGACTCGCACCGCCAGTCGTCGGTCGCGGCCTCCCAGACCAGCGCCGGGACCGCTCGCTCGCCATCGCGGGGGTAATAGGCGGTCACGCGCTCTTCGAGGACGGTGACGACCGCCGCGTCGAGTCGCTCGTCGGCGCAGGGCGTGTCGGCGTTCGTCACCGGAATCTGTCCGACGAGCGCGCCGTCGGCCACGTAGGAGTCCCGCGAGTCCGACTGCGGGTTCGTCACCGGGACCGCGACCTCGACTTCCTCGTACTGCTCGTCGTCGGGACCGCGCTTTCGTTCGACGTTCCGTACCTCGACGCCGATGTCGGGCGTGTTTTCGCGCATGGTCGGTCGTGGGCGCTACGGGACTCGCGTGGAAAGTCGTGCTGGCCCGACTACCGACGGACGCGGAAGCCGTCCTCGCCCTCGGGGTCCTCGTACTCGACGTCCACGTCGTCCACGTCGGCGGCGGGACTGCCGGTGTGACACCACTCGACCATCGCCGCGACGGTCTCCTCGGGACCCTCGAAGACGGCCTCAACCCGGCCGTCCGAGAGGTTCCGGACCCAGCCGTCGATGCCCTTCTCGCGGGCGGTGTCCCGCGTGTTCGCTCGGTAGTAGACGCCCTGTACCGTCCCGGAGACGTAGACGTGTGCGCGGGTTCGCTCCGCGTCGCTACTTCCGGAGTCGTTCGACATGGCCGGTCGGTGGTTCGTCGCGCTGACGGAAGCCGATTTGGGTGGCGAGGAATCGGGCACAAGATACAACGGGAGTTCTGCCGAGGGGACTGTGGGGGAGATTACGTGAGAGAGTACACGATCGGGAGACGGACCGACAGCACGACCGGGCGACCGACCGGCGGTCCGAACGCGCGAACTACGGCGACGGCGCTGGTCGGGGCCGCGCTCGCGCTCGCCACGGGGTGGCTGCTGTACCGGCGACTGAACCGGGACAGCGAGCGCTCGCGGTCGGACGACGAGTCGAGCGTGCCGGGGAGCATCGAGATTCGACGCGCCACCACCGTCGCCGGGTCCGCGGACGATTTGTACGAGTTCTGGCGCGACCCGGAGCGACTGTCGCGGGTCGCGGGACCGTTCGCGGAGGTCACCGCCGCGGGCGACGAGCGTCACCATTGGACGCTGGCCGCACCGCTCGGTCGGACCGTCGAGTGGGAGACCGAACTACTGGCGGACCGCCCCGGGGAGGGAATCCACTGGCAGTCCGCGGAGGGCGCGCTGGTTCCGCACGAGGCGATGGTGCACTTCCGTCCGGCACCGGCCGACCGGGGGACCGAGGTGACGCTCGAACTACGCCTCGAACCGCCGGGCGGGTCGGTCGGCGCGAAGGCGTTGAACCTGCTGGGCGTCGTTCCCGAGACGCTGGCGAGTAAGGCGCTCTACCGGTTCAAGAGCCTCGCGGAGACCGGCGAGATTCCCACGCTCGAACGCAACTCGTCTGCCCGCGGGCGAGGTGATTGGGTATGAGGGCGCTCTGCTGGGAGGGCGTCGAGGACCTGCGCGTCGAGGACGTGCCCGACCCCGAACTCGTCAATCCGCGCGACGTAGTGCTGGAGGTCGGCCTGACGACGACCTGCGGGTCGGACCTCCACTTCATCGACGGCTACCTCCCGACGATGCGCGAGGGCGACGTCATCGGCCACGAGTTCATGGGCGAGGTGAGGGAGGTCGGCCGGAAGGTCGAGTCGGTCGAGGTCGGCGACCGCGTGGTCGTCCCGTCGTTCGTCGGCTGTGGCAACTGCGGCTACTGCATGGACGACCTCTGGTCGCTGTGCGACAACACGAACCCGAACCCGGAACTACAGGAGCCGATTCTCGGCTACCCGACCGCGGGCATCTACGGCTACACCCACGCGTTCGGCGGCTACGCCGGGTCCCACGCCGAGTACGTCCGGGTGCCCCACGCCGACGCCAACTGCTTCTCCGTGCCCGACGAACTCAGCGACGAGCAGGCGCTGTTCGCTTCCGACGCGTGGCCGACCGGCTACATGGGCGCGGACTTCTGCGACATCGAGGAGGGCGACACCGTGGCGGTCTGGGGCTGTGGCGGCGTCGGACTCATGGCCCAGCAGAGCGCCGCCCTGATGGGTGCCGAGCAGGTCGTCGGCATCGACCGCTTCCCCGAGCGACTTCGGATGGCCCGAAACGAGGCCGGGTCCGAGACCATCGACTACACCGAAGTCGAGAGCGTCGTGGACGAACTCAAGGCGATGACCGGCGGACGCGGCCCCGACGCCTGCATCGACGCGGTGGGGATGGAGGCCCACGGCACCGGCGCGATGCACGCCTACGACGAGGCGAAGCAGCGACTGCGACTCCAGACCGACCGCGGCGAGGCGCTCCGGCAGGCGATGGTCGCCTGTCGGAAGGGCGGCACGCTCTCGATTCTGGGCGTCTACGGCGTGATGGACAAGTTCCCGCTCGGTATCGCCATGAACAAGGGACTGACCATCCGGACCGCCCAACAGCACGGCCAGCGGTACGTCCCCGAACTGCTCGACCACGTCGCCGAGGGCCGGATGGACCCCTCGTATCTGGCGACCCACGAGTTCTCGCTCGAAGAGTCGCCCCGCGGCTACGAGATGTTCAAGGAGAAGGAAGACGGCTGTGTCAGAGCCGTCTTCCGGCCCTGAGCGGGGCGCTTCCGTCCTTCCGATTTCTCACTCCCGATTCCGCAGGTAGTGGAACACGTAGGTCTGGGCGTAACCGGCGTACTCGCCGCCGAACTCCTCGCGGATGGCGTCGGAGGTGTCGGCGTACGACCCCCGCTCGCAGTGTGGGTAGTACTCGGCGATGGCGGTCTGAATCCACGTGTCGAGCGGCACCGCCTCCAGATACCCCAGCGAGAACATCAACACGCAATCGGCCACCTTGTCGCCGACGCCGACGAACGCCTGCATCGCCTCGCGGGCGTCGCGGTAGTCGAGACCCCGCACGTCGTCGGCCGTGGCCTCGCCCGAGGCGACCAACTCGGCCGAGCGTTGGACGTAGGGTGCGCGGTAGCCCAAGCCTAACTCGCGGAGTTCGTCCTCGGTCGCTCGCGCGAGTCGGTCTGGCGTCGGGAAGCCGTGGTAGGTCTCGCCGTCGAAGACGACCTCCTCGCCGAACTCGCGGGCGAGGGCGGTCTGCATCCCGTGGATGCGCTCGACGCGCATCTGGGCCGAGCAGATGAAGGATATCAGGCAGGGGAAGAACGGGTCGTTCACGACGCGAAGCCCTCGGTAGGCGTCGGTCGCCGCCGAGAGCAGTTCGTCGTCGGGAATCGCCTCGAAGATGGCCGGGAGGTCGTCGTCGAGTCGGAGTCGCTCGACGAGTATCGGGTCGGCGTCGGTCGTCGCTTCCCACTCGACCATCCCGTCGCGTTGGCGGACACGGACGACTTCGGGGTCGTCGCCCGTGTGACCGCCGACGACGGTCGAGTACCACGCCGACCCGCCGCTCGGACCGACGGTCTCGTACATCCGGTCGTCCTCGCGTCGCCAGCAGAACGTCTGGCCGCTCTCGAGCGTCGCCTGTACGTCTACGCCCCCGGAGCAGTCCCCGACAGGTATCGAACCCGACTCCATCGCGGGACCCGAAGGGCCGGACACGTTGAAGCCTTTCGCTTTAGGGCCAAACTTGATACTGTTGGCGCTCCTATCTCTTGGTGCTATGAACTGCAGAGTTGTCGTGGAAGCCGCAGTCCCGGTCTACGACGTGGAGACGCCGGACGAAGCAGTTCGGATCGCCATCTCCAAGACCGGAGAGTTGCTCAATCCCGACCTCAACTACGTCGAGATCAACATGGGCGAGCGTTCCTGTCCACACTGCGGGGAGGAACTCGAACCGGCGTTCATCGCGGCCGACGAGAGCCTCGTGGCGCTGGAACTGGAGATGACTGTGTTCAACGTCGAACGCGAGGAACACGCCTCGCGCATCGCCCGGAAGGAGATCGGCCAGCGCCTCGAAAACATCCCGCTGACCGTCCTCGAAGTCGAAGTCATCGAGGAAGACGACGAGGACGACTCCCAGGCCGAGACCGAGACCGAGGACACCGACGACGTGGAGGTCGAGACGAGCGACCGCGACGAAGACGACGAGGTCCTGCCCGAGTTCGAAGACCTCATCGAGTAACGTCCGACGCCTGCTCGCCGCCGGTTCCGCGGCGCGACCGGCGCGTCCGTCTCGCGTTGTTCTGCGGTAACGACTCCTCTGTTTTCCCACGATTCGAGAGCGGTGAGTGTCCGATTCTCGGAAACTGAAACTGGACGTGCTGCGAGTAGGCTCGGTAGAACGTCGCTCGTAGGACGGTGCCGCCGCTGTCGAGTCGGTCGATTTCGTGAGGAAGCGTCGCGCCGCAGTTCAGTCGGCCTTGGCGGCGACTTTGTCGTCCGCCTCGGCTTCGGTCATCTCGGATGTAATCGCGTTTGCCATCGCAAAGACTGCTGCTTTATGATCTGTTTTTGACTTATGAATGGACGTCGGTCGTACGCCGAGAGACTCGTACTCGTCGAAGTCAATTTCCGTACTGTTCTCCGCCTCGAAGTAGTTTCCGACCTCCGCGAGCAGACCGTGAAGGTGGATGAGTTCCTGCTTCTTCATAACCAAACGAGGCTAACAGTTGCAGGGTTATAGTATTATCTTGAGTCCCGTTAACACGGAGTACGGATTACTCCTCCCGATACTGCCGTAATCGCCGGTGAGAGGGAGTAACACGGTATTGCCGTATTGTTCCGCACAGTTGTATTCGTTTCACGCGGAAATGCAAGCTTGGTCGGTCGTAACGCGGGTTCCGAGTGGATTCGCCGCGAGTCTGAAAAGTTTTTATCGGATCGCGCTCGTTGGAGCATCTATGGAGGGTTACGACCACCACCTCGAACGGGCGATGGAGGAGACTCCCGACATCGAGAGGAGCGGCGACCGCTTCGACGTGCCCGACCCGGACGTGCGCCAGGAGGGGAACGTCACCGTCTACGAGAACTTCCAGGACACGCTCGACGTGCTCGGCCGGGAGGAGGACCACGTGTTGAAGTTCCTCCAAGACGAGTTGGGGACCAGCGCGCACATCGACGAGAGCGGGCGTGCCCGGCTGACCGGCGAGTTCAGCCAGCGACGCATCGAGGACGCTATCGAAGAGTACACCGACGAGTTCGTCCGCTGTTCGGAGTGTGGGCTCCCGGACACGAAACTCGAACAAGAACAGGGTGCGTTGCTGTTGCGGTGCGAAGCGTGCGGCGCACGCTCCGCGACCAGCAGTTGACTACTTGAACTGTTTCAACGTCTCCAAGTCCCGCTCCGTCCGCGTGAACTCCGAGGTCGGACGCGACGCGTGGCAGTTCGGACAGTGAAACGTGTCGGTGGGGACCGGCAGGTCGTCCGGCGATTCTTCCCAGTCCTTGCCACATTCCGGACAGAGCAACCGCACGTACGTTTCGTTCATACATAGAACCATGCGCGTGGCTGATAGAAAAAACTTGTCGCGGAGTTCCAACCGGTGGGAACGCCCGGCGTCAATCCCGTCGTCGGGGAGTCGCGCCCGACCGAACCGCCGGACGGTCGTTCGACGTCGCCGTCCTTTGATAGTCAGCCAGCACGGCTAAGGGTACTCTCGGCCAACCTCCTCGCGGGGGTTTCGCAATGGCTAATCCGCACAAAGAACAGCGACGGCGCGAAGCATCGAACGAGGACGGACTGCACGAGAGCCGAGAGACTCGTCACGAGAGTTGGACGGAGTTGGAGGGGGACCGAGACGACCAACAGCGACGAAGCGGCGACCATCCCGCCGACGAGCGACACTCGAACGACTACGGGAACGCCGCCGACCGGGACCACGAGCGTCGCACCGGACGCGAGACCGGTCACGGGTCGTCCCACGACGAGCGACGACAGTCGCGGAGCGAGCGTCAGAAGAACCACGACGAGACCGGCCACGGGCACGCGAACCGGTGGGGAAGCAACCGAACCCACGGCGAGAGCAATCGGACCCACGGCGAGAGCGACCAGACCCACGGCCAGCGCGACCCGACCGGTAGCGACCGGTCGAACCGGCCCGACAGCGAACACTACGGGAAGGAGAACCGCCGACGGAGCGGCCGCGAGAGTCACGACACCGGTTCCTCGCGCACCGGAAGCCAGCGCGGGAGCCACCGCGAAGAAGGAATCTCGGGCCGGATGACCGGCCAACGCGGCAGTTCCGACCGCCACAGCGACCCGAGCGACTCGGAGTTCCGCGACCAGACTCGCGGCGAGCGCGAACACCGCCACGGCGGCGACCGCGGCACCAGCGAGCGCGACCGCCGCTACGGCAGTCGCCACGGCCACGGCAGCGAGCGCGAGACCGAGCGCCGGCAGTCGTCGCACTGACGCCGCCTCTCGAACCGCCACTCATTTCTTCGGACGGCGAGCCACCGTATAGAGATTTACGGTCGGCTCGGTCCGATGGTCGTCAGTACGGACCGCCGCCGCTCTCGGTGGTCGTTTCGGTGGTTGTTTCACCACCTGTCGCCGTTTCACCACCCGTCGCTGTTTCGACCTGCCCGCGCATGCTCTGGGGGTGATACTCGCAGTCGTACCGCGCCAGTCGCTCGGTCGCTTCGAGGACGACCGACCGGGTCGCCCCGGCGTCGCCGGTCGATTCGGTCGCGGCGACCACCTCGTCGTCCGCGTCGAAGATGCGGAGTTCGTGTTCTACGCCGTCGAGGTTCGTCCAGACGATTTCGTAGACAGTTCCCGGTTCCATGCTCAGCGTCGGGTTCTCTCGCCCTTGGATGGCCGACGGCGCGACGCCGTACCAGTACTCGACCTGCCCGCCGAGGACGACGGTCTCGTCCGGTTCCTGTGTGGTCGTCGTCGTCTCGGTCTCCTGCCGATTCTCTCTGGCCCCCGAGAACCCGACAATCGACCCCGCGAGGCCGAGCGCCGAGGCTCCGAGGAGCTCCCTCCTCTTGAGTGCCATGCTAATATCTAGCACGAACTGCGGCAAATCGATTTCCGAAACTTTGCGTCAGGTCTCGACCAAATTCACCGGTTCGGTCCCCGAGAGTTAGCCTCGGAACTGGCGCTCACCCTCACGCTCGAAGCTCTCGTCGCTCGCATCGAGGAGGCCGGGTCAGACGGTAAAGAGGTGGCCCTCGCGCGGCACGTCGAACAGACCCACGCGAGCGCCAGCGTCCAGCCACGCGTGACCGTACGAGAACGAGGCGAGCGCGTTCACGAGGTCGTCGTTCTTCCGGAAGTGACGGCCGTCTTCGAGGTACGAACTCGCCATCTCCAGACACTCGGCCGCGGCCTCGCCCATCGGGGTGTCCTCGGGCGGCGCGACGTCGGCGGCGTCGAGGGCGTCGGCGAGCAGGCCCTCGTAGCGGTCGGTCTTCTCTTCGAGGTCGGCGGGCATGTCCGCAGAGAGGACGGAGAGCGAGGTAAGGGCTTCGAGACGGTATCGGTCGCCGCGCGTCGCTCTACCGGTCATCGTCGGTTCGTTCACTCCGGACCGTTCCTCGTCTCGTCCTCGCTCGCGAGTTTCCGTCTCTGCTCGACGCTCCACCGACCCGGAAACCGGAAAATCGAGGAGACAACACAAGCTAAATACCCTCCCGATAGCAATATTGCATCATGAGCGAACACCCGCACGTCGAGATTTATACGAAGGAGGACTGCCCCTACTGCGAGAAAGCCAAGGACCTCTTCGACTCGAAGGGCGTCGAATACGAGACCTACAACGTGACCGGCGACGAGGAACTGTTCGACGAGATGGTCGAGCGCGCCGACGGTCGCCAGACCGCCCCGGAGGTGTTCATCGACGACGAACTCATCGGTGGGTGGGACGACACGCAAGCACTGGACGAGTCCGGCGAGTTGGACGAGAAGTTAGGCATCGCCACCGCCGATGGCGAGGTCGAACACCGCAAACTCATCATCTCGGGGAGCGGTATCGCGGGCCTGACCGCGGCTATCTACGCCGCGCGGTCGAACAACGACCCGCTCGTGCTGGAGGGCGACGAACCCGGCGGCCAGTTGACGCTGACGACCGACGTGGAGAACTACCCCGGCTTCCCCGAGGGCATCAGCGGCCCGGACCTCATCAACAACATGAAAGAGCAGGCCACGCGCTTCGGCGCGGAGGTCAAGAACGGCGTCATCGAGTCGGTTGACGACTCCTCACGGCCCTACCGCGTCGAACTCTCGAACGGCGACGTGTACACCGCCGACGCGTTCATCGCCGCCTCGGGCGCGAGCGCCCGGACGCTGGGCGTCCCCGGCGAGGACGACCTGATGGGATACGGCGTCTCGACCTGCGCGACCTGCGACGGCGCGTTCTTCCGCGACGAGGAGATGATCGTCGTCGGCGGCGGCGACGCCGCGATGGAGGAGGCCAACTTCCTCACGAAGTTCGCCTCGAAGGTGTATCTGGTCCACCGGCGCGAGGAGTTCCGCGCCGAGGACTACTGGATAGACCGCACCCAAGAGAAGGTCGAGGAGGGCGAGATAGAGATCGTCCGGAACGCCGAACTCCGCGAGATTCACGGCTCGGTCGAGGAGGGCGTCGATTACGCCGAGTTGGTCCGCCACCCCGAGGGCTACCCGAGCGACAAACTCGACGACCCCGAGACCGAGACGCTCGAGATGGACGTGGGCGCGGTGTTCCTCGCCATCGGCCACACGCCCAACACCGACTACCTCGAAGACACCGCCGTCGAGATGGACGAGGCGGGCTACATCCAGACGGAGGGCGGCAAGGGCGGCGGCCAGACGAAGACCGGCGTCCCCGGCATCTTCGGCGCGGGCGACGTGGTGGACTACCACTACCAGCAGGCCGTGACCGCCGCGGGGATGGGCTGTAAGGCCGCGCTCGACGCAGACGACTACCTCGAAACCGCCGAACTCGAAGTCGAAGAAGGCGCGACCGAGGTCGCCGCGAGCGACGACTGAGACGCTCTTTTTCCCTCTCGGTCAGTCGTCGGAGACCGCCGGCTCGCCGTCGTCGGCATCGACGGGACCCGGACCGGGCGTCCCGCGAACGTCGCCCTCGCGCCACGTATCTCGCGAGAACCACAGGTACGCGATGACCGCGCCGGCGACGTTCGAGACGAAGAACCCGACCCAGATTCCCTCGACGCCGAAGATGGCCTCGGTGGGAACGAACGGAATCGAGAGCCGGAACTGCGAGGCGACGTAGGAGACCGGCAGTCGAATCCCCGCCAGCGTCGTGATGGCGATGGCTGCGGCGACCATCGTCTTACCTGCACCGCGGAATCCGCCTGTGAACGCCCGCATGATGCCGATGAACCCGAACGACAGCGACACGTACCGGAGGAACGTCGCGCCGGACGCCAGCACCTCGGGGTCGTCGGTGAACACCGCGACGATGGGTCTCGGGACGAGGAAGATGAGGACGCCCACGGCCGCGAGGATGGCGAACAGTCCCTTGGCGGCGAGGTAGTTCGCCTTCGCCGCGCGGTCGTACTTGCCTGCACCGATGTTCTGGCCGGTCATCGTCTCGACGCCGCGCGCGACAGCGATGGCCGGGAGGAAGATGACCGAGAAGACGCGCGTGCCGATGCCGTAGGCCGCGACGACGGTCGTCGGGAACAGGCCGACGATGATGAGAAGCGCGTTGATAGAGAGCGCGCGTCCGGTCCCCTCGATGCTCGCGGGGACGCCGATCTGGAGAATCTTGCGTAGGTACTGGAAGTCGGGTCGCATGTCCCGTAGATTGATCTGGATGCCTCGGCTCCCCGAGAGCATGATGGCAATCCCGACGAGCATCGCCACGCTCCGGGAGAACACCGTCGCGTAGGCCGCGCCCTCGATACCGAGTTCGGGGAACGCGAGCGGGCCGAGGTTCCAGCCGTTGATGAGGAACGGGTCGATGACGACGTTGAGGATCACGGTCCCGAGCATCACGAACATCGGCGTGAGCGTGTCGCCCGCACCCCGCATGAGCGAGATGAACACGAAGAACCCGAACATGAACGGCAGGCCGAGCGCGACGACCTGCATGTAGGCGGTCGCGCCGGGGAGTACGTCCGGCGAGGCCCCGAGGAAGTCGAGGAACGGCCGGACGAACGGGTAGCCGATCGCGCCCAAAATCACCGACGCGATGAACGCGAACGAGACGGTCTGGGACGCGGCGTACTCGGCCTGTTCGGTCTCGTCGGCCCCGGTGTGCTGGGCGACGAGGACGCTTCCGGCGACCGACAGCCCCATCCCGAGCGAGATGAGGAGGAACACCATCGGGAACGCGAAGCTGATGGCCGCCAGCGCCTCCGTCGAGTACTGGCCGAGCCAGAACGTGTCGGCGAGGTTGTAGGCGGTCTGCATCAGGTTCGTGAGGACGATGGGGAGTGAGAGGTAGACGAGGGGTTTGAGGATGCCGCCCTCGGTGAGGTCGAGTTCCTCCTGCCCTTTGAAGAGGCTCACGCCACCACCCCCGTCGTGTGACCCAGTTCTCGTTCGAGGTACCGCTCGACCATCCGCCGGGTCTCGCTGGGGGTCTCACCGAGCGCGACCTCCCGGACGTGCGCGCCGTTTATCGCGGTGACGACGAACCGGGCGACCGCCTCCGGGTTCGCGTCGTCGAACTGGCCCGACTCGATGCCGTCGCGGACGGCCTCGGCGACGACCTCGCGCAGTCGTTCGTCCATCTCCACGAAGCGCTCGCGGTAGGCCTCGTGGTAGGGGGCCTGCGACTTGAGTTCCATCAGCGGGATGGGAGAGACGTCCTCGGCGGGCGCGAAGATGGCGTCGAGAAACGCGTCGAGTCGCTCGCGCGGGTCGCCGGCCTCGCTGGCGAGTCGCCCCTCGAACTGCTCGACGAGGTGGTCGAGAAACGCCTTCAGCAACTCCTCTTTCGTGTCGAAGTGGTAGTGAAAAGTCGCCTTCGATACCGACGATTCGTCCGCGATTCGCTGCATGGTCAGGTCGGCGTAGCCGTGTTCGCGGAGGGCACGGTACGTCGCCTCCATCATCTGCTCGGCTGTCTCTGCGTCCATTTACTACCGGAACTTACTGACTAGTCAGTCAAAAGAGTTTTGAATCGAAATACCGGTCGGTCCCGCGGCCTTCGCTCGGTTTCCTGTCTCGATACCCGCACATCTTTACGTTCGCCCGCGGAATGAGAGGGTATGACGGACACCGAAGTCGAGACGGTGACGTACACCATCGAATCGCCGGACGGCGACTCCGAGGAACTGACGCTCCCGACGCGCGTCGTAGATCTCCTCCGCGAGGACGACTCCGAGACCGACACCGCGGTGCTGGGCGACCTGACGATGCTCTCGTTCGCACAGCAGGCCCACGCGCTCGTCCACCACGCGCCCGAAGAACCCGACGAGGAGGTCCTCGCCAACGAGGAGAAGACGATGGAACTGTTCGAGGAGCGCTTCGGCCAGACGTTCGGCGAGATGACCGGCCACTCCCACTGAATCGCCGCCGACCTACTCTCTTTCGTGACTATCGCCTCCAGCGACTGCTTCGGCACGATGTGACGCGACCTCGCCTCGGCCATCTCGCCCACTCCGCCCGTCTCGTCGCGCCCATTTCGCCGAGACCGCTTCTCTTTCACCCGGCGATTAAAAACCCGTTTGTATGGCAGGGAACAACCACTCCACCGAGGCCGTCGAATCCCTTTCAGACGACACAAATGGGCGAGGAAGGAATCCGGATTCGGGTCCGCTGTCGAAACTGTTCGTTCGAGAAGACCGTGGCGAGCGGCGCCGACGAGAAACCCGCGGAGGTCCTCATCGACCACGGCCAGCGAACCGGCCACACGCTCGCCATCGACCGGTTAGAGGAGTGAGCGGCGTCCGCTCTCCCGCTATTCGACGGCGTACCGGAGGAGGACGCCGTCGTCCACGCGCTCTACGTCCTCCAGTTCCAACTCCGGGAAGTCCGCGACGAACCCCTCGCCGTCGGCCAGCGTGGGGGCGTCGCGGCCGCCGATGAGTTTCGACCCGACGAACAGTCGGAGTTCGTCCACGAGTCCGGAGTCGAACAGCGAGAAGATGAGTTCGCCGCCACCCTCGACCATCAGTTGCTCGACGCCCTCCCGCTCCAGCGACGAGAGCGCGCTCGACAGGTCCACGCGCTCCTCGCCGGCGGTGACGAGTCGCGCGCCCGCGGCCTCCAGCGACTCGATTCGCTCGGTCGGCGCGGCCTCGGCGACGAAGACGTAGGTCGTCGCCTCGTCGTCCAGAATTCGGGCGTCGGTCGGTGTCCGCGCTCGGGAGTCGGCGACGACGCGCGCCGGGTGGGCGGTCACGTCACGCTCGCGCCGGGCGACCTGTCGGTCGGGGTCGTCCAGCGTCAGGTGCGGGTCGTCGGCCAGCACCGTCCCGACGCCGACCATCACCGCGTCGCTCCCGGCCCGGAGGGCGTCCACCCGGTCGAAGTCGTCGGGACCGCTGATGGCTATCTGCTCGCGGCGCTTCGAGGAGAGTTTCCCGTCGGCGCTCGTCGCGGCGTTGACGACCACGCGCATACCCCTCCTAAATGGTCGGCCGGAAAACCGCTTTCGGTCGATTTATGTCTCGGAGCGTGTACTTCGACGTGTGCGCCGTTACCGTGTCCTCTTCGCACTCGTCGTCCTCGTCTGTGCCAGCACGCTCGGGTACAGTTACGTCTCCTCGCCAGCCAGCGCCGCGGTGGCGACCTACGAGCGACAGGCCGAACTCCCGGCCGACGAGCGGACGCAAGTCGTCCCCGCCACCGGGAACGTCACCGTCGTCGCCGGCCACGGCATGAAAGGCGAATCGGCCGCGCTCGTGGCGTTCGGTCCCGAGGGGAGGGTCGCGTACTACAACGACACGTTCCACGGCTACTTCGACGTGGACCCCGTGAAGGGGACCGAGACGACCGTCGAGTACGTCGCCGAGCGCAACTACGAGGGCGACGCCTGCAAGGGGTCGTGTACCCTCTCGGTGGTCGAGCGACTCAACCTCACGACCGGCGAGATAGAGCGCATCTACTCGCGGGTCATCCCGGCCGACCGGGGAGCCAACTGGCACGACGTGGACCGACTCGGCGAGAACCGACTGCTGGTCGGGGCTATCAACACCGACGAGATGTACGTCGTCAACACGACCACCGGGATGACGACGTGGGAGTGGTCTACCAAACAGGCCTACCCCATCTCCGGCGGCGGACCGTACCCTGCCGACTGGGCGCATCTCAACGACGTGGAGCGACTCCCCGACGGTCGGTACATGACCAGCCTCCGGAATCAGGACGCGGTGGCCTTCGTGGACCCGCAGACCGGCGTGCAGGAGAACTGGACGCTCGGCTCCGACGGTGCCCACGACGTCCTCTACGAACAGCACAACCCCGACTACATTCCCGAATCCGAGGGCGGCCCGGCGGTCGTCGTCGCCGACTCGCTCAACGACCGCATCGTGGAGTACCAGCGCGAGGACGGGAGTTGGAATCGGACGTGGGTCTGGACCGACGCCGAGATGAAGTGGCCCCGCGACGCCGACCGCCTGCCGAACGGCAACACCCTCGTCGCGGACACCAACGCCCACCGCGTGCTGGAAGTGAACGAGACCGGCGCGGTGGTCTGGAGCGCGGAGTTCTACGCGCCCTACGAACTCGAACGCCTCGGCACGGGCGACGAGAGTGCGGGCGGACCGAGCGCCGCCGCCGCGGACCTCGACTCCCGCGGCACCGAATCGGCCGACATGGACGAGAACACGACCTCCGTCGCGGGGTACACGCCCCGGAAGGTCACCAACAGCATCTCGTTCGTCCTCCCGGTCTGGATGGGCCTGAGCGACGCCGCGGTCGCGGTCCTGCTCGCGCTGACGGTGCTCGCGTGGGCGGTTCTGGAGTACCGGCACGTCTCGTTCTCGCTGTCGTTCCGGTGGCCGGTCCGCCGGGAGTGAGCCGGTTCGCTCGCCGATCTTTCGATTTCCGCCGACCGACCAATCCACGCGCAGACGCTCGGTGACGCAGACCACCGGGATGCGCTCGACTCTACAGACCACCGGCAAACGCTCGAGGACACAAACTACCAGCAGATACCGGGTGACACAAACCACGGTTTGGGTGGACTGAAAGGGGCCGACCGCTCGCGGGTCGGAGACCTGTGGTCGTCTCAGCGACCCCTCTCCGGAGTGAACGCAGTGAACGGAGGAGATGTCGCTGAGCGCCCGCGAGCGGGCGGGGGCTTTCGAGACGGTCACACTAAGTCTTCGTAGTTACGACGAGTCCGAATCGTCACCGACCGATTCCGCCCACGACTCCGCGATAGCCGTCCCGGTTCGGTTCCCGTGACGAACACTTTTAATCCGTCCGGGCCAAGTCCGAGTGATGAGTTTGGACGACCATGCCGAGGACCTCGCCTCCGACCTCGGCGTCGACAAGGAGGAGGTCAAGGCGGACCTCGAAAATTTGGTGGAGTACAGCGTCCCGGTGGACGAAGCGAAACAGAGCCTCCGGCGGAAGTACGGCGACGGCAGTAGCTCGTCGGAACCCTCGCAGGTGGACCTCGCCGACGTCTCGACCGAAGACAGCAACGTCACCGTCACCGCGAAGGTGCTGACGGTCGGCAAGCGCTCGATTCGGTATCAGGGCAACGAGCAGACCATCCACGAGGGCGAACTCGCCGACGAGACCGGGAAGATATCCTACACGGCGTGGGAGGACTTCGGTCTCTCGGCGGGCGACACGATTACCGCGGGCAACGCCGGCGTCCGCGAGTGGGAGGGCGACCCCGAGCTGAACCTCGGCGAGAGTACGAACGTCGCCTTCGAGGACGACATCGACGTGCCCTACCCCGTCGGCGGCGACGCGGACCTCGCGGACCTCGAACCCGGCGACCGGGGCATCAACCTCGACGTGCAGGTGGTCGAGGTCGAGACCAAGACCATCGACGGCCGCGACGGCGAAACCGAAATCAAGAGCGGCGTCCTCGCCGACGAGAGCGCTCGGCTCCCGTTCACCGACTGGGAGGCCCGCCCCGAGGTCGCGGAAGGCGCGACGATGCGCCTCGAAGACGTGTACGTCCGGGAGTTCCGCGGCGTCCCGTCGGTCAACCTCTCGGAGTTCACCGCGGTCGCGCCCCTCGACCGCGAGTTGGCCATCAGCGACACCGGCACGCGGATGACGGTCCGCGACGCCGTCGAGACCGGCGGTGCCTACGACGTGGAGGTCGTCGGGAGCATCGTGGCGGTCCGCGACGGTTCGGGCCTCATCGAGCGGTGTCCCGAGTGCGGCCGGGTCATCCAGAACGGCCAGTGCCGGAGCCACGGCGACGTGGACGGGCAGGACGACCTGCGCGTGAAGGCCATCGTGGACGACGGCACGGGCACCGTCACGGCGGTCCTCGACGCCGAGCGCACCGAGGAGGTCTACGGCGGCGACGTGGAGGACGCCAAAGCGCAGGCCCGCGACGCGATGGACAAGGAGGTCGTCGCCGACAGCATCCGCGAACGCGTCGTCGGCCACGAGTACCGCGTCCGCGGGAACCTCTCGGTGGACGACTACGGCGCGAACCTCGAAGTGACCGAGTTCGAGCGCTCGGAGGACCCGCCCGCCGACCGCGCCGACGCGCTGCTCGCGGAGGTGGCGGAATGAGTTCCAACGGCGACGGAAACGGCGACGGCGACGACAACCAAGGCGGCGCGGGCCGCCGCGAAGTCGCGTGGCGCGTCTTCGCCGCGGAGTACGACGATTCGGACTTCGACTACTCCGAAAGCGACGAGGAGCGCGCGCCCAACTACGTGGTCACGCCGACCGGTGCCCGCGTCAACCGCCTGTTCGTGGTCGGCGTCCTGACGGAAGTCGAGGCGGTCAGCGACGACGTACTTCGGGGCCGAGTCGTGGACCCGACCGGCGCGTTCGTCCTCTACGCCGGGCAGTACCAGCCAGACGAGATGGCCTTCCTCGAAAACGCCTCCCCGCCCGCGTTCGTCGCGGTGACGGGCAAGGCCCGGACCTTCCAGCCCGAGGACTCGGACCGCGTGTTCACTTCGATTCGCCCCGAGTCCATCAACCGCGTGGACGCCGACACCCGCGACCGCTGGGTGGTCCAGACCGCCGAGCAGACCCTCTCGCGGGTCTCGACGGTCGCCGACGCCATCGACTCGGGCGAGCGCGGCGACGCGCTCCGGATGGCCTTGGAGCGAAACGGCGTGGACGCGGGACTGGCCGCGGGCGTCCCGCTCGCGCTCGACCACTACGGCACGACGAAGGGCTACCTCGCGGAGGTCTGGGACCTCGCGGTCGATTCGGCCCGCGTCGTCGCTGGCGAGATAAACGCCGACGACGTGGGACCGCTCGAACTCGCGCCCGGCGAGGGCGGCGACGAAGCGAGCGTGGCCCTCGACTACGCGCTTTCCGACGCCGAGGCGAGCGACCTCTCCGACCTCGACACCGGAGCGAGCGCGACCGGAGACGCTGGCGCCGCGACCGAGTCCCCCGAATCGGCTGACACCGCCGACGTGACCGAGACCACGGAAACGGCGGAGACGACCGAAACTGCGGAAACGACCGAATCGACCGAATCCGCGGCCGCCGCCGAATCGACCGAGACCGAGACCGACCTCGGCGACGCGCCGGAATCGACCGCGGCCGACGGCGAGGACCTCGGCGACGCCCCCGAGACCGAACCGACCGCGGAGTCAGAGACGACTCCGGAGTCAGAGACGACCGCGGACGCGGAATCGACCGCCGACGCCGGACTCGGCGACGCGCCGACCAGCACGGTCGAGGAATCGGAGACCGAAGCCGAAGACCACGCGGTCGAGGACGCGGAGGACGCCGCGGACCTACAGGACGAAATCGGCACCGACGAACCGCCGACCGTCGAGGACGAGCAGGAGACCTCGACCGACGAGTCGTTCGCGCCCGAGACCGGCGACGAGAGTGACGGACCTGACATCGGCACCGCGGGCGCCGGCGACGAGATGTACGAGTTCGACGACGAGGAGCGCGAGCAGGTCGAAGAGGAGTACGGTCTCGAATTCTCGTCGGGGTCGGAAGTCGAGAGCCCCGAGGAGTCTGACCTCGACGCGCCCGACCCGGAGGCCGGACTCGACGAGACCGACCGGGGTCCCGACGAACCGACGACCGAGCGCGAGACCGAACTGGACGACGACGAACCCAACGCGGGCGAACCCGCCGAACCGACCGCCGAGGAAGTCGATACCGACGAACTACAGGACGTGGAGTCCGCGTCGGGCGGCACCGAGGAAGTCGTGAACACCGACGACGAGGCTCCCGCGGGCGGCGAGTCGGCCGCCGCGGAAGCGCCCGGCGCGTCCATCGGCGAGGACAGCGCGGCCGAGGCCGCGGACGGCGAGGACGAGACCGCGGAGGCCGCGGACGGCGAACCCGCCGACGAGACCGACGACTCGGCGGCGGAAGCGCCCGACAACCTCGAAGACACCGTGATGACCGAGATGCGCGAGTTGAACGAGGGCGACGGCGTCGAGCGCGAGACTCTGATGGCGTCCGTCGTGCAGGACTACGACGTGACGCCCGCCGACGTGGAGGACGCGCTCGAAGCCGCGCTGATGGCGGGCCGGTGTTACGAGTCCGGCGAGGACACGCTCAAGCCCATCTGATGAGCCTCGTGGAGCCGGTTCCGGGCGAACCGGCCGCGGTCGCCGACCTCGACACCGGCGTCGGCCACCGCCCGGAGCGCGCGCTGGTGGTCGCCGACTTCCACGCCGGCATCGAGCAGGCGCTCCGGGCCGACGGCGTCTCGCTCGACAGCCGCGCCAGCGAGCGCCGCGAACGCCTCCTCTCGCTCGTCTCGCAGACCGACGCCGACCGCGTCGTCTTTCTGGGCGACCTGATGCACGCCATCGGCGACCCCGGCGGAGCCGAGCGCGGCGAAATCGAGGTCCTGCTGGAGCGACTCGCCGACCGCGGCGTCGCCGCGACGCTCGTCAAGGGCAACCACGACGGCGCGATAGAGTCGTGGGCCGACCTCGACGTGACCGACGGCGCGGGGACCCGACTCGGCGACGTGGGGTTCGCGCACGGTCACACGTGGCCCGCGCCCGAGGTGCTGGACAGCGAAGTCGTCTGCGTCGGCCACGAACACCCCGCGGTGCGACTGGAGGACGAAGTCGGCGGGAGCCGCGTCGAGCGCGTCTGGCTCCGGGGGTCGCTCGCCCCGGACGCCTTCGCCGACCGCGACGGGGCGGTCCGGCCCGGCGCGGAACTGGTCGTCTTCCCGGCGTTCAACCGACTCGTGGGCAAGACGTGGGTCAACGTCCCCGGACAGGAGTTTCTGGCCCCGTTCCTGCCCGCGGGACTCGGCGACGGACAGGCGTACCTCCTCGACGGGACGCGACTCGGGCCGTACCGCGACGTGTGAGTTTTCAGGGCCGCTCGCCCGCCCGTATCTCCCGCGAGAGCCGCCGCCGGTAGGCCAGATGCGAGAGGCCGACCGCCAGCAGGAACGCCGAGAGCGCGACCGTGACCACCGAGAGGAGACCGGCGTCTATCCGCACGCCGAAGACGACGGGGACGAGCGCCAGCAGGTGGAAACTCGACTGGACCATCGCCGACCCGACGACGCCGCCGACCACCGCGATGCCGCGTGTCGCCCGCACGTTCGCCACCCGAATCCGGACGCGAATCTCCGCGCGCAGGTTCTCGTAGAGGGCCAGGAGCTTCTCCTCGGGGGCGAGTCGCTGGTCGCTCCCCGAATCGACCGACTGCCGGCGTCGGGCCGCGGAGCGGCGGGACTCGCCGGGTCCGGACCCCGGCGGGCGGTGGCTCTCGCTCACTATATTTCGATACTGGCTGGGGGAAAATATTCTTTCGGCCGGCGCGACACTCTTTTCCCCACTCAGACGGTTCGGTCGGTCGCCTCCTGCACCGCGGCGACGAGTTCGTCCGGGCGCTCCGAGCCGACGACCAGCGACCGGCCGCCGGCGCGCTCGAACCGGACGCCGCCGGTCCCGCGGACGGTGTAGGCCGTCCCGCTCGGCGTCCAGCGCAGGCCCCACCCGCCGTAGCGCATGGGGCTGTAGCCCGTCTCCTGCACGTCCGCGAGGTCCGCGAAGGCAACCCGTTTGGCCGACCGGTGGAGCGGCGCGAACTTCACGTAGAGTCCGTCGTCACGGACCTCGGTGTCGAGGCGCGCGACTCGGAGGAAGAGCGCGGCAGCGCCGAGCGCGGCGAGTCGGCGGGCGGTCTCGCCGAGCGTTCGCTTCCGGCGCGCGAGGGCGAGGAGGTCGGCGAGCGCGCGCAGGGCCAGCAGGCCCCAGAGCCACGGCTGGTCGAACTGCTGGGTCTCCCGAAAGTGGACTTCGGTCTCCATGCGGCGACTTCGACGCTCGCGGAGAAAAGCCTTCGCCGGACGCGTTATCTGACCAGTACGTCGTCTTCCAGCGCCGCGACCTCCGACATGATCTCGTCTCTCGCGCCGTCGGACACGTCGAACTCCCGGAGCGTGGCGTCGAGGTGCGTGGCGATGGCTCGGAAGTGTTTGCTTTCGAGTCCCAGTCCCGCATGGGCCTCGCGCATCTCCTCGCCGTCGTACTCGACCGGCCCGCCCGCGACCGCGCTCAGGAACTGCGTCTGGTGGGCGCGTTGGGCCGCCATGTCCACGTCGTCGAAGAAGTGCGCGACCGACTCGTCGGACAGCACGCGCTGGTAGAACTCGTCTACGATGCTCGAAATCTGCTCTTCGCCGCCTAACCGATGGTAGAGGGTATTTCCTGAAGACATCAGCGTATTGCGTCGTGGCCGCCTCGACGGGCGACCCTGCGGTAGTCGTAACTCGATTCCCGGTCGGCGACCGACCGGCGACGGGCGAACGTGGACGCGTCAGAAACGAAGCTCTTCTCCCGAACACGTTCGGCGAACCGATTCCCGCCCCGCGGTTCGACTACTTCTTGGCGACGTAATGGGTGTCGCGCTCGAAGAACCGCCCGACACCCTCCCGCTCCCCGACCACGTCGAGGAGCGTGAACCCGCACTTCCGGAGTTGGAGCCACTGGTGGAGCGGGTTCGACAGGTAGACCTCCAGTTCGCCCAGCGGCACCGTCTCGAACTTGTATCTGGAGAACAGGCGGGCGTGATTCTTTGGCTTCTTGTAGAAGTCGCCCACATCGCCGATAGCGCGCCGGAGGTCGCGGGACGATAGCGGCACCAGCGGCGACCAGTTGTTGTGCGACGAGAACGCGACGATGCCCGACGGCTTCAGCACCCGGTAGAGTTCCCGAAGCGCGGCCACGCGCTCGGATTTCGGCAGGAGGTAGTCGAGACCGTAGTAGGAGAAGACCGCGTAGTCGAACGACGCCGGCTCGAAGTCGGTGTCCCGCACGTCGCCGACGCGAAACTCCACGTCCGGGAACAGCGACCGGGCCTTCTCGACCAGCGGTTCGCTCACGTCGATGCCGGTCACGTCGAAGCCCCGGTCGTGGAGCAGCGACGAGACGCGGCCGACGCCACAGCCCACGTCCAGCACGGACCCCTCCGTGTCGGCGAAGTACCGCTCGACTATCTTTCGCTCTTGGGGGAACAGCGTCGGATTCCGAACTCGCTCGGTGTAGAGTTCGACGGCGTCGTCGGTCGTGAACACGCCGTCGGTCCCCGCGCTCCCGTCGGTACTCGGCTCCGATTGGTTGGTCTCTTCCACGGCGCGACGACACCGTCGGTCGGCATAACCCCGGCGGCCGTAAACCCCCGAATCCACGACCTCTCGATATTCGGAGGCGACGCGCTTATCATCCTCTAACAGCTAAAAACGACCAATGAGCGACCAACGGGCCGCGGGTTCTGCGGCCTTCGCACAACTCGGCGAGCAGGTGCGGGCGGCGCTCTCCGAGCGCGGGTTCTCGACGCCGACCGAGCCACAGCGTCGGGCGATTCCACCGCTGGCGCGGGGCGACCACGCGCTGGTCGTCGCGCCGACCGGGACCGGCAAGACCGAGACCGCGATGCTGCCAGTCCTCGACGCCATCGCTCGGAATCAGGCCGAGAACGGTCCGCGGTTCGGCATCTCGGCGCTCTACGTGACGCCGCTTCGCGCCCTGAACCGGGACATGCGCCAGCGACTGGAGTGGTGGGGCGAGCAGTTGGACCTCCGGGTGGACGTGCGCCACGGCGACACCACCGACTACCAGCGCCAGAAGCAGGCCAACGACCCGCCCGACGTGCTAGTGACGACGCCCGAGACCCTGCAAGCGATGCTCACGGGGTCGAAGCTCCGGGAGGCGCTCGAAGACGTGCATCACGTCGTCGTGGACGAGGTCCACGAACTCGCCAGCGCGAAGCGCGGCGCGCAGTTGACGATTGGCCTAGAGCGACTGCGCGAGTTGGCCGGCGACTTCCAGCGAATCGGTCTCTCGGCGACGGTCGGCGACCCCGCGGAGGTCGGACGCTTCCTGACCGGAGCCGACGAGTCGGCGGACGAGACCTGCGAAATCGTGGAGGTGGACGTGGGGAGCAAGGTCGAGTTCGAGGTCCGAGAACCCGAGATTACCGACGAGGACGAGCGTCTCGCGGGCGAACTCGTCACCGACGAGTCAGTCGCTAGCCACGTCCGGGCGATTCTGGACGTCGTGGACGCCCACGACTCGACGCTGATATTCGTCAACACGCGCCAGACAGCCGAGGCGCTGGGTTCGCGGTTCAAGAAGTTGGACGCGAACGTCGGCGTCCACCACGGGTCGCTGTCGAAGGAGGCCCGCATCGACGTGGAGGACCGCTTCAAGGCCGGGAAACTGGACGCGTTGCTCTGCACCTCCTCGATGGAGTTGGGCATCGACGTGGGCCGCATCGACCACGTAGTCCAGTATTCGAGTCCCCGCGAGGTCGCACGCCTACTCCAGCGCGTCGGGCGCGCGGGCCACCGGAGCGAGCAGGTTTCCCACGGCACTATCGTCACCAAGCACCCCGACGACACCCTCGAAGCCCTCGCCATCGCGCGCCGGGCCAAGCGGGGCGACGTGGAGGCCGCCGCGATTCACGACGGGAGCCTCGACACCGTGGCCAACCAGATAGTGGGTCTGGTGATGGACTTCGGCGAACTGTCCGCGATGCGGGCCTACGACATCGTGACGCGGGCCTACCCCTTCCGGGACCTGACGAAGTCGGAGTTCAAAGAAGTCTGCCGCGAACTGAAGGGCAATCGGTTGGTCTGGCTCGACGAAGAAAACGACCAGTTGGAGAAGTCGAGCAAGACGTGGCAGTACTTCTACGCCAACCTCTCGATGATTCCCGACGAGCAGAAGTACACCGTCGAGGACATCGCGTCGGGGTCACAGGTCGGGACGCTCGACGAGCGGTTCGTCGTCAACTTTGCCCAACCCGGCGAAATCTTCGTCCAGCGCGGCGAGATGTGGCGGATTACCGAGGTGGACGACGACGAGGAGACGGTCAAGGTCTCGCCCATCGAGGACCCCGGCGGCGAGATTCCCTCGTGGGTCGGCGCGGAGATTCCGGTTCCCTACGACGTGGCCCAAGAGGTCGGCGAGATGCGCGCCGTCGCAGGGCCGCAGTTCGAGCGCGGGGCACCCCGCGAGGGCGTCGCCCGTGAGTTCACGAACCGCTACCCGACCGACCGACACACTGCGAGCGAGGCGCTCTCGCAACTCGACCGCCACGCCGAGACCGAGGCCCCGTTCCCGACCGCGGACCGAATCGTGGTCGAACACGCCGCCAACACCGTGGTCGTCAACGCGTGCTTCGGCCACAAGGTCAACGAGACGCTCGGGCGGGTCCTCTCGTCGCTGGTGGGCCAGCGAACCGGCTCCTCCGTGGGGCTGGAGGTGGACCCCTACCGCATCGAGTTGGACGTGCCCGCGAAGGTCAACGGACAGGAAGTCGCCGAGGTCCTGCACGAGACCGACCCCAGCCACGTCGAGGCCATCATCGAGTTGAGCCTCAAGCACTCGGACACCCTCAAGTTCAAGCTCTCGCAGGTCGCCGCGAAGTTCGGCGCGCTCCGGACGTGGGAGGGCGGTTCTCGCGGCCCGCAGATATCTCGACTCATGGCCGCGCTCGAAGACACGCCGATGTACGACGAGGCGGTCCGTGAGGTCTTCCACGACGACCTCGCGGTCGAGGCCGCCAGCGACGTCCTCCGGCGGATTCGGAGCGAGGAGATCGAGGTCGTGACCACGGGCGGACGGACCCCCGTCGGCTCGGGCGGGCGCTCGTCGGGCCGGGAACTGCTCGCGCCCGAGAACGCCGACGCCAGCGTCATCCAGACGGTCAAAGACCGCATCCGGGACGACGAAGTCATCCTGTTCTGCCTCCACTGCGAGGACTGGAAGCGCAGGAAACCGGTCCGGCGCGTCCGCGACCGACCGGCGTGTCCCGAGTGCGACTCGACCCGCATCGCCGCGCTCAACCCGTGGGCCGACGAGGTGGTCAAAGCGGTCCGCGCGCCGGAGAAGGACGACGAACAGGAGAAGATGACCGAGCGAGCGTACAAGGCCGCGAATCTCGTCCAGAGCCACGGCAAGCAGGCCGTGATAGCGCTCGCGGCCCGCGGGGTCGGTCCTCGCAACGCGGCGCGCATCATCGCCAAACTGCGCGAGGACGAAGACGAGTTCTACCGGGACATTCTGGAGCAGGAACGCCAGTACGCCCGAACGCAGTCGTTCTGGGACTGACGAAACTCGCCCTTTCTCCGGCGTAACCCCGATTGCGACCTCGTAACCATCGTTTCCCGGAGTATCGGCGCACTGACGCCGATAAACGGCCGATTCTCTATTAGACGCGAGGTAGAGACTCCCGCCATGGCGGACGACAGCAACTCACCACGACGACGCGACCTGCTCAAAGCCGGAGCGACCGCGGGCCTACTCGGCGTCGCGGGCCTCTCGCTAAACGGTGTTTCGGCGCAGGAGACGACGACGCAGGCACAGGGCGGCACGGGCGTCTTCAGTTTCAGCCTTCGGGACGGCGACCGCTTCCGGGTCCGGTTCCGGCCGCGGGACCCCTTCGGCGACCCGGCGACCGAGACGGTCCCGGCGGCCTGTCTCGGCGGCGACCAGTCTCAGGAGTACCAACTGTTCGTCGTCCAGGCGTTCCGGAACGACGAGAACATCGGCTTCCGCGGCCTGTTGGCACCCCAGCAGGCGCTCGCGGAGGACCTGCTCGAAACGACCACCGCGCCGGGGCAGACGACGGAGGCGGACGGCGAGACGACGACCGCGGCCGCGATGCAGGACCAGACCACGACTGCGGCCGGGCAGGCGACCACGACCGCGGCGCGACAGCAGACCACCGTCCCACCGGGGCAACTCCCGGAAATCCGACTCGGCGCGTGGTACCGGGTGTCGTCGTCCGAGTCGTGCGACGGCCTGAACCGACTCACCATCGAGGCGGTCGAATCGCCTCAGACGACGGTGTCATAGCGCCGACAGTCGGACGGGCGAGCCGCCCGCGAGGCCGGGGAGTCGGGCGACCCGGTAAGCGCGCCCTCCCCCGAGAAAACGCCGACTCCGGCCGTGTCGGCTTTAGGCGTGGCCGGCGTCTGCTCGCTCGCACATGGCTACGTCTCGAAGTAGCGTCAAGCGCGTCTTCGACGTCGCGCGCGACCGGAACGTCACGTTTCTGGCGGCGAGCGTCGCGTACTACGCGTTCGTCTCGCTGATTCCGCTCGCGCTGTTGGTGGTCGTCGTCGGGAGCGCTCTCGGCGGGCGGGCGTTCGCCGACTTCGTGGTCCAGCAGGTGGCGAGTTCGCTGTCCACCTCCGGCGAGCGCATCCTCCAGCGGGCGCTGACGAGTTCGTCCGGCCGGACGAGCGCCGGCGTCGTCGGGTTCCTGACGGTCGGATGGAGCGCGCTCAAACTGTTCCGCGGACTGGACATCGCGTTCTCGGAGGCGTACGGCACCGAGCGCGACCTCTCGCTGGTCGAGCAGGTGGTGGACGGTGCGGTCACTATCGGACTCGTCGTCGTCGCGGTCGGTCTCGTGGCCGCGGTCGGCTACGCGCTGCGGACGCCCTCGGTCGCCGCGAACGTCCCGTTCGAGCATCTCCTCGGGAATCTCGCGCTGGTCGCGGGGCTGGTCGTCGCGTTCCTGCCGCTGTACTACGTCATGCCGCCCGTCGAGATGACCGTCCGGGAGGCGCTCCCCGGCGCGGTCGTCGCGGGAGTCGGGTGGGTCGTCCTCCACGCGCTCTTCCAGTTCTACCTCGCGCGCGCCGGCCAGTATCGCGTCTACGGCGTCATCGGCGCGGTGTTGCTCTTCCTGACGTGGCTCTATCTGGCGGGCGCAATCGTCCTCGTCGGCGCGGTGGTGAACTCGGTGCTCGGCGGGCGCATCCAGTTGTCGCGGTAGCTGCCTCACCGCGCCTTCGTCGTCACTTCGAGCGTTTCCCACCGGGTCTGCTTCGTCACCTCGACCGTTTCCTACCGCGTCTTCGTCGTCACCCCGACCGTCTCGTCCATGCTCTCGTGGACGACGCTGACGGTCTGGGGGAGCGCGTGTTCGAAGTTCACGGTCGCCTCGTAGGCGACTTCGCCGATGCACTGGGTGCCGACGCCGGACTCCTCGGGAGCTTTCGCGGCGACTCGGACGGTCAGCGCGTCGGCGTTCCGGTCGTAGCTCGCGGCCGCGAGTTCGAGGTCCGACCGGGGTGTCGGCGTCCTGACCGCGCCGTCCACCGCGACCGCCTCGCCCTCGAACGCGACGGTCGCGCTGTGGGCCTTCCCGCACTCGCCCCGCCCCACCGAGAGCGCGCTGTCGGCGACCTCCGGGGCGGGACAGCCCATCGTCGTGGACTCCGACACGGTTTCGACGCGGCCGTCGGGCATGACGCCCACGTCGGTCCCGGCCCGATTGCAGTCGAACTGGCTCCGCTCGATTCCGAAGGTCGTCGCCTCGCTCGCGTCCGCGAGACCGACGGAGATGCTGTAATTGGCGGGTTCGTTCAGCGCGAGTTCGAGGTAAGCGTCGGCCGCGAACTCGACGGTTCGGTCCACGCGGACGTCGGCGCTCTTCGCGATTTCCACGTCGATTTCGCGGGCCCGGTCGGCAGCGTTCCAGACGCGCACGCCGCGAGGTCGGTTGTCGTCGGGGAACACGACCGATTCGCGGTCGCCGACCGTGATGGTCCGGAACGGCTCGTCGTCGTCGGACCGGACGCCCCCGAATCGCTCGCGGTTCTCCTCGGTCGTCTCGGAGCCGTTCGCTCCGTCGTCGGTCGTGCCGTCGGTCGTCGTGCCGGGACTCGACCCGGTTCCGGAACTGCCGACGCAGCCGGAGAGACCGGCGACGGCGGCGAGTCCGCTGCTTCGACGGAGGAGTTCGCGTCGCTTCATGCCTCCCGGTTCCGGGGCCACTTCAAAGGACTTTCCGTAAGCTCAAATCGGCTTTTGACTTATTTTCTAACGGATTGGAAACCTATTCGAGGAGGACGTAGTTCTCCGATACCGTCACGTCGTAGCCCGCGTAGCGAAACGAAACTTCGATGTCCGCGTTCAACTCCTCGGTGCGCGTAAAGACGAGACCGCCCGCGGACGGGGTCGTTTCGGCGTCCACGAGCGCGTCGAGACCCTCCACGTCTAACTCGTCGCCGAGCGGCGGGAGCGCGTTCACCTCGGTCGCCTCGGCGTTCGCCACTGCCGCAAGGACCGCCTCGCTCGCGGACTCGTCGTTCTCGATGAGGCGGCGGCGCGCCTCGACCGACGGTGCCGACCGGAGTGTCTCGGAAGCTAATTCGGGAGACTCCTCTGACATTCGTATCGCCAGTGGGGAACAGAGTGATTTAACCACTATGAAAATTTACGCTACCAGATAGGTGTTGGTTTACAGCGTGCGTTCCCGAAAGGAGAGGGTTCTCGACGGAGCGGGAGCTATCCGGGCGTCTCTGTGCCCACTCGTCGAGTGCGGTGGCGAGTTCGGTGTGGTCGGGGTCTCGGCTCAGACGACCGCGCCGACCGCCGGCGGCTAACTTCGTCCCGTCTGTAGATACCGAACTCGAAGCCAGACCGTTCGGAAACGCCACTCCTACCGCGACCGAATCTTCGAGGGCAGCCACGACCCGAAGAAGCCCGCGGTGCCGGTCGCCAGCACGAACAGCCACGCGCCGGTCGCCGCGAGACCGGCGGCGACGACGGCCGACTGGACCGCCAGCGAGGGTTCGCCGACCGCGTTCCCGAGCGTTATCAGTACCACGGTGACGACGAGGAGCGGGAGACCGACGAGGAGTCCGACCGGCGTCAGCGCGGCGTCGAGCCACCCCGGAATCGTCGTCGCGGCCGACGCGAGGAGATACGCCGCCAGCCCCGCGACGAGAACCGCGAGGACCGCGAGCGTGCGGTCGGTCGGCCGGAACGCGACGCGGGCGAGCGCCGACCGGTCCGCGAGTGCGCTCGCGTCCGCGGCCGCGAGCGCGACGCCGGCGACGAGGTAGGTCACGGCCAGCGCCCCCGCGGCGGTCCCGAAGTGCGCGAGTTCCAGACACGTTCGGCCGGGCGGACAGCCGATGGCGGCGTCCCGGTAGACGAAGTACAGCGCCGGGACGGCGACGACGAGAAGCGGAAGGACGAGACTCCGGTGCGGTCTGACGGCCGTCTTCGGGTTCATACCGGGCCGTACGGAGGGTGGAAAAATAAATGTGGGCGCTCGCTACCGGACCGCCGACTTCGGTATCGGGCGCTCAGTACTCGACGAGCTTCGTCGCGTAGTTGTCGTGGTCGAGCTGGTAGCCGTTGTTCATGTCGTAGTAGTCCTTGGAGCCGTACCAGCCCGAGGCGTCGTCGAAGACGCCCTCGATGGCCTGCTCGGCGTCCTCGAAGGAGGTGGCCTCGTGGGGCACCGAGTTATCGACGTGGGCCGACCCGGAGACGTAGCCCTCGAACTCCCACATCTTGAGGTGCTTGCGACCGAGGAAGCCGAAGGTGCCCGTGGCGACCGACTTGTCCTGTTGCTCGAACTGGTTCGTTGCGCTGTTGTACGCGTGGCGGTTGTACTGGACCACGTTGTCTGTCCAGCCGTTGCTCGTCAGCACGCCGGCCACGTCGCCGGTGGACCGTTCGGAGATGACGTTCATCGGGGCCGCCGTCTCGTAGCCGCCATCGACTGCCTCGTACTCCCAGACGCCGTACGGGTGGTTCTCTTCGTCGGGGTCCTTCGACTGGATACCGACGCCGCCGCTCCGCTGGTGGTAGTCCTTCCACTCGTCGGGCTTGGCGTAGTAGGTGTCCCACTCGCGCTTGTCCGTGCGGGTATCGCGCTCGGGCAGGTCGTCGGCCTCGGGTTTCGGTCGCCGGAACGTCTCGGTCTTCGTCAATACCGGCGGGGTGAGACCGTAGCGCTTCTTCAGGTCCGGACTGATCTTTCGCGTCCTGACGGTCACTTCCTCGGGGCGAATCTTCGTCTGGACGATTTCGCGGCCGGTGACGCGGAACTTCTCGGGGGCACGCGACTCGGAGGCCGCGCGACCCTCGTCCGAGAGCAGGGGGAGACCGAACGCGCCCGCGCTTGCCGCACCGATACCTTTCAGGAACCGCCGACGAGTGCCGTCGCTCGAACGACGGCCGGGGGAATCGTCTGTCATGCTTCGGACGTTTAATTCCACGGACAAGACATAAAATATTCTATAAGTTGATAGAATATTTCTAATACGTACGCGGACGTCCCCCCCTGACGCTCGCAATGTGTCAATGTAGAGCAACGAACTCGGCCGACCCCCGACGAAACCGAAGGGTCGGCGAAAACTACCGGCGGCCGAGCGAAACCGGCGGTTTCGCTCGGCTCACTCTATCGACGGTCGGACCTTCTCGACGGCGGCGTCGAAGTGCTTCTTTCCGATTTCTATCTCGTCGGCGTTCTCGTTGGCCTGTTCGACGCCCCACGCTTCGGCGGCCTCTCGAATCGCCCGCATCGAGGCGTCGCGGACCACGGCTTCGAGGTCCGCGCCGGTGTAGCCCTCCAACTCGGCGGCCAGTTCGTCCAAGTCCACGTCGTCGCCGAGTAGCTTGTCCGCAGCGTGAATGTTCAAAATCGCCTTCCGTCCCTCCTCGTCCGGCGGTGGTACCTCTACGTGTTCCTCCAACCGGCCGGGTCGCAGAAGCGCACGGTCGATTTCGTCGTACCGGTTCGTCGCACCGAGAACGACGATGTTCGGATTCTCTGTGAGTCCGTCCATCTCGGTGAGGAGTTGGGAGACGACTTTGTCGTTCACCTGTCCACCGCCGCTGAAACCGGTTCCGCGCTCTTGCACGATGGCGTCTATCTCGTCGAAGAAGATGATAGCGGGAGCGGCCTGTCTCGCTTTGTCGAACAGTTCCCGGACTTTGGCTTCGCTCTCTCCCACCGGTGCGGACAACAGTTCGGGACCTTCGACGGAGATGAAATTCACGTCGCTCTCGCCCGCCAAGGCCCGCGCGAGAAGCGTCTTTCCGGTGCCGGGCGGGCCGTGTAGCAGGATGCCCGTCGGCGGGTCGGTCCGGGTCTGCTCGAAGAGGTTGCGGTACGCCAGCGGCCACTCGACGGCCTCGGTCAGCGTCTGCTTGGCCTCCTCCAAGTCGCCCACCGCCGAGAAGTCGATTTCGGGCGACTCGGCGACGAACTCCCGCATCGCCGAGGGGTCCACGGAGGCCATCGCCGTCTCGAAGTCCTCGCGGGTGACCTCGACCTCCATCAGTTCCTCCTCGCTGGCCCCGGCGTCGCGCGCCCGCCGGAGCGCGGCCATCGCGGCCTCCGTCGAGAGCGTGTGGAGGTCCGCGCCGACGAACCCGTGCGTACTGGCCGCGAGCCTGTCGAGGTCCACGCTCTCTGCCAGCGGCATCCCGCGGGTGTGAACGTCCAGAATCTCGCGGCGGCCGGCCTCGCCGGGCACGCCGATTTCGATTTCGCGGTCGAATCGCCCGCCCCGCCGGAGCGCCGGGTCGATGGCGTCCACGCGGTTGGTCGCGCCGATGACGACGACTTCGCCGCGGGACTCCAGACCGTCCATCATCGAGAGCAGCTGGGCGACGACGCGGTTCTCCACGTCGCTGTCCTCGTCGCGCTCGCCAGCGATGGCGTCTATCTCGTCGAAGAACACGATAGTCGGGGCGTTCTCGCGGGCCTGCTCGAACACATCGCGCAGGCGCTCCTCGCTCTCGCCCTTGTACTTGCTCATGATTTCGGGGCCGGAGACCGTGACGAAGTGGGCGTCCACCTCGTTGGCGACCGCCTTGGCTATCATCGTCTTCCCGGTGCCCGGCGGCCCGTAGAGCAGGACGCCTTTCGGCGGGTCGATGCCCAAGCGCCGGAACAGCGCGGGGTTCGAGAGGGGCAACTCGACCATCTCGCGGACGCGTTCGAGTTCCTCTTCGAGGCCCCCGATGTCCTCGTAGGTCGCGCCGGTCGGTCGCTGGGGACTCTCGTCGTCGCCGTCGCCGCCGATGGGAATCGAGACGCTTCCTCCTCCGCCCGCTCCCGACCCGGCGCTCGACCCCGCCCCGATGCTCGCTCCCGAACCGGAACCGCCCGACAGCGCCACCGCGACGTCGGTATCGTCGGTCACGCGGACCACGCCGTCGGGGTCGGTGCCCCCGACGTGGAACGTTCCGGCGTCGCCGAGGCGCTCGATGCGGACGCGCTCGCCCTCCTTGACCGGCCGGTCCCGGAGCGTGCGCTTGAGCGCCGCTTCGAGCGTCTCGCGGTCGTCCTCGTCGAATTTGGCGGTCGGCGCGAGCGTCACCGCGTCGGCGTCCGCGACCGTAATCTGGCGGACGGTCACGGTGTCGCCGATGCTGATTCCGGCGTTGGCTCGGGTCTCGCCGTCCACTTGGACGACGCCCCGTTGCACGTCGGTCCCGGCGGGCCACACCTTGACCACGGTGTCGCGCTCGCCCTCTACGACCACGGTGTCGCCGCTCAGGACGCCGAGCGCCGACCGGGCCGACTCGGGGATGCGCGCGATTCCCCGGCCCGCGTCGCGCTTCTCTGCACCCTGCACGGTGAGTTCGACTGCGGCCGAACCCTTCGCGTTCATGACACCCTCTCGTCGCTCGTCCGTATTGAGGGTTCCCCTACCGAGAGCGCCGTCGGCCCGCCGCGGGAGCCGCGAGGCGGC